>DATJEX010000227.1:0-6399 GCA_035496135.1 Bacteroidia bacterium
ATCCAAAGATCACTCAACTGTAATCAGATCAGAGATTGTTGTTGAAGATTATTGCGGGGAACATTATTTCCTGGTGTGGTCATCTGGTGGAGAAATGGAAACGGAAAATATTTTCCAGTTATCGTGCAGTGCGGCCGGCAGGAGGGAAGATGCTTAAGTATCCTGTAACACTCGTATCATTGATCGCTGGAATCTCCAGTCTTTTTGCAGCAGTGGATAATTCGGAATACAAACAATTCAGCCAGGGATATCAAAAATGCGAATATATTGTTGAAAGCATGGTGGTCAGTGATCATGGCAAAGATTCTATCCTGGATGGAATTCAATACAGAATTTATGAAATCCTGGTGCTGAATGTCGCGATTCGCGAGCAACTGGATGAACATCCGGAAATAATGAAACGCCAGGACACACTTTCTCTGCTTCTCGATTTATCAGACCTGGCTCGTTCGGCAAATGACAGTTTACTCAGCCGGAAAGAAAATTTTGCCTTTCTTCTTCTCAGGCACAGTGACCTTCCGCAACTGAAAGATTTCTTTATTCTTGCAGATAGCTATTCTGTATTTCCCCGCTCCGCCAATTGTATGAATTACGTGTATGGGGAACATTTTTACATTGGTAATGACCCCTCTCACATTACGATCCTGCCAGATACATTTAAGATAACGAAGGCGGATGCGCAGCACATTGCTGAAAAGCGCAGACGTTATTATCGCGATCGTGGGCGATGGTTTATTTTTGTTTTACCCGAGGAAGATTATTACTGCTGGACCGTCTATTCACATTGTGGCCACTGCGGGGAATACAAGAAATATTATGTCATCCAGGTAAATGCTATGACAGGAAAAGTAATGAGCAAGAGAAAAGTTAAACCAAGGATGGCTCCGGATTGATAGTTTTCCTCTAACTCCACCACAAAGTTAATTCGCTCATGTTTTCCAGGTCGTTTTGCAGAGCTTCCACGTCATCCGAATGACCATTCATGTCCGGGCAGAATTCATTTACATCAGCGGTAAAAGCGCGCATGTCATGCGGTTTTCTCTTCCATAGGAGATCAAGGCCGGCTGCTCCGGCACCGATGATCGTGAATTCGGCTATTTTTTTCCAATCGTTCAATTTTGAAAGCAGGGCATCATTGTCGATCGAATGATTGATGCCTTCAGTCTTCCTCCATTTCGCGATTTCAATTTCGTCTGTTCCTTTGATCATGGCGATGAAATCTTCGCCGTTCGTATGAACTGGTTCTTTGAACAGAAACAATAAGTAACCTTTCGATCGGAAAAGTTCTTTGTTGGCCGGAATGAAAGCAAGATCTTTCCAGGAATTTATCTTCGAACACAATCCACGATCTTCTTCTGCAACCTCGCCGATCTCATCTTCTCCGGGAGTAAGTTGAAGAGGATTGTTTGTTTGCATACGGATAAGTTCAGCCAGCGGCTTATCAAATCCTTTCGACTCACATAATTGAATTTCTTCGGTAGTTAATTGCATAGTGGAAAATATTGATTAACGATCAGGAAAGCACCTTCACACTCATCACCGCCATCAGCGCCGCTGTTTCGGTGCGCAAGCGCGTATCACCGAAAGAAATTTCTTTGAACCCGGTGAACATAGCCGCGAGAATTTCGTCTTTTGAAAAATCTCCTTCCGGCCCGATCATGATCACGATATCACCGACCGTATTCAGGTCGTTCTTCAGCATGATCTTTTCTCCGTCGCGGCAATGCGCGATGTAACGCTGTCCTTTTTTCGGAAGTTCATCCAGGAATTTTTTAACAGGAACCATCGCGTTGATGTGCGGCAGTCGCGATTGCTCCGATTGTTTCATCGCGGCGATGGCAACTTTTTCCAGCCGGTCGGTATTCATGCGCTTGCGTTCGGAATGCGCGCAATCGAGCAGTGTGATCTGGTCAATTCCTATCTCCACCGCTTTTTCAACGAACCATTCGGTACGATCGGAATTCTTCGTTGGAGCAATGGCGATGTGGAGGGAATATGTTCTTCCGGAACTTTCTTTTTTTCTGTCGGTAATGATGACGGAACATTTTTTCGGATGCGCATCGTCGATCTCTCCATTGGCGCGAACGCCTTTTCCATCCACCAGTTCTATCCTGTCACCTGATTTAAGGCGCAGCACTTTTACCGCATGTTTGGAATCCTCTTCACCAAGAATGACAGAGTGTCCGCTGAGATCGGTGCAATAGAAAATATTCATGCGGGGTAAAGTTAATTAATCACGCTGATTCCGGTCAATGATACATTTCGAGAAGCGAAGACAAGCGTTGCAGTATGTCCGCTTTTGTCATTCCCGAATCGCGCATCGTCTTGAGTGAAAGTGCGCCTTCCGATTTGGAAAGTTTTTCACCGTGCTCATCAGGAATAAGAATATGATGATAGAATTTTGTTTTGTAGAAATTATTCCCGCCCAGTTTTTCAGCAAGGAATAATTGCGCAGCCGTCGAAGGAAGCAGGTCGATTCCACGGACAATGTGCGTCACGCCGAAATGAACATCATCCACTACCGAAGCGAGATGATAAGAGGGAAGCCCATCGCGGCGACAGATATTGAAGGAGCCGCCCACTTCATCAAGATCGATCCGCTGCTCACCAAGATGTTCATCAGTGAATTCCACGATCGTTCCCGGTTTGACCAGCAATCGAATCGATGTGTCGTCGGTTCCGAGGGGAATATTCTTGTGCTCACACGTAGCGGGATAACGTCCGTCGTGCGCCTGCAATTGCCTGCGCGTGCATTCACAGGCGAAAGCGCGCTTGTGCACGATCAGTTTCTGCAATGCCTCGCGATAAAGTTCCATGCGCGTGTGCTGCGACCAGTTCTTCTCAAAATCTTCCGGATCCGCAGGGCCTTTGTGATATTTTATTTCCAGCCAGTCGAGGGTTTCAAAAATATCGAGAACATATTCCGGGCGTTTGCGTTCCGCGTCTGAATCATCTATCCGCAAAAGGATCTCCGCATTATTTTTCTTCGCCAGTTTTTCGGTGAGCAAAAAGGAAAAGGCATTCCCCAAATGAAGAAGACCAGACGGAGTAGGAGCTAATCTGAATAATGAAGAAGTTGCCAAAGCGGGAACAAATTACAAATCGTGCTAATATACTAATCGTAATTTGTATAATATGTAATTAGGATATTCGCACAATTTGTAATTCGTTCCCTCCATTAGTAGAGATCTGTATCATCCACGAGATCCGCCACGTCCTTGTACTGCACATCCTGCATCTGCTTCTTGCTGTATTGAGCAGGAATATCACTGTTGCCGGGTCCGGAGTTATTATCGCCCGGATCCATTCCGTTGTTCATGTCGAATACATCGTACATCAGGTAATTCCCGGTCGAACGTTTTGCTTTTCCGAATCTCCAGGTGACGCCGAACTGGAGATACACCGAATTCTCGGGCCTTCCTTTGTAAAATGGAGCAAACCGATTGAAGACATGAACGGTGTCGTTGAAAGAATGCGAATAAAGCCAGATATGATTCTGAACTGCAAAACCGGGTGAAACGAAGAATGAAAAATCGGGAGATGCGCGGTATTCGAAACGTAATCCGTTCGCAAGTCCTGTTTGACCGAATTGAATAACGGTATCACTTCCGAAATAAATGGAATCGCCATTGCTGATGTTGTACACTCCGCCATACGCGCGGCTGTAGAGCGTGATGGAAAATTTCGGAGAAGGCTGGAAAACGAAAGAAGTGTAACGCGGGAATTGAGCACTGAAATAAAATTTGCCGTCGAGTTTACCGATCCGGATTCCAACCATCGGAAGCACCCAGCGGTTTCCCCAGAGAAAAGTTCTCGTTACACCGGCGCGCACGCTCCACGAAGGATTGATCATCCAGTTGAAAACAACGGAGCCTGCCAGTCTTAATTGTTGTGTCGACTGCTTGTCAAATTTATCGCCAACGACATATGGTGAAAGATCGGTGAAGAGAATGAACTGCGAGCGGAAAGAATAAATGGCACGCAAGCCGAGTCCGATCTTGTAGAGTTTATGCTGCTTGTCAAGATTAGAAAACTCAGGCATGTCGGTGAGGCCATTCATCGTCATCAGGAAATGGAAAGTATTCACGTCGCTGCTGTCGGCTCCCGCGAAATGGGTGTGTGTATAAAGCGGGCAATAGAAACCGATGTTGGATTGTGCAAAACGGTATTGCCCCAACCTGTTTGTCAGCAGGTTTGTGGGGAAATCATTTTTATGATCGATCGGGGTTGAACGCGTTCCGAAATAATTGAAATACAAACAGGGGCGGATATAATTCCGCACTTCACGCTGACTGCTTCTGAAAATGGATGAAGCGCTGTGCTGCAGAGAATCGTTCGTGCCACTTCGCGCCATACTCCACAACGGAATAAGAGAAAGAAGCAGGATGGTATGAAGGCGCACGCTCCGCATATTATTTCGGTCCTTTTGTTCCTTTCGGATTTGCATCCTGTGTCAGCATATTCAACAGGACTTTTTTGAATTCATCTTCCGCTACGTACAACAAGGCGAGTTTTTTCGGAGGAAGAATAGGTTTCAGTTTTTCATTCAGTTCCGCCTGCAAGCGCATGTCTTCCTGCCGCAATCTTATTTCTTCGTCCGCGAGTTTCGTTAGTGAATCATCCGAAAGTGTATTCGCGCCATCCATGATCTTTTTCCTGTTCTCGACTTCCGCTTTGCGCACCGCATCACGTTTGTCCTGGTATTCGTTATACACCGGCCAGAATTTCTGGGCTTCGGCAGCAGTGAGATCAAGGCGTTTGGTGAAGTAAGCGACACGCAGCGACTGCACACGTTCGGCTCCCGTTGCGGTTGCAGCGGTCGTATCCGTGCCGGTCTGCGCGCTGAGGAGCGTGGAGAAAAGTGCAAGGATCGATATGCAGAGAATGCGTTTCATTTTAGAATTGCTTCATCATTGATTATTTACTCCGTTCAGAATGTCATTCACATCAAGATTCGAATTGATCACATCGGCATCGATCGAAGGATCGGTGGTGATCGTTTGCTTGCTGAGGTCGATATCGGTACTCGTGTTGATGAAATCGGCGACGGTATTCACATCCAGCAAGTCAGATTGTTCCATGATGTCATTCTTTGCAAGTTGGACGTCCTGTTGTGACTGTTGGTTTACTTGCGGTTTATGTTTTTTCGGATGAGCGGTTTGCTGCGCAATATTCTGCGGAACAGTATTCACCGTAACAACACTGTCTTTGTGAGCAGGAGCAACGACAGGAGCCGGTAAAATTTTCGGAACATGCTGTTCGTTCTTCGCCAATTGTTTTTTACCCGGCTCTTCATTTTTATTGAGGAACCAGAATGCAGCGGCAATGAGCAACGCGGCAGAAGCAGCGATGGCAACAGGGCGCGCATAACGTTTGATCACTTCTGCGAAGACAATCACTTTGCCGCGCTCCACCGCTTCCGGTACCTCATGTCCTTCCGCTTTGATGCGTGCGGTGATGCGGTCGGCGAGCGTGTCAAAATATTTTTCAGGAACAGCAGGAAGTTTATCGATCGCATCCTCGAGTGAAGCCTGTGCCACGATACGTTCCGTGAATTTATCGAAGTAATTGTCCGGAACGTTGAATCCTTCGTCCTGTTTGAGATTATCCAGCGCGATCTTCGTGTTCAGTTCCGCGTCGAATTCACCGAAATAATTCACCGGGACGTTGAATCCGTCTTTGTGCGTGATGGAATGAAGTTCTGCCGTTGACGTAATATCATCCGCAAACTTTTCAAAATATCCTTCGGGCAATTCAAAACCTTCTTTGTCTTTTATCGCGGAGATATTCGCAAGAGAAATTATTTTTTCAGCGAGTTCTTCGAAATAATTTTCAGGCACAATGAATTCTCCGGCAGATGGAATGGAAGTCAAGGCGCTGATCAATTCTGCATGCTCACCGAAATAATTTTCGGGCAACACGAATTCACCCGTCCTGTTCCGCAATTCATGCAGGGCAGGAGCGTGCTTCGAAAGATCGTCGAAGTCGGAAGGGAGTTCTATGTTGTCCAATTCATTCATTCTATTTCCGCATTGCTGCGTATGTAAGCTTCAATTTTTTTAACGGCATGGTGATAAGATGCTTTCAATGCACCGACGGATGTTTCAAGAACAGCGGACATGTCTTCATACTTCATGTCCTCGAAATATTTCATGTTGAAAACGATCCGTTGTTTTTCCGGCAACCGCTGAATGGCGATCTGCAGTTTTTTCTGGATGGCATCACCACGGAAACAATTATCATCTTCCAGTTTACTTTCGATCGAATGTTCTACATCACCGAACCGGACCTGCAGATCTGCTTTGCGCTGGCGGATGAACGAAAGTGTTTCATTCGTCGCGATGCGGTACAACCAGGTGTAGAGTTGAGAATCTTCCTTGAATCCGTCGAGTCCTTTCC
>DATJEX010000228.1:0-2607 GCA_035496135.1 Bacteroidia bacterium
CTCTAAGATAGCACAATATTTTTGGGCAACCAAGTCCGGATCAGCCAGTTGATCGGTCTTTTTCAGGTCGAGAAACCGCTGGATCTGGCTGAAATCCGATCGATCGGAACTGCGAATGTGATCCTGCATGCCGGTGTCTACAACGCCGGGTGCAACGGAGAAAATAAACGTGTTGGGGCGCTCGCTCAGCTTGATCTCTTCCGCAACTACTCTCGTGTACATGTCAAGTCCCGCCTTCGTGGCGCAATACACACTCCATCCATCGATAGGATTTTTTCCCGCACCAGAACTGACATTGATGATCACCTGCTGTGCTTTGTGATCGAAATATGTTTTCAGAAATGCATTGGTAAGCACGCAAGGGGTGGAAAGATTCAGTTGAAAGATCGAGCACATTCCATCCGCTTCCATTCTTCCGGCGTGTTTCACTTCGCCGAGAATTCCCGCGTTATTGATGAGTGCGATCTTCTTTGCGTTGAACAATAACGGGAATTTCCATTCGAGAACCGCCTGCTCATCACTCAGGTCGATGGGATAATGTTCGTAGCGGTCATGCTCAATGGAACAGTTCCTTGCGATGCCGGTGACGAAATTATCTTCACGTTCGAGCAGTTTTTCGGCGATCGCTTTCCCGATGCCGCGTGATGTTCCGGTGATGAAGTAGTGATTCATTTTTCAGATGTGTAAATGAATTGATATGCAAATGTGCAGATGAAATTACTTACAAAATCCAATTTGCACATCTGCACATCGGATAATTTGCACATTAACCCAACACCCGCTTCAGATCTTCCAGCAGATCTTCTACGTTCTCAATTCCTACGCTGAGACGAAGCAGGTTATCCACCACTCCTACTCTCTCGCGTTCTTCTTTCGGAATGGATGCGTGCGTCATCGTAGCCGGATGATTGATGAGCGATTCTACTCCGCCGAGTGATTCGGCGAGCGAAAATACTTTGAAGGAAGAAGCAATTTTAAAAGTGGCATCGAGATCGGCGCCTTTGAGGACGATGGAGATCATTCCGCCGAAGTCCTTCATCTGCTTTTTCGCGATGTCGTGATTCGGATGATCGGTGAAACCCGGCCAGTAGATCTTTTCGATGCGCGGATGTGTCTTGAGGAATTCCGCAATTTTTCTTCCGTTGAAACAATGACGCTCCATACGGATATGAAGTGTTTTTATTCCGCGCAGCACGAGGAAAGAATCCATCGGTCCGGGATTTGCTCCGCAACTGTTGAGAATGAAATAAAGATCGTCGTAGAGTTTTTTATCGTTCATCACGAGCGCGCCCATGACCACGTCGCTGTGTCCGCCGAGGTATTTGGTAACGGAATGCATCACGATATCAGCACCGAGCGCGAGTGGATTCTGCAGATAAGGAGAAGCGAATGTGTTGTCGACCGCAAGAAGTATTTTATTTTCCTTCGCGATCTGCGCACATGCCGCGATGTCGATGATCTGCATCGTTGGATTCGTGGGCGTTTCGAGCCAGATGAGCTTTGTGTTCTTGTTCACGAACTTCTTCACGTTCGCCGCATCGGTCATATTGATGAAGTGAAATTTGATGCCATAATTCGCGAAAATTTTCGTGAACATGCGGTACGATCCCCCGTAGAGATCGTCGCCGGTGATGACCTCATCTCCGGGACGAAGCAATTTGATGACGGCATCCATCGATCCCATTCCGCTGGAGAAACACAAGCCATATTCACCACCTTCGAGTGCGGCTATACATTTTTCCAGCGCAATGCGCGTTGGATTTTTTCCGCGGGCGTAACCGTAGCCTTTATTCTTTCCGGGAGATTCCTGTACATAAGTTGATGTCTGATAGATCGGAGTCATGATGGCTCCTGTAGTTGGATCGGGTTCCTGTCCGGCGTGAATGGCTTTGGTTCCGAAACCGTATTTGGATGCGTCTTTCATAATGGGAAATTGAGTGACAAAGTTGCGGAATAATTTACCACAGAGGCACAGAGGCACAGAGATATTTTGATGAAGTGAACCAACTTTCTTAGCCCCCATGCAGCAGAAGCGTACCATGTACGCCACGCTGCAGGGGGACAGGTGGTTTTTTGAAGTGATGCAGGGTTTGCTCCTGAAAAAAAGTGTCACACAGATCACGCAGATCTGCACAGATGCAAATGCTAAGCTCAAAATGGATAATTTCGCTCTATGAAAAAATGCTATTATTTATCGAGCTGCTCCACCTGCGCGCGCATCATCAAGGAAACAGGTATGGATAAAAAGAAAACGCCGCTGCAGGATATCAAAACGGAAAAGATCACTCCGGCGCAACTGGATGAAATGGCGAAACTCGCCGGGAGTTATGAAGCATTGTTCAGCCGCGTAGCATTGAAATATAAAACGCTCGATCCTAAACCAACGACGGAAAAGGAATACAGAAAATTGATCCTTGAAGAATATACTTTTCTCAAACGGCCGGTGGCGATCATTGACGGGAAGATCTTCATTGGGAATTCGAAGAAGAATGTGGAAGCGTTGAAAGCGGCAGTGAAATAACTATCCTATACAATCCAGTCGCACAATTCCAGCCGGGTGATAACACCCGGCTTCACGCGAGGGAATTCGAAGAAGAATGTGGAAGC
>DATJEX010000229.1:0-3948 GCA_035496135.1 Bacteroidia bacterium
CTTGAAATGTTGATGATGCGTGCAGGAGAATTCATGAACGGAAGAAACGCTTTGGTCACTCGTAAAGGCCCGTAAGCATTGGTGTTGATCACTTCACCCAGGACCGCTTCATCGTCGGAGGAGATCATTCGATCATTTCGAACACCGATCCCCGCGTTGTTGATGAGCACATCGAGTTTCAATTTTTGTTTTGCAAAAAGTTCAGCGGCGAGAGCAATGCTTTCCGGATCGCTTACGTCCATCAACAGCGCATCAGCAGTGATATTTTCTTTCAGAAGTTTTTGCAGCGCTTCATTCAGCCGCTGTTCATTTCTTCCGGAAATAAAAACATGATGTCCTTTCGTTCCGAGCTGCCGTGCCGTTTCGAATCCTATTCCTTTGTTGGAGCCGGTGATGAGAATGATGGACATTGGTTGCTTTGTTGCTTGGGTTGGTTAGTTAGTTGCTTTGTTGCTTAGTTTCCTGGTTGCTTGCGTTGCGTGAGTTGATTAAGATTGCTGAATAATTCAGGAAAGCGTGTCTTGGTTTCTATACCTGACTCATCGAGACTTCAATTTACGGCGAAATATGAAATGCACAAAGGAGCTTTTGTCAGCAGAATTCGCGGAGCAAAGTTCAGATCAAAAATATCCGATGAATAAAAGTGTCGGTAGTGTCTCACTTTGCATCCGCCAGCGCTCAACCCTGTGTCGGGTGTAACACCACGACACCACGCAAAGTGAGACACTACCAAAATGTCAATGTGGCAACTTCTCCTTGATCAAGCCATACACCCACGTTCCCGCAACAGCCGCGAGTAATACGACCGCCATCACGTATACTCCCGCACCGGTGAGTGCGTAGAGCGGGCCCGGACATGCGCCGGTGAGCGCCCAGCCAAGACCGAAGATGAGCCCGCCGATGACATTTCCCCAGGTGAATTTTTTCGGTTCAACAACGATCGGTTCGCCATCGATGGTTTTCAATTTCATTTTCCGGATGATGAAAAGTGAAAGCATTCCTGTTGCGATCGCGCTCAGAATTGTTCCGTACATGTGAAAGGAACGGAAATGAAACATCTCCTGTATGCGGAACCACGAGATCACTTCCGATTTGATCAGGATGATCCCGAAAATAATTCCGGCAAGAAAATATCTTATGTTTTTCATTTCAGAGTTGCATGATGTAAGGAAGAATGAACCAGGTCATGATCAATCCGCCAATGAAAAAACAACAGGTCGCGATCATCGACGGAACCTGAAGGTTGGAAATTCCCATGATGGAATGACCGCTGGTACATCCCCCGGCATAACGTGTTCCGAATCCGACGAAGAATCCGCCGAGTATCATCAGTACAAATCCTTTCACGGTGAGCAGCGCGTGAAAATTGAAAAGTTCTTTCGGATGCATTCCGGAAAAATCGGTAACATGAAAAGCGGAAATATCTTTTATCGCTTCGGATGAAATATTCACCGGGTTGGGATTTGCAAAAACTTGTCCGGCGATGATTCCACCAATTAAAATTCCGGATGCGTACAGCAGATTCCACGATTCCTTTTTCCAGTTGTACTGGAAGAAATCGATCTGCCCGGGAAGACAAGCGGCGCAGATATGACGAAGCGAACTGGAAATGCCGAACGTTTTATTGCCGAGCAGCAACAAAAGCGGAACCATCAGTCCGATGAGCGGTCCGCCGATGTACCAGGGCCAGGGTTTGGTGAGAAATTCCATAATGCGCCGGCAAAAGTATCAAAAGGAAATGGATACTGATTTGTTTCCGCCTTCTGGGTAGCGCATCAGTTTGAGCAGGCGCGCTTGCCAGTGTCGGGTGATAACACCACGACATCACGCAAACTGATACACTACCGCCTTCTGCCGACTGGTTACTCCGCAATGAAGTCAGCTTGCCTGTACTTCATTGCCGCCTACTTAACTGTTTTTCCCCCCATGTCGGTCAGCACATGATCGATCGGTTCCCATAATTCGACTTTCGTTCCTTCGTTGTCGAGAATGTGAACGAATTTCCCGTAATCGTACGAAGCGATGCTGTCACAGATCGTCGCTCCGCCCGCACGAAGTTTTCTCACGAGCCCTTCGATGTTCTGAACACGATAGTTGATCATGAAATCTTTTTTCGACGGAGAAAAATAACTGCTGCCTTTTTTGAACGGACTCCATTCGGCATAATTGATCACATCTGGATTGTTCGCATTACGATACTCGAATGTTGCTCCGTAAGCGTTCGTATCGAGCCCAAGATTCTGCGCATACCACGCTTTCGATCCCTGTACATCGTCGGTAAAGAAAAATATTCCGCCAAAGCCGGTGATGCGCGGAGTCGTGTCGATCACGACGACTTTTTTCGGAGTGGAATCCGGTGCGCTGTCAGTCTTTGCTTTTTCAGCTGGAGGATTCGAGCAAGAGAAGAGGAGGAAGGCCATGAAGTACAGCAGAGCTGACTTCATGATCCGGAGGTAGGAGAGTTTCATGAGTTTCAAGTTTCGTGTTTCAAGTTGTACTAAGAAAGCAAAAATCCCGGACTTTGATTCATCCGGGATTTCATTCTTCAATTCAACTATTACTGATTGTTGTCCGTCCGAGTGTCGCTTGTCGCCTTCGATACCTACGCCGCAGGCGTCCACTCAGTCTGACAAGCGATGTACCGAGGACTGACTAAGCCTTTACCATTTCTGTTTTCGGCGCTGCATCCAGAATTTCCTGTGAAACGCCTGAAGCATACTGGTCAAAATTCTTCACGAACTGCGCTGCAAGTTTCGCAGCCATCGCATCGTAAGCAGCTTTGTCTTTCCAGGTATCGCGCGGATTGAGGATCTCTGCAGGAACACCTTCGCAGGATGTAGGATAAGCGAGATCGAAAACAGGAAGTGTCGCGTATTCCACTTTGTTGAGTTTTCCTTCGAGCGCCGCGGTGATGAGCGCGCGTGTGTAGGAAAGTTTGATGCGGCTTCCTACTCCGTAATTTCCGCCTGTCCAGCCGGTGTTCACCAGCCAAACATTGATGTCGGTATGCGCTTTGAGTTTTTTGCCGAGCAGTTCAGCATATTTTCCCGGATGCAATGGAAGGAATGCTTTTCCGAAGCAGGCGGAGAATGTGGTTTGCGGTTCGGTGATCCCCATTTCTGTTCCTGCAACTTTCGCTGTGTAACCGGAAATGAAATGGTACATCGCCTGTGCGGGTGTCAGTTTGGAAATAGGAGGAAGAATTCCGAACGCATCGGCAGTAAGGAAGAAAATATTTTTTGGCGGGCCACCGATCGAGATTTCTTTGGAATTCGAGATGTGATTGATCGGATATGCGACGCGTGTGTTCTCTGTTTTTTTCGTGCTTGCGAAATCAACCGTTTTTGTCCCCGGAAGGAATTCAATATTCTCGAGCAACGCGCCCGGTTTGATCGCTTCCCAGATCTGCGGTTCTTTTTCTTTTGTGAGGTCGATACATTTCGCGTAACATCCGCCTTCGAAATTGAAAACAGTTTCGTCGCTCCAGCCGTGTTCGTCATCACCGATGAGTTGGCGGTTCGGATCAGCGGACAATGTTGTTTTTCCGGTTCCTGACAAGCCGAAGAAGATCGCGGTGTCACCGTATCTGCCTTCATTCGCCGAACAGTGCATCGATAGCACGTTCCTTTGCTGCGGAAGAATATAATTGAGCAATGTGAAAATTCCTTTTTTGATCTCGCCGGTATAACCTGTTCCGCCAATGAGAATGATCTTCTTGGTCAGATTCATCACGGCGAAATTGTGCTGGCGTGTTCCGTCGATCGCAGGATCAGCTTTGAATCCCGGAGCGCAGATGATGTGCCAGTCCGGGTTGAAATTTGTTATTTCATCAGCAGCAGGACGAAGGAAAAGATTGTTGGCGAAAAGATTTGACCAGGGATATTCGGTCACCACGCGGATGTTCAGCCTGTATTTCGGATCGGCACAGGCGTAGGAATCACGGACCCA
>DATJEX010000230.1:0-4986 GCA_035496135.1 Bacteroidia bacterium
GAAACAGGAAAAACTGGATTGCGGAATTCTCGCGACACCCTTGCATGAAGGATTGCTGCATGAAACACCTTTGTTCCATGAACCATTTGTCGGCTACGTTTCGCGCAAGAATGAATTGTGGAAAAAGAAACAATTGAAAGCAGAAGATATTTCCATTCACGACGTGCTGCTGCTTGGTGACGGACATTGCATGCGTAACCAGGTGATGAGTTTGTGTAAAGTCAGAAAAGAAATGTCGGATCAACTGCAGGTGGATTACCGCACTGGAAGCATTGAAACACTGAAACGCCTGGTTGAACTCGGCGAACACATGACGATCATTCCCTATCTCGCCGTTCTCGGATTGAGCAGCAAACAACTGGAAGCGGTTCGTTATTTCAAATCGCCCGAACCGGTCCGCGAGATCAGCATCGTCACGCATCGCGCACAGCTGAAGAAAGCACTTATTGATAAATTAGCGGATACGATCCTGAATGCGATCCCGAAACAATTGAAAAAGACAACGAATCAGAAAGTGATCTCTGCCGCTTGAAGGGAACGAATTCCGAATCGCACTCATATGCAAATTGCAAGTGAAACGAAATATAATCTGTGCAAATCTGTGCAATCTGTGGCTGAATTCTTCCGAATGAACCAATACGATCATCAGCAATGAAAAACTTCGGTCGGACAATTACACTTTTTGTAAGCATCACTTTGCTGAGCTGGATATGGGTTCAAAGCACTTTATCCGCTCCGTCCACTTCTTCATTCCGGAATGAACAGAAAAAAGCGCCGAAAGTGAAAGAAGCTTACGACCTGAAATGGGTCTATCTGAAACATAGACTCGATAGTCTCGGAATGGATACTTCATCGCTGAAAATATTCATCCGCGGATTCAAACAGGAACATCAATTGGAAGTGTGGGTGAGATCGCCGAAGACAACGTGGAAATTATTTGACACCTACGTGATGTGTTATATCTCCGGGGATGTCGGGCCGAAGCGCTGCCAGGGCGATGGACAGGTGCCCGAAGGATTCTATCACGTGAGTGTTTTCAATCCGTACAGCAATTATCTCATTTCGCTCGGCGTAAGTTATCCGAATGCGAGCGACAATATTTTCGGTTGCGCGCGTGACAAAGGCGGCGCGATCATGATCCACGGCAATTGTGTTTCCATTGGTTGCATTCCGATCACCGACGATAAGATCCGCGAAGTGTATGTGTTGGCAGTAGAAGCAAAGACGGATGGTCAATCCAATATTCCGATCCATATTTTTCCAACGCGCATGAGCATTGATAATCTTGCTCCGTTGAAAGTCGCGCATCCTGATGCAACACTCAGCACATTCTGGGATAATCTGAAAGACGGTTACGATTATTTTCAGAATAATCACGAAGTGCCGGATGTGACGATCGATGCGAAGGGGAAATATCTTTTTAAATAAGAGGATCTGATTTCAACGGGTGAGTATGATCACGAGGTTGAAAATTCCGTTCTGGAATGAAATTCTCATTGGGCAATATTTCCATTGTTTTATCGTTAATCGTTCTGCATACCTCATGAGATCAGTACTTCTCTTATTGTCGATCTTTTTTCTCCGGCCATGTTCTGCGCAGAACACGAGCGGCAAGAATGATTTTCCCTTCAACAGATTTCATGTCTATTTCGGACTGGATTTCGGATTGAGCCCGATCGGGAATACATTCGATGTTTACAATCAGTATCCTTTCCGGAAATTCGATACGCATGGTTTTACGGGCAATTCTGCTTTGGAAACAATTACGGGGGAACTCTGGAGCATCGGGCTCGAATACAATCTTACCGACCGGATCAGGATCGGTTTGAATACACTGCCGGACAGAGTAAAGAATTTCCAGGGAGCGATCGGAACATTCGGCACGGATCCGAATAGCGCTTACTCTGGTGCGAAATTCAAAGACGGACAAATGATCACGGAATATATTTGGAGTAAAAGCGGGTTGGCACTGCATGGTGATTATGTGATCATCCCCTATCAACGAAAAAAGGAATATGGATTTGAATGGTCAGCAGGAGCGGGAATGTTCGTCAATTATTTTGATGTGTCCACCTATCTCTATGCAGTAGACAGCACGGCTGCTCAACCTCTTCCTTCAGTTGGAATAGAGGATACGAAATTCTGTTACGGATTGATCGCTAACACCCGGATCAATTTTTATCTTGATAAGTGGCTGTCTGTTTTCGCAAATGGATATGGTGGCTATGGCAGCGCGATTCATCTGGCAGCAAAGTCACAAACAACGGGTAGTGTGACCGCGTATGCACCTGCGCATGATGAACGGCTCGGCGGATTCAGCTTTTCGATCGGATTGGGATTTCATTTATATGATGTTCAGGCAAAGGTTCCCGCTTCGGCAGAGTGAATGGGGGAATTAATCGGCGAAAATCAGTGAAATCAGCGGCAAAATTCTATCATCCAAGGAGTCACTACCTTTGATCCTGAATTTTGAATCTTCGATCTTGAATCCCACCCGCCATATCTTTCCTTCCCCCGGCTTCGATCATTACTGGAAACACGGACGCGGAAGAAAGATCATCCGGAAAATAAATTCGGTTCCGGATAAAGCAGAGATCGACCAGCACATTCCCAAACTTCTCGAAGTAGATTTGCTCGCAGATGATGTGATCAACGAAGTTTATTTCAAACTCGGATTTGTGGAAGCGGATAAAATGGTGAATACAGCTTTGGAAAAAGGGATTGATTCTATTGATGCACCGCAATCATTGAAAAAATTATTCGCCCAGGCTGAAACAATTCCCCAATGGCTCGAGAGAAAAAAAGTAGAAGCCGGTGCAGCGTTCTGTCGGCGAACGGGAATTTTCTCGCTCATCGTTCTGCGGAATTATTGTCTGATGGGCGGATATGAATCTTCGGCGATCAACAAACCGCTCATCTTCACAGGCGCTTTGAAAAAAGGTGCGGCGAAAAGAATGGCGGAGACGATCGAGTTCTGGGTGAATGTGACGGGCGAAGATGCACTCGAGAGAAATAATATCGGTTTCAAGTCGGCGATCAAAGTGCGGCTGATGCATGCGTTCGCGCGCGTGAGTATTCTGCAGAAGACTGACTGGAAAAATTCCGAATGGGGAATGCCGATCAACATGTGGGACATGGTCGCGACGAATCTCGGTTTTTCACTCGCGTACGTGAGCGGGTTGCGCGATCTTGGGTTTCGTCCAACAGAAGAGGAATTGAATGGACTTTTTCATTTGTGGAAATACATCGGCTATCTTCTCGGAATTCCTGCAGCATATTTGCCCGACGATGAAGAGACAGCGATTCGTGAATTATATAAATGGACGATCACGCAGCCGCCCGCGGATGAGGACACGCGTTCACTCGCACACGCCCTCGCGTACGAGCCGATGCTTTCTTCTTTTCCGAAGAAAAAATGGCAGAGAAAAGCATTGATCAATATTCACCTTGCCTACAATCATTTTTTTCTTGGCAAACGTTCCTGCAAGACAATGGGATTGCGGAATACGTGGATCAATTTCTATCCGTATGTTGTTTCCGGAATAAAACGGACGCATGAAGTTTTTGTCTTGAGCAGCGATTCGTTCCGGAAGAAAACGGAAGTGAAGGGGAGAAAATTCCAGGTCAGGATCAAAGATCTTTTCATGGAAGGGCATGCAGGCGCACTTTCTGCGCACGGTCGCCGGGATTAGGGTCGCCGGTCGGCGGGATATTGGTTGGTGATCTGAGCTCCGTAGGAGCGGCATTCCGGTAGCACCGTAGGTGCCATGTTTTTTTGAAAACCCCGTAGGGGTGTCATTTTGTGGGTGGGAATGTGCGTGCTCACGAATTTTGATGCACCGAACCGAATTAAGTAGCCCCGGCCACGCGCGTGCTCCTGCTGCGCACGGACGGGACGAAACGTTTTTTTGAAACGCAGGAGATCTTGCTCCAAAATATTCTCGCAGATCACGCGGGAATATTTCTCGCAGATCACGCAAAGGGCGCAGAGTGGTAGTTATTTCAACGAAGATGGAATTACTTAGGATTTGATGGGGGGTAAATGTATTTTAAGGAATCAAGTGATTGAATTTTTTCCAGAGGAATACCTGTCTTTACACCTTCAATACTGTCATTGCCGAAACTAACATAAACTTTTGATCTCGTGTTGTAGTGAAAGCACAATAGATTTCCATTTAAGTCGAACAATCCGAAGGATTCCGAGCATGCATTGCAACCACCTGCTCCATAAGTTTGATATAGCGCACCTTTAGTTCCTTTTAACAAACCAATAGACATAACGACATTGTCAAGTATATTGACCATCTTATTACTGGAACTTAAAACGGTGACGCGATTGATAGGCAATTTGCAAGAATGAATCAATATGCCTTTTTTGTAAAATGAAAATTTTTGTTTCAAAGGCATGATCACGAATTGATTTATCTGATCAATAATATCGAGAACGGAATTATTCATGTAGGTGGTGATTACGACCATCTTATATTGCTGAAAAACCAAACTGTCGATTCGATCAAAAATAGTATCGAGGGGAAGTTTCTCAATTACTTTAGGTTTTTGGTCAGTAGAATCTTGCTCTGTAATCTTTGCAATTGAATCTTTTGAGGGCCAATTTACCATTGGAGTTTTCTCTGAGCCTCCACAAGATGCCAGCAAGATTAATATCGGTAGAAATCTTTTCATCTTCAGAATTTTTGCCGCTGATTGCACTGATTTCCGCTAATTGAAATTATAAATTCCCAATTTGCACATCAACACATTAGCACATCAGCACATTATTTCTTCTTACTCACAATCGTAAACTTAATCAGAATCATTTCCCTATTCGCATCTCCTCATATTCTCAACTCCTCAACTACTTTTTCTTACTCACGATCGTAAACTTCATCGAGATCGTTTCTCCATTCTCATCCACGCACGTCACCGTATGTTCACCTTCATCGGGATTCATCGCGAACTGGTGAATGTCTTTCGTTTCGCCCATGT
>DATJEX010000231.1:0-7325 GCA_035496135.1 Bacteroidia bacterium
TTCGTTACAATGTTGATCATTCCGGAAGTTCCGGCGGCATCATATTTTAACGGGGGATTTTTCAGTATTTCGATCTTCTGAATCGTAGCCGCGCTCATTCCTTTCAGGACGGTCATTAACTGCTCGTCCGATACCTGTTGAACACGGCCGTCGATCATCAGGATGACCCCGGCCTTCCCCTGGATGGTGATCGAGTTATTTTCAATGCCCACTCCGGGAAGTTTGCTCAGGAGATCGTACACTGAATTTCCTCTCGCAATGGGGCTATTCTCAACATTCACCGTAATATTTCCATTGGTAAATTGAACGGTAGGTGTGATCGTTGAAATGGTAACTGCAGAAAGTTGCAAGGTCTTTCCCGGCGTAAGGTCAGGTACGGTCAGATCCTGCATGCTGTCTTTGTTCAATTCAGCGCTATAGTTGTCTGAGTAGCCGGTTGCAGAAACTTTCAGAACGTAACGGCCGGACTGAACATCAGAAAAAGTATATCTGCCGTCTCCGTCAGTGATCTTTCCTTGAACGACCGCGCTGTCTCCGCTGTGAAGGAGTGCTACTATAGCGTAAGGAACGGGTGACTGCAATGAATCAACTATTCTCCCAGACACAGATGCCTGGGAGAATAGTGTAAAGGAGATCATCAAAAGAAGAAAAGTGAAATAAAATGACCTCATAGACGGACGGTAAGATAAAACAAGGAATTCAGATACTGGTTTAAATCTTTACCAGCTTGATCATCGCACAATTGTAATGACCCGTTCACCACCGGGCGGAAACCGATCATCGATTTAATTGGTAACGGTCATGACCGGCCGGAATCCGATAAGCGGTGATGCATCATTCATCCCGACAAATTGTTCTGAGGCTTCTATCATTACATTGTTCACGTCACTGTTCCAGTTTCCTCCCATTGCCCTTGAAACCCCTTTTACATTTGGATCATCTGCATTCCAGGTCCAGACCATTTCGGAAACATTTCCCATCATGCAATAGAGTCCATAATCATTCGGATTGTAGGAATAGACCGGTGCTGTGAGCAGGGTGTCTATCGCTAATCCCGCTGTTGTAATGATCTCGCGATGGAATCCGCCCTGTTTGAGTTTTTCAAAACCCGGACAGACCAAACTTGAAGAGAGATGATCCTTGGATATGGTGTAATTGAAATTGCACAGAAAACAGTGATTGGAATTCTGAACATCATTATTTACATACTGCCAGGGATATTTGATGTTCAGCGAATCGTGGCCACCGCGTGCTGCATATATCCATTCGACATCACACGGAAGCCTGAAATCATTGATCACCGGAAATTCTTTAGTGAGTTTGACCTCTCTTTTCTTCACAGCGTCCTGCAAAGAAGTGGTCAGCCATTCGCAGTACAATTCAGCACCTTTTCTCGGGATATTCACCACGGGGAAATCGTTGTACTTTGTGCTTTCGAAGTAGGTGTTCTCAAATTCAGGGATGCCGATAGTGGTCCAACCTCCTTTTACCGGAGCTGCTTCAAGATAATCGTCGAATCTGGACTGCACCAGCAGATCATTCAGGAAGGTCCGATATTCGAAGTTTGTCACTTCACCGTTCTTGATGATGAAGGACTGTACAGAACGTTTAACCCCATTCACTGTTGTGGTTCCCATTGGAATTTTCGAATAGACCTTTTTTCTGCTCGATACAATATCCTTGAGCATTTTCAATTTGTCTTTTGCGGTTTGTAATTTCTGATCATCAGTGAGCGTGGGCACATCTTCATAATGCAGAACACGATCATCCTGGATGTGCATGCCTGTGTACACATAATGCTGCCCGCCATCAACCGGTGCAACATCAGTTGGCATCAGATCGTCTGTTGAATCGTTCAGCATGAAGATCGCCGGATTCGTAACGGGCAGCGGATTCGAATTGAGTAATTCTTCCGCTTTGGTGTTGCGATCGCTTTTCATCGCAAGCATCAATGCTTTATTCGCCGAATCATTATGCGCGATGGTTTGTGTCGGATCCTGTTTCCGGAAGATGAAAACAAGTGTTGCAATGGAAAGAATTCCTGCGAGCACGAGTAGATTCAGTCTCCAGTTGAATTTCTTTGCCGCGAGATCTTTGGTGAGGCGCGATACGATATTGTTTTCCGGGACGGAAATATTTTCCGCGTTCGGATCAAGTACGTGAGTGGACATGTGTTCCGTGTTTTTTTCGTTGAACAGATCTTCCTTGCCCAGCATCGCATGACGGAGCAGCACATCGAATTGTTCGTCGCTCATTGGTTTATTTTCCATGTTCAGGCGTGTTGAGGTCGGTTTGTTTCAGTTTTTCATTCATCCGGTCCGAAAGTTTTTTCTTCAGCCGCTGGTAATACACTTTCAGCTGCTCTTCCGGTCTCTGAACGAACCCGGCGATCTTACTGTACGGAATATCCTGGCTGCGCATCAGTAATAGAATGCGTTCCCAATCTTCCAGGCCGTCAAGTTCATTCATCAGCATTTGCATCGCGGGAGAAGGTACATCATCAGGATTTTTTTCCGATGAATGATCTCCCGTTACCCGTTCATCCAGTTCCACGATCTCGCCCGGCAGATTTTTCCTGTCGCGGTAGAAATTGCGGAGATAATTGATGAAGATGGTGAAGACGAACGCCGAGAATTTTTCTTCCGAAACAAACTGGTACGAAGAATGCGTGTCGATCACACGGTAGAGCGTTTTGTACACAACGTCCCACGCGTCATCTTCATTCATCCTCCATTTCTGTTTCGCGAATACGAACAGTTTCTTCCCGTAACGCTCGTAAACCAGTTTTACGCTCGTTTCACTTCTTCCGGACAGAAGCTGGTAGGTTGGAACTTGTTCTTTCATTCAGGAATCGCCCCTGCCCGCCGAAGCACGTGCCCCGGTGTTGGCAGGCGGGTTCAAGATAAGAACACATTCAGGTAACAGTACTAATGGGGGATTACGCCCGCCTGCCGAAGCGAAGGTCTGCGCCGCAGCGGGCAGGGATTTACTACGGACAAAACAGATTACGGATTCAGACGGATTTACGGAGGGAGTTTGGTAGAAGAGTCAATAATACTTGCATCGTCGATATTTCATCTTTGATATTGTTCCGTCCTTCCGGTAATAAGTAATTCTAGTAACAATTTTCGGGTATGTTCCTTCGCAACTGGAAAAGAATGGGAACTCTAATTCATATTTCAAAGTACCACTCTTATAGAAGTATTTCCATGTGCCGCCAGGTACCATCCCGTCGAAAAAATAGCTTTTGTGAGAACAAGTATCTGTGAATTTTTTCCCCTCTTCCCAAATTTCAGTATGGTTCAATGTGCCATCACCATAATAAAATTTGATTTCGCCACAGAGGTAATGATCGTAGCCCGAGTTTAAGCCTTCGAACGCAAGGTTGTTTGTTTTGCCATAATATTTGACATAGTATCTTGCAGTATCGTTTGCAACAAAGCTGTCTTGTTTTGTTCTTGGGCAATAGCTGAAAGATTTGTACGTATCAAACCAAATGTGTTTATACTTAGTGAATGGCATTCCTGCACTATCCTGATAGATGCAGATCGTATCAACGGATTTTTGCGCATGGGTATCGTGCAGAATAAGGTTTAAGGCGAAAATGAAAACGATGTGCCGCATTTGTGATTATAACGGGAGGTAGTAATAAAGTTACAAAGCTCAATTGTTTATTGACAAATCAGCACATTTTCTCATCAGCACATTATCCTGGATCACAATCGCTTCTTCCTGAAATAACTCAGGATCCTTCCCGTCGAATTCATCACGGGCAATTCAATGGTATAATGTACGAGCAGGCAAAGCAGCACCGAGACGATGCAGGTTCCGGATATGAGCAGATAATAATGCGCGATGGAAAGATGAGAGACATAATTCGCGCCCGGAAAATATTCGATCGTAATGAAGAGAATGATCGCATGCAGAAGATAAAGCGGGTAAGAGATCTTTCCCAGCATTTTGGAAACGGGAAGGGTAAGAAATCCGAAGAGGCTGTTGCCGCCGGCTATGATGAGAAAAACGAATGACGTGATGATGATCGGCAGAATGCTGTTCGGTGAATGAAAGATGAGTATCATGGCGATAAGCAGGATGAGCGCTGCAAACGAGAAGATGTTCCGGGCGAGAAGAACACGGAATTTTTCCATCCGCAGCAGGAACGCCGCGGCAATTCCTCCACCGAAAGAATAAATATGAATGAGTTCGATCGGAACTTTCCAGAGGATGAGTGCGATCAGAAGAACAGAGAAACCTATGACGAGTGGTGAGGCATTTTTCCTGGTGAACAGTAACGTGAAAAGCGGAAGTGAAAAATAAAAAAGCCATTCGTAAATAAGCGACCACGTGACTCCCGCATTGATGAAATACATCTGGTGCAATCCATTCACCGGGCGGTCGCCGGAAAAATTGAAAGTCGTCCACTCAAATATTTCTTTCGCGATGTCACTTTTTGAATCGTGCAGTTTCCAGTGTGTCAATACACCGGCGAAGACCAGTACGACGAGCATGGATAAAAGGTAAACGGGATAGAGCCGTGTAAAACGCGAGAGAAAAAGCCTGGGCCAATCGACCGGATCTTTCCTGGTTTCAATAAGCCTGCTGAAAAAAAGGAAAGCAGTGATCATGAAAAAAAGAGAAACGCTCGTTTTTCCGAAATGATCGAACACCTGCGAGTCAGGATCTTTCCAGATCTTTTTCTGAACGTAGTAATACCAGATCGCGCTGTGATGCAGGAAAACAAAGACGGCGAGATATCCGCGTAATCCGTCGATTGCATCATATTTTACCGGCAACGGATCTTTCCCCGAAAAAAGCAGGAATAATTTTGTCGTCAGGAATGCCGAAACAGGAACAAGGATCGCGAACGCCGCGGGGTAAATGGTCATCAGGGATTAATAATATTCCAAGATGCGAAAAATAAGAGTACGGTACCTGGCAGCAATGACCAATTTGTCAATTACCAATGCCCAATTTGTTCTTCTCCTCCAATGAACATTGGGAATTGGACATTGAAAAATTGGGAATTGTCCTTATCTTCGTTTCTCACCCGAATTAGTCCCTTTTTACTGAAACTATGTCCTCTCCCGTGACTGAAAAAAGTGCAAAAGCGGCCGTGCCGGTATCTGTAGCGCTGAAGGCCTTCGAGCTGATGTGTACCGCAAAAGCCATGACGGAAATTTATGAAGCGAACAAGGAAGTGACAGCGAAATATGTGCACGCCACTTCACGCGGACATGAAGCCATTCAGCTCGCGCTCGGATTACAACTCAAAAAACAGGATTTCCTTTCCGCTTATTACCGCGATGATTCTATTCTGCTTGCGATCGGAATGCAGCCTTATGAATTGATGCTGCAGCTGATGGCGAAGCGTGACGATCCATTCTCCGGCGGAAGAACATATTATTCGCATCCGTCGTTGCGCGACGACGACAAACCGAAAATCCCGATGCAGAGTTCTGCTACCGGAATGCAGGCTATTCCGAGTACAGGTGTCGCGATGGGATTGAAATATTTAGAGCAGGAAAAAATTTCAGGCGATTTCGGAGGAGAAAATCCGATCATCGCCTGTTCATTGGGCGATGCGTGTATCACCGAAGGAGAAGTTTCCGAAGCGTTCCAGATGGCGGTGCTGAAAAAACTGCCGATCCTTTACGTGGTGCAGGATAATGAGTGGGATATTTCAGCAACAGCAAAGGAAACACGCGCGCAGGATGCAAGTGAGTATGCGAGAGGATTCAAAGGATTGGAAACACGCACCATCGACGGAACAGATTTCATGCGTTCATATGAAACGATCCGCGATGTGATAGCTATCATTCGCAAAGAACGCCGCCCATTTCTCATTCACGCGAAAGTTCCATTGCTCAATCACCACACTTCCGGTGTGCGGAAAGAATGGTACAGGACCGATCTCGAAGAAGCGGCAAAAAAAGATCCATTCCCGAAATTGAGAAATCAATTGATCGTCGCTGGACTGGACGCAAAAGATCTTGATGAAATAAAAACAAAAGCAGAACAGAAAGTCGCCGAAGATTATCAGAAAGCATTAGCAGCAGAAGATCCGCGTCCGGAAGATCTTTTTCTTCACGATTTCGCGCCGACACCGATCACCGAGGAGAAAGGTGTGCGTGAGCCGGCAGGAAAAGAAAAGACAGTGATGGTCGATTGCGCGCTTTTTGCCGTGCAGGAAATTCTCGCGAAACATCCGGAAGCGTTGTTGTACGGACAGGATGTGGGTGGAAGATTGGGCGGAGTTTTCCGCGAAGCTGCAACGCTCGCGCAGAAGTTCGGAGACAATCGTGTTTTCAATACACCGATCCAGGAAGCATTCATCATCGGCTCAACAGTGGGCATGTCGGCGACCGGTTGCAAACCAATTGTAGAAGTTCAGTTCGCCGATTATATCTGGCCAGGCTTAAATCAGTTGTTCACCGAAGTGAGCCGTTCGAATTATCTCTCCAATGGAAAATGGCCGGTGAGCTGCATCATCCGCGTTCCGATCGGAGCGTATGGAAGCGGCGGGCCTTATCACAGTTCAAGTGTGGAATCAGTGTTGTGTAATATCCGCGGGATAAAAGTGGCGTATCCATCAACAGGTGCCGATCTGAAAGGTTTATTGAAATCCGCTTACTACGATCCGAATCCCGTGGTGATGCTCGAGCATAAAGGTTTGTACTGGTCGAAGATCAAGGGAACGGAAGAAGCGAAAACAATAGAGCCGGATGAAGATTACGTGATCCCGTTCGGAAAAGCGAGAATGGTTCAGGAAGTGGAAACTTCGAATGATAAAACAACATTGACGGTCATCACATACGGAATGGGTGTTTACTGGGCGAAGAACGCGTCGAAGAATTTTCCGGGAAGAGTGGAGATCGTGGATCTGCGTACGCTTGCACCGCTCGATGAAGAGGCTGTTTTCAGATCCGTTCGCAAACATTCGCGCTGCATCGTATTGACCGAAGAACCGTACAACAACGGATTCCCGCAGGCACTCGCAGGACGGATTTCAAAATTCTGTTTTGAATCGCTTGATGCTCCGGTGGAAGTCGTCGGTGCGGAAAATCTTCCTGCTATCCCGCTCAACTCAACACTCGAGTTCACGATGCTGCCCAACGCCGACAAAGTTGCTGTGGTCATAGAAAAAATTCTCAGTTATTAATTCTCTGCGCAAATTCTGCGTCTTAGCGCCTCTGCGGCAAAAATTCAGTGCTGAATAATATCAAGATCGACCGGAAATTCTGGATCAACTTCATCTTCTTCTTTCTCGGTGGAGCGCTGCTTATTTTCCTGTACATCAAATACCGCGTGGCTCCGGAGATCAAGAG
>DATJEX010000232.1:0-8924 GCA_035496135.1 Bacteroidia bacterium
CGTCTTTTTCATGGCTTGTTTTTTTAATGTGAATAGTTGAATCGTTTCAGGTCTTTCCCGCGTCACGGATGACACGGAGCAATATGGCCACAATTGCAATGACGAGGAGAACGTGGATCAATCCTCCTGCACCATATCCCCAGAATCCTACCGCCCACGCGATGACAAGGATCACGGCCAGTAAATAAAGCAAGTTTCCCATGGCTCAGTATTTTAACGGTTAATACTCCCGGCGCTGCTTCTGAATCTACCTGCTCTGGTGCGGATACGAACCAGAAAGTCTTTTCCGGGTATACCACTTATCGGAATAAATGTATTTCAATATGAAATGGAAAAGCCTGATCAATATCATAGTGAATGCCGATAAAAGGAACGACATAAAATATTCTTCCCCGGCCGCAATAATGATCATGCAAGCCGCTCAGTGCATAATCATCGTCATGCCAAAAAGTAATCAGAGTGATACGCTTCGGGATATTAAGGGATAATAAGTTTGCGCATAACATACTTTAATGAAACCGGTCTTCCGTGATCATTCATTCCATCGTGATGAAGGAAGGGGCGTGAATGAGCGATGAAGAAAAATTCAGCCGGACACTCGTAGAAACAGTGACCAGGAAATTGGAATTGCCGGAAGGAACAGCCGGGTAATAGAAGAATTTCACTTCAAGCGATCTGAAGATCAGGTTTTCATTCTTGATCCGCACGCCTGAACCGAAGCCTGCATACAATTTACTGTTGAGCAGAAATCCATTGTTCGGCCCTATCGCCGCGATCTCTTCCGACACGAACAGCACAAACCGGAATCCATAAACCAGGAAAGGTGCCCAGCAACTTGTTTCGGAATGAACAACCAAACGCTGCAGTCCCGATGGGACATCCGAAGTGAAGCCGTTTATTCCTGTACTGCCGTTCACGCCAACCGGCCCCGACAGAAATGGATGAAGCGCGATGACATACGAAGAAGAAAACATCTGCCGCATTTTTGTTCCGTACGGAAAAAATAATCTGCTGTACCAGTAACCGTTGTAACGGAGAATGATATCCTCGGCTTTTCCGCTGTGAAAAAATGTGCCCGCCATGGCACGGATCTGCATGAAACTTCCGTTAGCATAAACAATATCCTTTTCATATTCGGTCCCGGAATAAAAACGATAACGGAAAGAAGCGTACTGGTAACCTGCGTACACGGAAAAGAAATAACCGTAAGGAATGTCTTCCGTTTTACCGTATTCCGAAATGAATCTTGTTTTGTAAAACCGCTCGCGGAAAAAATTGAGTCCACCGATCACGAACCATTGATCATTGTAGGCCGGAAGGAGCAAAGCCGGTTCCTGTTTTGGTTTATTGATGAACGATTGACGGAAGAATCTTCCGGACAGATATTGTCCGTTCCTGCTCTGCAATTCGATGGACCTGGTTTTATAATGAATGAGTGTGTACGCCGACCACACATCGGTGTAGAGATAACTGTATTGGAGAAATTCTTCCGCTGGCTTCTGAAAAACATTATTCGATCGGTTGAGACTTGCTGTTATTCCTCCTGAATATCTTGTGGCAGGAAGAATGAATGCACGGTTCAACTGCAGGTAAACGGATGATTCATTTTCTCCGCCCAGGTGCGGGCCTCCGTTCACGGTAGAACATCCGGCATTCAGATCGGCGAGCGTTCCGAGAAAATTGTATTTGGTATACGTTATTCCTTCGCCCAGCCTCGGATCCTGTTTGGTGTCGTAGGAGAAATTCAGCCCGAGACGCTGTCCATAACCGAGAAAATTTCCATCAAAAATTTCTCCATGGATCCTTGATGTATGCGGATCGATGATCACTGCGCCACCGGTTATGCCGATACTCCAGACATCTTTTGTCGCGACGATGATATCCACCGAATCAACTGAAGTGTAATTCGTGTCGATCATGATGAGCGCATCCTGGAAAAACGGAAAACTCCGGAGGTAACGTTCGTTATCTGAGAGCACATAAGGATGAACCGAATCTCCTTCATGGAAGAAAAGGCTTTTACGGATGATCTGCTCTCTTGTGTTGATGTG
The DNA here is from genome assembly GCA_035496135.1 of Bacteroidia bacterium. Taxonomy (GTDB): domain Bacteria; phylum Bacteroidota; class Bacteroidia; order Palsa-965; family Palsa-965. The sequence goes on from DATJEX010000232.1 coordinate 2,052, forward strand.
AATGGCTTCGGCTGCCGAATCGACAGCGTTCTTCTTCTTGACGACAAATAAAGGAAGCGGGGGATCCGTTACACCAATCGGATAAATGATGATATGCCGGATGATCCTGTTTTCGTACGCTGCATAAGGAGATTCACTTTTGATGATCAGGACGGTATCACTCACCGGTGTTGTTTCACTCTCCGGCCTGTAAAAAAGTTTGAGCAGGTAACCGTGAAACGGATAAGCGAGAAATGTACTCGCATCTTTTTTGATCCGGTATGCAGTTCCTTCCGGGAGATAAATAACCGTATCGTTTTGAAAATAAACGACCGTGTCACCATGTACGAGATAATGCCGTGCTTTGATGGATATTTTTTCTCTTCCATCCTGCGCATACAGATGCCCGCACTGAAAGAGCAGCCCGATCATCATCAGAATGAAAAACTTCAATTTCATTTGCGTACAAATGGTTTGAAGGGTTTGCTGAAAGATTGCGGGCAATTACCGGTTCATGCACGCTTTCTTCCCTGAATGACCCCCAGTAAGACAGCGACGAGCGCGACCACAAGCAAGGCGTGTATGAACACGCCTGCGTGATAGCCGATGAATCCGACTCCCCATGCAATGATCAACAAAACCGCCAGCAGATAAAGTAGATTTTTCATGACAGCGCGTGTGATTTATTTTCCTGATCAGAAAATGATAATGAGGATAATGATGATGATCAAAAGTGCCCCGACAGAAATGTAAATTCCTCCCGGACCAACGTGAAGTTCCCTACTGGAAGTTTTCTTCGTGATCACTTTTGTCTCCGCTTGTCCTGCCGGGTTTTCAGTTTTTGTTTGTTCCGGAAGAACATTCGTGGAAGTGGTTGTTTGAACGACCGTCTGAACGGTGTTGTTCGATGCTTTCGTTTCAACCGGTGTGAACGCGATCGAAAGGAAAGCAGCTGCTAAGTAAAGAATTGATTTTTTCATGGTTTGTTCTTTTTGAATGGATGGATGTTTGGTGATTTAAACTCTTCTGCCGCTGATCACGCGGAGTAGTACTGCTATGATCGCAATGCCAAGAAGAATATGGATCAGTCCTCCTGCATTGAATCCCCAGAATCCGATCGCCCAGGCGATGATGAGAATAACAGCGAGTATGTAAAGTAGATTGTTCATTGTTTTTGTTTTTTATTTGGTTCACATCGCGGTTTTTTTTACTGATTCGCCGGATCATTTGATAAGAGCAAACCTCGTTTCCCGTTTTATGTGTATTATGCCGTAAACGTATTTCAATCTGAAGGAAGAAATAATGATGATGAGCAGAGTGGACAATGATCTAAGTCAAGCGACACCGAAAACAAAACGAATTCCCTTTGAAATGAAGGGTAGTGTATCAGTTTGATCCACCGCACAAGCCAGTGTCAGGTTATAAAACACTGACACCACTTCAAACTGATGCACTACCAAATGAAAGGATTCTTCCGGAGGATAATTTTTTCCCTTAATTTCACATGCACAGTCCGGCGGGATCTATTCTTCCCGTTTTGTGTTTTAGACCTTCTACTGAATCCTGAATTATGAATTACAGAATTTCTTCCGCAACGCCATCCTCAAAATACATACAGATCGAAGCGACTGTTTCCGGTTTGAAATCGGACACGGTGGAAATCCAATTGCCTTCGTGGCGGCCGGGCCGGTATGAACTCGGCAACTTCGCGAAGAATGTCCGCAATTTTCAGTGCTGGGATAAAGACGGAAGAGAATTGAGCGCGGGAAAAGTGACGAAGGATAAATGGCTGGTGAAGTGCAAAGGAAATTCTTCGGTAAAGATCACGTATGAATATTTCGCTTCGGAACTGAACGCGGGTTCCACTTACACCGACGATTCGCAGTTGTACATGAATCCCGTGAATTGCCTCGTGTATGTTCCGGAACGGATCGGTGAAGAATGCAGAGTGGAATTCAATATTCCGGAAAACTGGAAGATCGCGTGCGCGCTCAGGAGCGAAGGAAAACACACGCTCATCGCTCCCGATTTTCACACGCTTGCCGATAGTCCGCTCATCGCGAGCCCGGGCATGAAGAAGAATATGTTCGTGCTCGACGGAGTGGAATTCAATCTCTGGTTCCAGGGCGAATGTCAGCCGGACTGGCCAACCATCATTTCCGATTTCTTCATTTTCATCAGCGAACAGATGGCGATGTTCGGAAGTTTTCCGTCGGACACGTATCATTTTCTTTTCCAGATGATGCCGCAGCGATTCTATCATGGAGTTGAACACATGGGATCAACGGTCATCGCGCTCGGGCCATCTTACAAACTCATGCACGAAGTGTACAACGATTTTCTCGGCGTGAGTTGCCACGAATTATTTCACGCGTGGAATATCAAAGCGATCCGCCCTGCGGAAATGATGCCGTACGATTACACGAAAGAGAATTATTCGAAACTCGGTTATGTGTGCGAAGGTGTGACCACGTATTACGGCGATTATCTGCTGTTCCGTTCCGGCGTTTGGTCGGAAGAAGAATACTGGCCAACGTTCGACGAGCGGATGGACAAACATTTCGAATCGCATGCGAGATATTTTCTTTCCGTTGCCGATTCATCCTTCGACACCTGGCTCGACGGTTATTCAGCAGGAGCGCCGCATCGAAAGACTTCCATTTACCATGAAGGATGTCTGCTGGCATTCGTCACCGATATTTTCATCCGCAAAAATTCCGGGAATAAAAAGTCGCTCGACAGTGTGATGAAAAGGTTGTGGACGGAGTTTGCGCTGAAAGGCAAAGGCTACACGGATACGGAATACAAAAAGCTGGTGGAAGAAGAAGCCGGTGCCGACTTCAGTTATTACTGGAACAATTACATCAACAAGCCGAACAGTTACGAAGCGATCCTTAGTGAAGCGCTCGGATACATCGGATGTGAATTGGAATTCGTGAATTCACGTTTGCCGCACCAGGATCTTTTCGGCTTCAAAGTGCAGGAGCCGAATGGGGTGACAAAAGTCACCGAGATCTATTACGGTTCGCCGGCCGAAAAAGCGGGATTGAGTGTAGGAGATGAAATTCTCGGCGTGAATGGAATTCAGTTGAAAGCCGACATGGCGGAATGGCTGCGCTATTTTGACAAAAAGGAAATGGAATGCGTCGTTGCTTCGGCGGGAAAAATTGAAACGAAGAAGATCGTGTCGGATGGTAAACACTGGTACAGGAATCCGAAGATCAAACGCAAGTCATTCGCCCATGCGACAAAAGCGGAGATTGAAGCGTGGGAAAAATGGAGCGGGAAAAAATTCTGAGTCCCTTGAATTTTTCATTTCAGGATTATTCAGATCTCTGATGATCAAGCTGATTACGTGAAATTCTTCCCGGTTTTGACAGATTGGAATATTCAAAATCGTATTCAGAATGTTTTGCGCCTGTTTCCATAGCGCCGCATCTTTGTCCTGTTGATTCACTGAATGGAAGTTTTTGTCGTCGCAACGATGTCCGATTCTTTCAAGCCGGATCGGTGAATCTACAAATTGTGATCAATCACATGAAAATCAATTAGTAACAGTGTTAATAATTTGCAGAAGGGAGTGTTTGAAATCCGGCGGAAATACTCTTTTTTTGCTCCTTAACAAAACCACTCCGGGGGAGAACTCCGGAAAAACCTAAAAAACCTACAATTACTATGGAACAATCAAACACTCCAAACCCAGGTAAAGGCCTTGGACTCACTGGATTCATTCTTGCACTCGTTGCCCTTATCGGTGGAGGCATCGTATGGTTCGTTGCCGTTGCTGATGCCGGATTTAATGGAGGCGGAATGGGCCTTGCGATCGGCTGGGCGGTTTACTGTGTTATTGCAACAGTTCTCAGCTTCATGGGAATGAACAAATCCAAAGCTGCCGGACAGAAAAATGGTCTTGCTCTCGGAGGATTGATCATTGGAATCATCGCTGTTGTAACAGCTGTTACAACTATCTGGTCTGTTCACACTGCACAAGGCATGCACAACGATGCAGCTGATGCACTCGACGCAATCGGAAACATGCTCGATACCATGCAGCACTAAGCGTTCAACGCAATTGAAAATAAAGGATCCCGCTGGTTAACTCCGGCGGGATTACTTTTTTTATAGTTCATTCCATAGTTCTTCAGTGGGGACGAACTGCGAATCAAATCCGAAACTACGAATCGCGGAATCGCGAATCATTCGATGATAAAATAAAGCTTTAAAACTTTAGCGGGATTACTTTTTTTATAGTTCATTCCATTGTTGCTTTGGGGGTACGAACTACGGACAAGATCCGAAAATACGAATCGCGGAACCACGAATGCGTCAATAATAAAATAGTGCTTTAGAACTTTAGTGGTTCGTACTTTCGGATCTTGTCCGTAGTTAGTACGCTACACCAATTCCTTTTTTCTGAATCGCTCCGATACGACCGGATTCTTCGGATCGGCGTAATCGTAAAATCCTTTTTTGGATTTATCACCGAGATGTCCCGCAGTGACCATATTCACGAGCAATGGACAGGGAGCGTATTTTGGATTGCCGTAACCGTCCTGCAGCACTCGCAGAATAGCAAGACAAACATCAAGTCCGATGAAATCGGCGAGACGGAGCGGGCCCATCGGGTGCCCCATTCCCAGTTTCATCACCGTATCAATTTCTTCAACACCCGCTGTTCCTTCATGCAACGTGATGATCGCTTCATTGATCATCGGCATGAGAATTTTATTCGCGACGAATCCCGGGTAATCATTCACTTCCACCGGAACTTTTTCCAGTTTGCGTGAGAGATCCATTGTAGCGTTCGTCACTTCATCACTTGTCGAATATCCGCGGATCACTTCCACGAGTTTCATGATCGGAACCGGATTCATGAAATGCATGCCGATCACTTGTGCCGGACGTTTCGTCACCGCGGCGATTTTTGTGATCGAAATGGAAGAAGTGTTGGAAGCAAGGATCGCATTCGCCGGAGTATTCGCGTCAATGTCTTTGAAAATTTTCAGTTTGAGATCCACATTCTCCGTAGCTGCTTCCACCACGAGGTCAGCATTCTTCACACCGGAAGCGAGGTCGGTCGTTGGAGTTATGCGTGAAAGAGTCGCCGCTTTATCCGCCTCGCTCAATGTTCCTTTCGCCACCTGGCGATCGAGATTTTTGGTGATCGTATTTATTCCGCGGTCAAGCGCTTCTTTCGAAATATCGACGAGTGTGACGTTGTATCCATGCTGGGCGAAAACGTGCGCGATGCCGTTTCCCATTGTGCCTGATCCGATAACAGTAATGTTTTTCATTAGAATTTTATTTGCGACAAAGTTAGCAAATGACCAATTACACAATTACCAATGACCAATTATCTTCATAAAGAGACCACAGTCAGAATTCATGGTTCTGACCCAATTGGTCATTGGTAATTGCGTAATTGGTAATTATTTCCCGCGACCTTGAAATACGATCAGCACTGTATAGATCATGATCTTGAAATCAACATACAGCGACATGTTCTCGATGTACAGCAGATCGTATTTCAATCGCTCGATCATCTGCTCCACATTTTCCGCGTAACCGTATTTCACCTGTCCCCAGGAAGTAATTCCGGGTTTCACTTTGTGAAGGTGACGATAGTGCGGCGCGACTTTTATCAATTGATCAATGAAGAATTGCCGTTCCGGACGCGGTCCAACGATCGACATTTCGCCGATGAGCACGTTGTAGAATTGCGGTAATTCGTCGAGGCGTGTCTTGCGCATGAATCTTCCGAATGGCGTGATGCGCGGATCGAATTTGCTCGATAGCGCAGGACCATTCTTCTCGGCGTCCATCACCATCGACCGGAATTTGTGGATCATGAAAGGTTTTCCGTGCAAACCGATCCGTTCGTGTGAATAGAAGATCGGGCCGCGTGAAGAAAATTTCACGGCACAGGCGACGAAAATGTAAACGGGAGAAAGGATCGTGAGCGCGAACAGGCTTGCGCAGATGTCGATCGCGCGCTTGAGCGACTGCTGCCACGCGGGCATGATCTCGCGGTTCACTTCAATGAGCGGTGCGCCGTAGATCGAACTCATTTTCACCTGGCCCGAAAGAATATCATACATGTCGGGAACGATCTTGATGAGCACGTTCGTGTTCGTCACCATGTTGATGATATTGTTCAAACGATCGTGTTCCGAAGATTCAATGGCGATGATGACTTCCTCCGCTTTGTTCTGCTGAATGATCCGGTTGAGGCTTTCGACTTCCCCGAGATGCGGGATCTGTTCTTTCAGTTCTTTCGAATAACCGTTCTTCTGATCGACGTGAACAAATCCGAGGAATTTATTTCCCCACGATTTTTTCTGGTTCTCGAGTTCGCTGTAAAGTTTGAGTGCATTCGCATTACTGCCAATGAGGATCGTACTGAAACCATATCGCCGGTTCCTGATCCTGCTGTTGGTGATAGAAGAGAGGATGAGTCGGCCAGTAGCCGTAAAAAGAAAATGCGTACCGAGCAGCACGAGCGTGGTCATGTAATACGTGCGATAGGAGATCACTGTATCGTCGAGCAGCAACACGAAGAAGATCACCAGCACGCCGATCAGGGAATGCAGCATGGTCGTTCCGAATTCTTTCAATCGCGATTTGCGGTAAATGTTGCGGTACGTTCCCGTGAGTGCGTAAAAACAGATCCAGAAGATCGTGATACCGACGAGTCCTTCCCAGAATTTATGATCGAGCAGAACAGGAACGTGTATCCCGTATTTCACGGATTCGATGGAAACTTTACGGTAGGAATAAAAGAGAAACCAGGATGCTGCCGCCGCCACAGAATCGCTCAGCACATATTTCGCAACCTGTAAATTCTTGTTCATTATTGAAATTTCACCAGCTTGAGATTATCAAGGTGCAGTGTGG
>DATJEX010000233.1:0-3843 GCA_035496135.1 Bacteroidia bacterium
AAGCGTACGATCTTCGCTGTGTTACATTTTCACGCGTAAGGATCGTTGATGCGTTGATCATATTATAGAATCCCGGGATCTGCAATCCGTCCCCTTCCACATACAACTGCTGGAAGTATTGACTGTAGATGTTATTTCCAAGCGTGAGTGATCCGTTCATGTTTTCGCCCAGCGGTTTTTCGGCGATGAGGAAAACATCGGAGTTGAAGTGCCGATAGAAATAATTATCCTGGAAGATCTGTCCGGCTGGCGCGGCTCTTGAATAAATATCGAAAGCCTGTTTGCGCCGATCGGTGTACATGTCTGTTCCGACACGGTATTTGAAACTGAGCCAGGTGATCGGATCGTAAGAGAGTTCGGTATAACCGAATACACGGTTCACATCATCATTGAACGGATTCTTGTTGATGGTCCAGTACGGGTTATCATAACCTCCGCCTCCGCGATAATTTCTCTGCGTTCCGTCATCAAACATATATGCTTTCGGATCTTCCGGATCGTCACTTCCGTTCGAGTTGTCGAATGACACTGGCGTGCGGGTGAGGTCGAGCATCAATCCCGAAAGATTGGAGCCCTGCTGTACTCGTCTTCCTCCCGAATTCACGTAACTCATGGAAGCGGATAAACTGAATTTCGAAGAAAGCGCCGATGTTCCGCTCACACGCACGGTGTTCCGTTTGAAATCACTCAACGGAACAATTCCGGTTTGCGAAAGATTGGAATAAGAAACCCAGAAAGAAGAGAATTGGCTTCCGCCGGTGAGTGAAATGGAATTACTGTAGGTATATCCCGGACGGAAGAATTGTTTGAGATTATCATACGGAACGAATTTTTCTTTCGCCGTCGGATCGCTTTGTCCGACGAGATGTCCGTGTGTATCATATTGATAAGTTGCATCACCATCCCAGAACATCGTATCGGCATTCGGGCCCCACGATCCGGAAGCGCCTGTTTCAGGTCCGCGGTAACTTCCATGAGAGCCCTGCAGAAATGTGTTCTGCAATTCCGGTAAACGGTTCACCACATCAACACTCGCCGAAGAATTGAAAAGCACGTGAAATGATTTTCCTTCGGTGGTTGTTCCTTTTTTAGTGGTGATGAGCATGGCTCCGTTCGACGCGCTGATTCCATAAAGTGCGGTAGCGGCCGGGCCTTTGAGAATAGTGACTGATTCTATATCGTATGGATTGATATCAATTCCGCGATTGGAGAATGGAACGTTCGCGAGAAGATTGTTTCCCGCATCATCCGGATTTCCGCTCGGTTGAAAGGTGTTGGCGAGCGGCACTCCATCTACGACGATCAGCAGTTGGTTATCGCCGAGCAGCGAAGTGGTTCCTCTCGCTTTTACATACACCGAACTTCCCGGAGTTCCGGATGAACTGATGACCTGGACGCCTGCTGTTTTTGCAGCCACGCCATTCATCACATCCGTTTGTCCGCCCATCGTGAGTTGATCGGAGCTGATCTCCTGCGTGGAATATCCGATGCTTTGTTTCGCATTTGGAATTCCGAGTGCGGTGATCACCACTTCACCCAATTGCATCTGGTCGGGTGCCATCACAACGTTGATCACGTTCTCGCCATTGAGCGTGATCTCCTGTTGCAGCATTCCGACATAAGTGAAGACAATGATCTTTGAAGCGGCAGGAACAGTGAGCGTATAATGCCCGCTGGTATCAGTCGAAGTTCCGATGAAGAGGCCTTTTACGTGTACCGCGACTCCCGGTAATGATTCGCCGGTAGAAGAAGTTACACGTCCGCTGATGACCCGTTCCTGGGCATTCTTTGTGGTATCCTGCTGTGCCACGAGCCAGGTGCAATTGACTATCAATAGCACGAGACATATGAAGTAGGATTTTTTCATGTGTAGGTGGTTTTAAGATTAGATCCTCCGTGAAAAATTGTCATGATGTAAAGAGCGGAACAAACAATATCATCCACTGCGAACTTTTTCGCTGATCTTTCTCGTTGTAATAACGACAGGACGCAGTTTTGTTAACGAAAAATAAAAATCGTGAATCGTTCTTCGAATGAAAATTCGATGCAGCGTATTTTCCCGTAGTCGGTCGGCGATTTTACTTCGATTTCCGGAAATGGGGAATTGAGAATGGAGAATTGAGAATGGAGAATGGAGAATGGAGAATGGAGAATGGAGAATGGAGAATGGAAAAGGAAAATGCTCAAATGAATTCAGCGAGGCGGATGAATCTCGTTTCGATCCATCGGTCAAGATCCTTTTCTGTTTTCAGGATGCGCATGACCATCGGTTCGGGAAAACCGCTGCGGTATTCGAACACAACTTCATTTTTATTCTGAAGTTCGTAACGGATCGTTCGCATGAAATGAAATATCCGCGCCGCGGCAGCCTTATCGTTCTGTGTGGTCAATTTACGGTAATCTTCTTCCAGTGGCTCGAGTTCGAAATGTCGACTAATCATGCTATAAAGATAGAACAAGGAAGATGGAAGATGGAGGATGGAAAAAAAGGATTTGGAGGTTAAAATATTTTAAGTACGTTTGCGGCCTTATTAATTTTTATATGTATGATTTATGAAACACAATTACAAGAATTTGGCCATCTGGAAAGAAAGTATTGATCTTACCATTGAGATCTACAAAGCATCAAGTCCTTTCCCGCCTGAAGAAAAATTCGGGCTGACGCACCAGGTAAGAAAAGCTGCAGTATCGGTTGCGTCCAACATTGCTGAAGGCTCCGGAAGAAATACGAATAAGGATTTCGCTAATTTTCTCGGCATGTCCATCGGTTCTTCCTGCGAAGTGATTACCCAGTTGATCATCGCGGAGAAATTAGGATACATTGATCCTGGTGTATCCAAAGAAATCATTGACAAGATGGAAAGTATTCAGCACCGCACGACGTCGCTGCAGAAGAGCCTCCAGGGTGATTAGAGCAAGGATGAAGGAAGATGGAAGAAGGAGATTGGAAAATGACTGGATCTATCCGGCCCGCCAGTAGTATATGATCCTTCTTCCTTCCTCCATCCTCCTTGCTCGTCCCGAATAGTGAACGCTCATTCACCAGCGGCGATCATTCGTTCAAACTCCGGTTCTATCATCTTCTCCCAGATCGCGTATTCCTTCGCCGATGGATGAAGTCCGTCATTCGCAATCAGTGTCGCGTCTTTCCCCATGTCTTTCGAAACTTCAAAAATGTCGACGATGGGAAGGCTTCTCGCCGTGGCTTCCGCTTTGATCACGTCGTTGAATTCCGCGATGCCTTTTGAAATATCTCTTCCGCCGGAATACATCGCTCCGGTGGGTGTGACGCCAAAATCGGGAATCGTGATGAGCAGAATTTTCTTTTTGTCGGCAAGTTTGGACTGGAGATGATCGAGGATGTACTTCAGATTTTTGGTGAAGGTCGCTTTGTCAATTCCCTGCACCCAATCATTCACACCAATGAGAAGAGTGGTGGCATCCGCTTTCGAATCGTCAAACACCGAAAGTTCGCGATCGATGAGATTCTGTGTCGTCCATCCTGTGCGCGAAGGATTGGCGATTAATTCAACAGCTGTTCCTTTTGCTGAAATATTTTGTGACATGATCAGCGGCCACGATTCATCCTGCGTCGCTCCTTCGCAAATTGTGTAGGAATCGCCAAGCGCGACATATCGGACAGAAGTTTTATCAGCGATCATATTCTTTGATTCGTTCCGACAATTCAGGAAAACGAGTGCTAACGGGAATAAGAGCAATTTCTTCATGCAGCTATTTACGCTATTAAAGGCTCTTCGGTTTTCCCGATAATGACAAATTACGGAATTACCAATTACCAATTTATCAATGGCCAATTGGGCATTGGTAATTGATAAATTGGTA
>DATJEX010000234.1:0-4118 GCA_035496135.1 Bacteroidia bacterium
AGTGTCGATCACATGTACAACAATTCGAAAAATTCCCCGCTCTGCAAACTGAAACGTCCCGACAGGATCGCGCCCGTGGCTGCTGTCGTCATCAATGAATATTTCACCGACAGTTCGATCATTCTACAATGGAGAAATTCATCGAGTGACGACGTGATGAAAAGGGAATTGATCCGCTCCGATGGAAAAACAAAAAAGACAATTCTCACGTCACCCAACGATTCACTCTCGCATTTCACCGACACTTCCATCACCGCGGAAAACAGTTACACCTACTCCATTCTCCTTACCGACAGTTCCGGCAACAGAACGATAACAGATTTTCCTTCCATCACTTTCGCTCCGCGCGTCATTCCCGCGTTACAACAATTCACGGCGAAAGTCGACACGCTCAACCGCAAAGTCGATCTCTCCTGGTCTCCCCCAACCGGAAAAGTGGATCGTTACATCATTTACCGCGCGAAAAAAGGAGAGCAGCTCCGCTCTTGGAAAACGCTCGATGGAAATACAACTTCTGTTTCCGATCACACGTGCTATGTGGGGAATACTTACCTCTACCGCATAAAAGCAGTGATGAAGAGCGGTGCAGAGACGAAGATGGTGGAGGTGGAAATTGATTATTGATTGGTCCCACCGTTCATCTCACCGATCATAGCCCACCGATTATAGCCCACCGATTAATCGGTGGGCTATAATCGGTACGGATGAGAGATAATGTACAATTGGAAAAAATATTTCCGCCGCGATCTCATGAATTGAAAATATTATACATTTGCGCCCTTACATTTTTATTTATGTCATTATTTATTTTTTATGTCACATTCATATTTCAGAGTCTGGATCCACGCGATCTGGTCAACCAAAGACAGGGAAGCTATCATCACGCCTGAAGCAGAGAAACTGATCTACGCACAGCTTCATGAGGAATTCAGATTTTCCGGAAGTCCTGCCAGCATCATTAATGGTACAGCTGATCACGTTCACGCATTGTTCCTTCTTTCGCAGAAGAGATCGATTGCGGAAGTTATCCGGCAGGTCAAAGGCGGAAGTTCGCACTACATCAACAGTGAAGCAGTGGTTCCCGAACGATTTGCATGGCAAAAAGGATATGCCGCATATTCGGTCACTGAAAAAGACTTCGATGGGATCTATCGGTACATCAGCAGGCAAAAAGAACATCACGCGGAGAATCCGGAGGAACCTCTGTTGTTTTGCAGAGCCTGATATTTGATCACTACGTTTCCTCTTTTCCGTTTCATAGCCCACCGATTAATCGGTGGGCTATGAAACGGAAAAAACGATGGAGTTTTGAGATCCCTCACATCGTATGAAACGACACCAGCATCATGAACGATCCGGTACAGGAAAGCATGAAGGCTACCAGCCCGTAACGGAGATTCGTATCCGGCGAGCGCAGCATTTTGATTACACCGGCAGCAATGAACAGCGCAAGTAGAAACAGAAAGAGTACCATCAGGATGCTGGTACCGGGCATCCGGAGGATCTTCCCGGCACAGGCGAGAATAAGAAACAACGTGGCCGCCATGCCGGTCACATTGGCTGCGACATCAAAATTGTTCTTCCTGTCGCGCAACGAGAGAATACTCAGCAGCGGCGCGAAGATGAACACCATGAGCATAGTTCCCCCGATGAACATAATGTTGGCACCGGGCCAGTGCTGCACTTTGAATAATGATCCGGCAAGAATGATGAATGCCGAGATCGCCGAGGTGATGTAGAGTGTCTTTTTCATGGTCTCCTAATGCAGGATGGGGCGGAAAGATACAGGCTGTTTTCAGCCTGTCATGGCGAATTCTCCCCTTTTTCTGTCCATTGTCACTTTTCCGGTTGCATTCCGTCATGTTGCGAATGATGAGCCACTGGTACTTTTGAAAAACAAAATTCAAAAGCCATGAGTTTTAACCTCCGTAAGATCCTTGTACCGATCGATTTTTCAAAGACCAGTGAACAGGCGTTGCGGAATGCCGGTGAGATCGCGCAGAACAACAATGCCGAACTGATCCTGATGCACGCACTGCATACAAACGAATATCATTTTGATGTTCCGGATAAAGCATTGCGCATCACGAACAAAGCGGAGATCGAAGAGATCGTGAACAAAAAACTGGGAGAGCTCGCGGCAAAAACCAGCAAGGAGTTTTCTGTGCCGGTGAAGAAAGTGCTCGTGCATGGCAAACCCGCGGCGAAGATCGTGGAATGGGCAGAAGAAGAAAATGCCGATCTCATCGTGATGGGAACACATGGTGCAAGCGGATTCCACGAATATTTCGCGGGAAGCAATGCCAACAAAGTGGCGCACCTCTCATCGGTTCCGGTGATCACGATAAACGACGGAAAGAAAAAAACAGGGATCAAGAATATCGTGCTGCCGATCGATCGCTCCCGTCATTCGAGGGAAAAAGTGGAAGCGGCGGTGAAACTTGCTTCGGCCTGCAAAGCGAAACTCCATATTCTCGGATTCATTGACCACAACCGTGATAATGGATATAAAAAACTCCAGATGATCCTCGGGCAGGTGGAACAGCTCGCAAAAAAAGAAGGAGTGGAATTCCAGACACGCAACCTGGAAGCGGAAAATGAAGCGGTCGAAGTCTTGAAATACGGCGGAATGGTGGATGCCGACCTGGTAGTGACCATGACCGATCATGAATCGCACGTCGGAAAAGGTTTACTGGGCACTGCATTCAAACATATCATCAATCATTCACGTATTCCGGTGATGAGCATGAATCCGCATTACTACCAGTTCTCTGTTGGTGATGGATCGAGCGGAACGAACGGGCAATAATTATTACTGCTTAGCGAAGAAGTAACCTGGATCGCTGGATTGATTTCAGTCAGTTTTCATTCTGTTTTTCATCAATAGAAATTTTCCTGCAATGTCTTTTTTTTGAGCATGCAGAGATTCGTCTTATTGATCGCGGCGATCATATTCTCCGGCACTTGTCCGGGACAGGACACCTTGAAAAAAGACCGTTCGTTTCATCTGGTGCTCGAGAATGGCACGGGCAGCGGAAATAAATTTTTGTATACCGGAATTATTACCAATTACGGTAATGATGTGATCATTTATGAAGGCGGTGGTTTTCCCAGATTGGGATTGGGTGCCGGATATACCTGGAAAAAACATTTCGATGTTGCGGCGATCCTTGGATTCCAGGAATCAGTAAGTATTCCGCCGATCAACAATGGCAGCGTCTATTTCGATAAGACCATGCTGAACGCCGAATTTCGCTACATCCTGTTTGCAGGAAAAAGAAAACGGAGTCACTTCAATATCGGGACAGGAATGGTCAATTTCGTTTCCAGTATTATCGATGCCGATTTTTCCGCCATTCCAGGAAGATCGCATGAAGTTTATCGCTACAAATACGCTGCCGGTGCAAAATTCATGGCGGAATATGAATGGTTCACCCGCAGCGGGAAATTTTCATTCGGTGGCGGCTATGAATTTCTTGCCGGTAATCTCCGCTTGTCTTCCGTCACTTATAATGATGTCAATATTCCGTTGTCAGATCTGGAGACTGACGCTGCTGTCCGCTATGTTCACGCCAACACGAATAATTTTTATATCCGTTTCGGCTGGCATTTCGGTTTCGGGAAAGCGATGAAGTAGTGTTTTTTTGAAACATTCGGCGCAAAAATCTGTCAGGCAACAGAACTCTTATAAAGTTTCCACAACACATGATGCTCATCCACAAAATCATTTTCAGTCAACAAACTTTCTTCAAACCATTTGATCTCCGCGATATCATCCGCCGCCTTTTCATTGCCCGAGAAATTTTCCGTGAGAAACAAATGCGTGATGATGCAATCTTCCGTTCCGCGATAACGTGGATCGTCAATTCTTGAAGAACCCAGGTACTTCACTTCGTGCACATCCAGCGATGTTTCTTCCTTCGCTTCACGTTTTGCCGAATCTTCATAGGAATTGTCGAGCGCCGGATCGGCGAATCCGCCCGGGAAACGGAATTTCTGCTGAGTAGGTTTTCTTCCGAGGAGAATTTTCCCGTTTTTGCGGATCACCACATCTACGGTCGCGAAAACAGTGGGATATTTTTTCTCCGCCATCAGGTGCAATTATTTGCTGAGGGAAC
>DATJEX010000235.1:0-2733 GCA_035496135.1 Bacteroidia bacterium
TCTGAAAACGTTTGTGGCCGCGCATCCGTTTGCGTGGTGTCGCGGTGTTATCACCCGACACAGGCCGGCGCGCCGGCGCAAACGGACGCTCTGCTTCCTTTCTGTTCGATGTCATTCCCCGATTAGAATCGTATTTTTACACAGCCAACCTGGATCCATGATCGCTACCATTTCACTGAAAGGAAAAACATTCCGCGTCGATTTCTCCTCGCCGATCGATATCTCGATCCCGATGTCGGAAAAAAGCGCACGGGCATGGTATGCCGAACCGATGCGATTCGAGCCGGTACGCAATGGCGACTGGATCGGGGAAGTGAAACAGGGTGGCTCTGTCAATTTCAGGAATATCTTTTTCAATCCGCACGCGCATGGTACGCACACCGAATGCGTGGGCCACATCGCGAAGGAGATCTACAATGTGAATGAGCATCTGAAGAATTATTTTTTTCTTGCCGAACTCATCACCGTTCTTCCTGATCAAACACCGGAAGGTGATTTCATCATCCGGAGAAAGCAACTGGAAATGCTGCTCGAAGCAAAAGACGTGCAGGCCGTTGTTCTCCGCACCGTCGCGAATTCAGACGCCAAACTTTCCATGAACTGGTCGAACACCGATCCGCCGTATCTCGAAGAAAGCGCCGCGAAATTTCTCGCCGAAAAAAAGATCGACCACCTGCTCATCGATCTTCCTTCGGTGGACAAGGAAGTGGATGGCGGAAAGTTACTCGCGCATCACGCCTTCTGGGAATATCCGCACAACACGCAATTCCAGCGGACCATTACTGAATTCATTTACGTTCCGAATACGGTTTATGACGGAACGTATCTGCTCAACCTGCAGACCGCGCCATTTGTGAATGACGCCACTCCTTCGAGGCCGGTACTTTTCCGCGTTCTCGCGAACTGATCTTTATGAGTGGTTCAGTTTGAAGTGGTGTCAGTGTTTTATAACCTGACACAGGCATGTGCGGCGATTCAAACTGAGCCGCGAACTGGTCTTCACAGCGCATTTCATTGTAATTTTAGCCTATGAAAAGCATCGTACGTTATTTTGTCCAGGGACTCATTGTGCTTGTTCCGGCAACCATCACGATTTTTGTCCTCTATAAATTGTTCGATTGGTTCAGGGATCTCTTTTCAAAAATGCAGGTGATCGTGAATCCGTACGTGGATCCGTTCATCGTCCTCGTGGTCATCCTGCTGCTTATTCTCATTGTCGGGCTTTTCACTTCGAACGTGATCGCGAAATTCTTCCTCGAAGAATCCGGAAAGATCATTGAGCGGATCCCTTTCATCAAGCACATTTATTCGCCGGTAAAGGATTTCACCACGGCCTTCATCGGCAACAATAAGCGATTCAATCACCCGGTGCTGGTGACCACCAACAGGGAAGCGGAAATACGGGAGATCGGTTTCATCACGGACGAAGATCTTCATGAACTTGGATTGGCGAAAGAATTCGTGGCCGTGTACATTCCTATGTCCTATTCTATTTCGGGCCGGCTGCTGATCGTTCCGAGAGAAAACGTGAAAGACCTGAACATTCCCGCTGCAGAAGCAATGAAATTCATCGTATCGGGCGGTGTTTCCGAAGTGGACGAACACAAGGAACAGGGAGGATGGAGGAAGGAGGAAAGATCTCTTAATCAATAGTTTTTGATCCTTTGTTCCGGAGGGGCATTCGTGCTGCTTCCCCTTAAATCTTTCTTCCATCTTCCTTTTTCCATCTTCCATTTTTTGGCGTACCTTTTGAGATACCATATCACACACATCAATCTTCAACTCTATGAAAAAGATCCTACTCTCCGCTCTAGTAGCATTGATCGCAGTTGCTCTTCCGGCCCAGAAGCTGAAGATCTCGGTCGATGAAAAAAACATGACCATCAACGGCGGCAGCCACAATTGCCTGGTCGTTACCGTTTACGATGCCAGTATCGATGATATCATGAAGGAATGGCGTTCGAAAATGAAAGGTTTTGACGGAAAGACAAGCGGCAGTGATGAGGTTTTCGCGGATAATGCACTCATCAAAACCATCAGTGAAAATACCTGCGACGTGTATGCACGCGCTGAAAAAGGAAGTGATGACCACCAGGTGACTTTCATTGTCGGATTCCTGCTGGGTGAAACATGGCTCACTTCTTCCAATACAGATTCCTATAAAGCTGCAGAAAAACTGGTGAAGGATTTCGCCACCGAAATGTCAAAAAGCGGAATGGACGCCATTGTAAAAGCGGAACAGAAGAAACTCGATGCGCTGAAGGATGAGCAATCGGACCTGGTGAAGAAGAATAAGGATCTGAACGACGATATCGCTGACTGGCAGGCCAAGATCAAAAAAGCACAGGATGATATTGCCGCGAACGAAGACGCCCAGAAGAAAAAACAGGCGGAGATAGACGATCAGACCAAGGTTCTTGATGCTGCAAAGCAACGCCAGAGCTCGATCGAATAAGTTATGGGGGAAGCCCGGCTTATTACTTCTTAACGCAGTACGTGCTCCACTTCATAGCCGTTAACTTTTCCTTTAGTAACTTCGCCTTCCAATTTCTCAAGAATGGAAATGAAAGAACTTGTTGAGCAGTTCCCCACGCAGCTGAAGGAAGCGCTCGCTATCGGAAGAACGGCAAAACTTACGGGTGATAAAAGCAGTGTTCAGCATGTGCTCATCTGCGGTCTTGGCGGCTCAGGTATTGGCGGAACGATCGTTTCCGAATTGGCATTCCCAGGCGG
>DATJEX010000236.1:0-3580 GCA_035496135.1 Bacteroidia bacterium
GACTAATCTTGCATTGGTGAGCGATCAACAAATAAGAGCCGTAGAAAACAAACTCAATAATCGACCAGTAAGAAAATTCAACTACAAAACACCTAACCAAGTCTTCTCAGAAAAAATTGCACTTATCACTTGAACTTACAAGTACGAAAGTAGAAATGATGACGAAATCGAACTAACATTCACATTTCGTAATTTATTGGCACTTCGTACTTCGCCCATTTCGTAGTTCGTACAGTAGAATTCAGCATCAGTCTACATCAAAAACTTCATCACCGCATGGTACATCTCTTCCGGCCGATCGGCATGGATCCAGTGACCTGCATCTTTTATGGTTTGAATGGTCGCTCTCGGGAAAACAGTTTTGATCTCCGCCTCATCCGGTTTCTCTATGTAATCCGATTTTTCGCCGCGGAGAAAAAGTGTTTCAATGTCCGATGGAGCAGGAGAATCAGTCGCATCGGAAACGACAGGAAGATTTTTCGCGATCACGGGAAGATTGAATCGCCAGGCGAGTGATTTATTTTCTCCCTCTTCTTTCCAGTAAAGATTTTTCAGAAGGAATTGTATCGTTCCGTTGTCTTTGATCTTCTTCGAAAGAATTTCTTCCGCCTCTTTTCTCGAAGCGATCTTTTCCGGTTTCACACTCAGCAATGCGTTCACCACATCCTGGTTGTGCACCGGGTATTTTTTTGGTGCGATGTCAGATACGATAAGTTTGTCCATCACTTCCGGCGCATCGAGTGCCAAACGCATTCCCACTTTTCCGCCCATCGAATGGCCGAGCAGATTCACTTTATCCAGTTTTTCAGAATATATGAGTTCAAGCACATCTTCCGCCATGATCCAGTATTTCCATTGATCAGAATGCGGCGATTGTCCGTGGTTACGCAGATCAACAGCGTAAACCGTAAAATGCTCCGACCATTTTTTGGAGAGCGAAGCCCAGTTGTCGGAAAGGCCGAAGAGTCCGTGAAGAATGATGAGCGGTTTTCCGTTTCCGGATTTTCTGAAAAATAATTTCATATAAGCTGGGAGTTAGGAGGGAGGAGCTGGGGGAGACTCATGATCGAAGGCAACGTTTGTACATCATCACTGTATTCTCGAGTCCATAATAAAGCGCATCACAAATAAGTGCATGGCCAATGGAAACTTCCAGCAACGTTGGAATTTTTTCCGAGAAGAATTTCAGATTATCCAGCGAAAGATCATGTCCCGCATTCAAACCCAAACCAACTTCTTCCGCCGCCTGTGCCGCGAGAACGAATGGCGCGATCGCGAGTTCTCTTCTGAATTCAAAATCCTTCGCGTACGATTCGGTGTACAATTCTATACGGTCTGTTCCGGTCGCCGCCGCAGCTTTTACCATCGCCACGTTCGGATCCACGAAGATGGAAGTGCGGATCCCTTTCGCTTTGAATTTTGAAATGATGTTCTTCAGGTAATCCTTATTCGCCACTGTATCCCATCCGTGATCGGAAGTGATTTGTTTTCCCGAATCGGGAACCAGTGTCACCTGGTCGGGCTTCACTTCCATTACAAGATCCACGAATGAAGGTTCACGCGGATTTCCCTCGATGTTGAATTCTGTTTTCAGTAGCGGGCGCAGTGTGCGCACATCCGCGTAACGGATATGTCTTTCATCAGGACGCGGGTGAACCGTGATACCTTCCGCGCCGAATCGTTCGCAATCAAGCGCCACTTTCACCAGGTCGGGATTGTTTCCGCCACGGCTGTTACGCAGGGTTGCGATCTTATTGATGTTGACGCTGAGTCGGGTCATTCTCTTACAAAGTTAGTGTTTACAGTTCTCCGTTTTCTGTTTTCCGGTTGCAAAAGAACAAAGAGCAGTTAACAGATAACTGAAAACCGTAAGCTGAAACGTTCGAAAGAAAATCGCCAGCTATTGTGCGGAAGAAACCAATTAACCAAAAAAGGTAACAATCGAATTGGGAATGCGTTATATATGAAAAGTACCTATAACTTTGCGCCATGATCGCCAAAGAATTACTCAATGATGAAGTGCCACCCCTCAAAGTGAGCGACACGATCGATAAGGCATTGGTATGGATGGACGAATTCCATGTTTCCCACCTGCCTGTTATCGATGGCAAAAGATTCGTTGGCATGATCTCCGATGATGAGTTGTTCGATATGGATGACGCGGAAGGAACGATCGGTGCAGCAAAGACCGCGCTCATTCGTCCGCATCTCATGCCGCAGCAACATGCGTATGATGTGCTCAAGATCATGGCTGAACTTTCACTCGATGTGATCGCCGTGAGTGATGAAGAAGGGAATTTTGTCGGAAGTATCACGCTTGCTCATCTGGCTGATCAGCTGGCGAAACTTGCCGCGGTACGTGAACCGGGCGGAATCCTCATTCTCGAAGTGAACAATGTCGATTATTCGCTCGCGCAGATCGCGCAGATCGTGGAAGGAAATGATGCCAAGATATTGAGTGCGTATGTTGCCGCTACACCCGATTCGAATAAAGTGGATGTAACGCTGAAAGTGAATCGCGAGGATCTTTCACGCATCGTTCAAACATTCAACCGTTACAATTACGTAGTGAAAGCGACCTTCCATCACAGCTCGTATGAACAGGATATGCAGGGACGTTACGACGAATTCATGAATTACATCAATATGTAAAGTGCGGTCTGCCGTACCTTTACTGGCGATGAAAACCCTGCGCGATACAAGCGTTTTCTCCTTTTTCATTTTCTTCAGTGCGGTGTTTTCCTGCGGGAATTTATCGGCGCAAACAGATACGGCCAGTCATAAACTGAAGATCAATTCCATTATCAGTACTGAACTTACCGACGCCGTGGACAGTGTTCCGCTCGACGAGCGTTTGTACGAGATCAGGAAGATCTCTTTTTCCGGGAATAAGAAAACGAAAGAGTTCGTGATGGAAAGGGAAATGACGTTTCATTCGGGCGACACGATCAACGGAAAGGATTTTCATTCACTCAGCGACCGCTCAAAAAAAAATCTGCTGAATACTTCGCTGTTCAATTTTGTGACGATCACGTATCACGTTCTTCCCGATACGATGCGCGGACAAATGGCTGCGATCGAAGTGAACGTGGATGTGAAGGAACGCTGGTATTTCTGGCCCACACCGATCTTCGAAGTATCGGAACAGAATGTGAATACCTGGTGGCGCAATGGACATAATTTTCAGCGGGCGAGTTATGGATTCTTCCTCTGGAAATATAATTTCCGCGGACGCAGAGAGTCGGTCGCGCTCATCTGCCGTTTCGGGTATTCCGAACAATTCGGCGGGCAATATGCCATTCCGTCTTTCAACAAAAAGGGAACGCTTGGAGCGACGTTCACGTACACCTACACGCGTGGACATGAGGTGGCATACGCGACGGAAAATAACCTGTTGCAGTTCTATAAGGATCCTGAACATTATCTCCGCGCCGAATCGGTGGGAAGCATCCGTTTCAATTACCGCCAGGGGATCTACATCAATCACACGCTCGATCTCAAATATTCCAATGTGAATGTGCGGGACACGGTGATGCAGATCGCGCCGGATTATCTCGCGAATTCATCTTCGCTCATGGAA
>DATJEX010000237.1:0-12760 GCA_035496135.1 Bacteroidia bacterium
TGACGCAAACCAATTATGCGGACGGCGCAAAATTCGCGCACAGTTCCATTAATCTTGGATTACGGGTGATGCATTACAAAACTTACAAGTTCTCAGACATGTGATTCAATGGCCAATTAACCAATGGCCAATGTCCAATTAAATCTGTCAAATTGATAATTGGTCATTGGTAATTGGCAATTATTTCCTCACCCATCCCATCGGGCCATTCGGATCGATCAGTGAATCGAGTTCGGACCAGGGAATGAAAGAAGTTGAAATGCCTTCCATGTAACATCCGATCACATATTCATTGAAGACAAAACAGATCCCGTCCGGAGTGATAAAGAAATTATCGATCGCATAACCTTCTCCCCGTTCCCGCTCTTCATCATTATCCAGGTGTGCATTCACTTTTCTATCCAGCGCATCTTCGCAGCCATCTGAAAAAATGTCATTGATCGTGATCTGCTTTCCTGTGCTCGCCACAAAGTTTTCATATTTCACATCTTCAAGTCCGTGTGCTCCGCCGGAATAAATGAAATCGCTGACGGAGTAGGAAACAATATCAGATCCATCCCACACTATTTCACTCTCTTCATCACTTGTACAACCACTTATTCCATCAAAACGTCCATTATACCATGCGTTCAGGTTGAATTCCGTCGTGAGATCACTGTAATCAGGATACGAGTAATGGGAGTGATACGGGTAATCGTTGAAATCATAAGGAATAAGCGAATTGAAAACGACACGATTGAGACTGTCGCACAGATGCTGATCAGGAATCTCAAATTCGAGATACTGAATTGCGCAATGTTCCCTGCACCAATCATCCCCTGGTCCATTCCTGAAATTCTGATCGGAAGAAACATTTCCGATGGTAAAATCAGTTCCTCCTGCTCCACATGAATGTTGCAAAGCGAAAAGCGATCCTTCCGTATCCGCATAACCCTTCCATTCGCCCGTGATCGAATCGCCAACGATCTTCCCGGTGAATTTTCCGAACTCCACGTATTTCTTTTTCGCACTCTCATACCGGTAATCGGTCAAATTCAATCCTGTGCTGTCCGAATTATTCCCATGCAGATAATTCATCCGGTTCACACCGATGACATGAAAGAATCCATCGGTTTTTCCGGTAGTATCAAACTCAAGTGTCATTTCAATTTGAGAAGCACCGAGCATACCGCGGTAATATTTACCAATGACAGCACCATGACAAACAGAAACGCCAAGGACAAACATCATGATGATTTTTTTCATTCTATACATCAGCAAATTGTCTCATTAGCACATTGGCACATTATTTTTTCACCCATCCCATCGGGCCTTTCGGATCGATCAGTGAATTGAGTTCGGACCAGGGAATGAAAGTTTCAGGAGTTCCGCCGGCGTAGGATGTGATCTCGTAGCTGTTATAGAAATAACCGATGCCTTCCGGTGTGAGATAAAAATTCCCGTTCAACTCCAGCGAATCTTTCGGAAGAAAAAGTTCCCCCTCTTCCCGATCGAGATGTTCGATCGCTTTTCTCCGGAGCGTTTCTTCATATCCCTTGAGAAAAATATCTTTTTCTTCAATTTTTTTTCCCGTTTTCAGATCGAAACAATTGAATTCGGAAAATCCAACTCCGTGCGCACCACCCGCGTATTCCCAATTACCATTCGACATGCACAGGACACCGCTTCCGTTCCAAACCACATCCACACCTGCATCCCACTCCGAACTGAATTCCGCGCTCGCATTCGCATTCACATATGCACTGGTGATGGAAGTGAATTCCGGGTAAACCGGTTTGATCTTCGTGCTGTTGATCTCCACGGTGAAACCATCCGGATAAAAAAGGCGATTGAAAATGAATGAGTCGAGTTGATCCTGTAATTGCGTCGCGTCGGAATACGGCCGCACATAATGGATCTCGGCAGTGGATGTATACTCACCGGTCGTACTATCGCTGCGATCATAACCGCCGCTGAAACTCATTCCATTTCCTTTGTCTTCGCGGATGAGTGTGAAACGATAAACCTTCGTTCCTTTCGGATTCGTCCAGGTGCCAACGAACATATCTTCCGGGGAAAGATCGCCTGTGAATTTTCCGCTTGACTTGTCGCAGACCACGTTATGCTGATACGGGAATTCTTCCAGCACAACTTTATTCTGTTCATCATAACTTCCGCGCAACGCCAGCCATGAATTCATTCCCGCATAATGATAATGGCCATCGAATTGTTGTGACTGTTCGTTGAAATGAAGCGTCATTTCAATTCTGAACGTGTCAATGGATCCGCTCAGGTACAGAATGTCACCAGGCGCGAAATATGCGAAGGATGAGATCGGAAGAAAGATCAGCAGGCCAGTGAGAATTTTGATGCAGGTTTTCATATTCTTGTCGTTTGGTAGAGCCAAATTCGACAAGTCCTGCACCAAAATTTCTTCTTTTGAACAAGTGTCGCCTGAAATGAAACAAGTGTCGGTTATTGAACCCGGATGACCGGCTTGAGCTGGTAGCTTCCGTTACCGGTTTCAATGACCGATTCGTTCGCGACAAAATCAAGCGTAACAACAATGGACGTATTGCCAGGCACTGTGATCGGGCCAGGCAATTTCAATCCTGTCTGCAAACCACTTGGAACCGCCAGGTCATACAGCACACTATCTGCCATCACCGTATTGTGTGATCCGAGCAGTAAACGCATTTGGGTGATCGTTCCGGCAGGAAGCTGCGCAGAAGTCACAAGCGTTGAATCAATTCCATTCTGCAGCAAGAGCAGATCATAAATTCCGGCTTGTGTTGGCAGATCGATCCACGGGCCACCATCCATGTGAACACTCACCTGGCGTATCTCCACATTCACCTGCTGGTAAGATGCCGGGGCATCTTTGAGTACAACTCTGATACTTCCTGTCCCGGTTTCATTCATGCATCCGTTGAAAAAGAAAATGCAGAGCGGGATCATTGCATAGGTCAGAACTTTTGTTTTCATGGCTTTTGATTTTGATCGTTACAAAGTTCAGAAGAGAAAAACCGCACAGCAAACTTTTAGCGTGAAGAAATTTCAACTTTCAGAAGAAAAACAAGCTGAACTTTTTTCAATTATCCCCGGATAACGCAACGCATCAGGAAAGACGTACGATGCATCGATGAAGGGATGCAAAACATCTTTTTGTTGGAAATTTTCGCGAATGAGAGGCAATAATGAAAAAACTGCCGGATCAATTTTTCATCCAGCCCAGCGGGCCCTTCGGGTCGATCCACTTTTCGATCTGGCTCCACTCCAATTCTGCTTCTGAATATTCGCAATCGATCGACCAATAATGATGAAAATAGAATTGACATCCATTCGTAGTCAGGCAAAAATTCCCGACCGGGATCAGCGTGTCGCTGTCTAAAACACACAGAGCGTGATCTGTCTCAACAGATGACTGTGTCTCCTTCAACGTAAGTTCTTTGAGCGGCGCTTGATAACCATGAACGAACAGGTTGTCGAGTGTAATGATCGCACCTGTATGACAATCGAAGCAGTAAGTGTGCCTGGATAGCTCATCATGTCCGCCGTAAAAAGCTTCCCTCAACACCTCGATACAGATCAGCCCGCCACAGTTCCATTTTACATCCGCCTGGTATGTTTCATTTGCGTCAACAGGCGCAATATTCACGGAACCATCATCATTATGATCAAAAGTCACTTCCCATGAAGCAATACTGTCAATGTGTTTACGTGCGCAGTCCGAAATAAACCGGGAATCAAAGAGTGGCGGTAAAGAGGTGCCGACTTCCACATCGAAATAATCATTCATCAGCGTACGATTGATACGATCGCGCACCAATTGATCTCCTCCGGTCATAAAAGCGAACCTGCCGGAAACTTCAACAGAACCATTATAAAGTGTATCCGGCGCATCTTTCTTCAGATGGAGATTCAGTTCATGGGCAGAAGACCACAATGAATCATTCGAAATATAATACCACTTCTTCGCTTCAGCGCCTGAATAAACTAAACTCAGGCCATTTCCATCCGTCTTATTCACCAGGTAAAAAGGATACGTCCGCTTCTTATCTCCGCTTGTCCAGGTTCCCGCTATGGAATCATTGCTGAACATGATCCCATTCCAATAACCGGTATTACCGTCCAGGCTCTCCGCTAACACAATGCTTCCATCACTCCTGGCTTTTCCGCTCAGATCGATGAATCTGTTTTTCCCGGCGTAACGGTAAATGCCTTTCACTTCGCCTGCAGAATCAAATGAAAGATCAACTTCCACACTGTACTTATTATTTATTTTTCCAGTGAAATGAATATCAGAGATCAGTTGCGCGTGCAGATCGCAAACAACAAACATGATCAATAACGGAACATATCGGGACATCAATTTTCGTTTATCCAGAGATATAAACCACTTTCTTCGTCAGGAAATATTCCATTTTGAAAAATTCATAAATGAACTCCGCCTCTGCCCTGTTCTTCACTGAAAATAATTCTTCCGTCAGATCGCCACCTTTCAAAAGGATCCAGCCATTCTTCAAGGTGTTATTTCCGCCACGCTTCAGCAACCTGCCGGTCCACGCGTGGATCTCATTCCACGGAGCGACCGCACGGGAAACGATGAAATCATATTGACCCTTGAGTTCTTCCACACGTTTGTGTTCCGCTTTCACATTTTTCAATCCAAGCTCATTCGCCACTTCATTCACCACTTTTATTTTTTTACCAATGGAATCCACGAGATGGAAATTCACTTCCGGAAATAAGATCGCCAACGGAATTCCGGGAAATCCACCACCGGTTCCGACATCGAGGACTTCTGTCCCGGGCTTGAAGGAAATGATCTTTGCAATGGCGAGTGAATGCAGCACATGATGGACGTAAAAATTATCCATGTCCTTGCGCGAAATGACATTGATCTGCGCATTCCAGAACTCATACAGTTCTTTCAGGCGGAAAAATTTTTCCTGCTGGTCGGGAGTTAATTCCGGGAAATACTGGAGGATCTCTTTCAAAACAATGTAGTACTAAAGAATTTTCGCCGCAAAGGCGCGAAGGCGCTGAGGTTTCGCAGAGATCAGATTTTGCCTTGTGTATTCTTCAACACGTTATACAAAAATTCACGGGCACGGAAAAGTTGTGCTTTCACGGTTCCCAATGGAAGCTCGAGTTGATCGGCGATCTCTTCGTACGACAATTCCTGGAAGTAACGCATCTCGATGAGTGTGCGGTAACGCGGTTTCATTTTGTCAACGAGTTCGCGCAACATGAGTATTTTCTGCTTCTTCATGATGTGCTGTTCCGGATCGAGCGTTTCGGAACGGATATCCATCACCATTTCTCCGCCTTCATCATCTTCCATAGGCTGATCGATGGAGAATGTGTTTTTTCTTTTGCGGCGAATGAAATCGATACAGTTGTTTGTCGCGATACGGAACAACCATGTACTGAAAGCGAAATTCGGTGTGTATTGACTGAGACGCTTGAATGCTTTGCCGAATGCTTCAACGGTCAGATCTTCCGCATCGTCCTTGTTGTTGACCATTTTCAGCAGCATGTAATAAACGGAATCGCGGTAACGTCCCATCAATTCGGCATACGCTTTCTGCTCGCCCTGGTCAAGTGCTTTACGAACCAGCGCATAATCATACAACGCTTTTTCCGAAAGATTATCGTTCTGTTCCTGGTTCAATTCCATTTGCGTTTGCGCTGAAAGATGCGTGAGACGGTGATGACCGGATAGAATATCAAAAGGATCAATTCCATCAGTGGAGCGACAGGTAGCAGGTCCCGTTCCTCCAGCCGTTTCATAGCAGAATTAAAGATAAGCATTTGTATGAGAAACCGTAAAAGGAAGACCCCGAGCACGACGTAAGGCTGAAAATGCAGGACGAGTGCCGTTACAAATCCTGCGAAAAAGATCCATTGGGTAAAAACCTGCAGGGCAAGAAGGAATTTATGTGAAAAACGGTAACGTTTTCCCGTTTCGAGATGCCTCTTTTTCTGGAACCACCAATCGCGTAACGTTTTCTTTGCAGCCGAAGGACAGAAACTGCTGTTGCGCAATTCAACGGCGGTATTGTCCTTAGTCGCCGCTTCATTCACGAACAGATCATCGTCGCCCGAAGGAAGATGATAATGTGAGGCAAAACCTTTCACTTTATAAAAAAGCTTTTTCCGGTAAGCGAGATTCCTGCCCACGCCCATGTAGGTGCAATGCGCGAGGGAAAAAGAGAGATAATTCAGTCCGATGAGAAACGCGTCGAAACGGATGAGTTTATTGAGAAAACCTTTTTCCCTGCTGTAAGGACCATACCCGATCACGATCTCCGCGCCATCTGAAAAATGTCCCGCCATATTTTTCAGCCATTGATCTGAATTCGGTTTGCAATCAGCATCCGTCATCACCATGCATTCATGCTTCGCTCCTTTGATGCCCATCATCACCGCGACTTTTTTTCCGTGCTGGTAATATTCATCTTCCTTGATGGTAACGATCTTCAGGTTGGAATATTTCTTCGCGAATTCCTCCAGCACATCACCGGTATTATCAAATGAACAATCGTTCACCACTACCACTTCAAATTCGGGATAATCCTGCGTGAGTACGGTTGGCAGATTCGCCACCAGGTTGTCATCTTCATTCCGTGCGCAGATGACCACCGACACCGGAAGCAATTCCTTTTCCTGCTCTTTTGTTT
The DNA here is from genome assembly GCA_035496135.1 of Bacteroidia bacterium. GTDB lineage: Bacteria > Bacteroidota > Bacteroidia > Palsa-965 > Palsa-965. The sequence goes on from DATJEX010000237.1 coordinate 6,666, forward strand.
TGTGCAAACAGATCCGAATCCAGAAATAAAAGAAGTAGAAAAGATGGAGAACGAACGCCCCGACAAACACCCAGAAGACGATCATGCCGGGAGAGTGTTGAAAGAGGTCGTGAAGAACTTGTTGCATACGGGACTTTCCAAAGGTACAGGTGGGGATTCCCCTGTATGGAAGAGGCTCAAGAGGATTTGAACAAAGAAATTAACATCGGGGGGAATAGTTAAATTCATGTGTGAGTAGAGTCTCAGTTTGAATTTTCTTAGTGTAACTTCGAGACTTAGTGTCTTTGTGGCCTCGATTTCGACTATATTATACAGCCCGAGGCCACTAAGGCACAACGACACGAAGGATCACAAAGTTTTTCAAAGATTCAAACTGAGACACTACCCATGTGTGCTCTATTCTTTGTGAACATCATCAGAATTGTATCTTTGATACCTGTCAAATCGTCCCAACTCCAACCTATGAAAAGATCGATTCGCCCCCTGGTCATCCTGTCCTTCCTGTTCCTGTTCTCCTGCCATAGTGTGCACAAGATCGTAGTGCCACAACCCTCTTATCTCAGTATTTCACTCGACAGCCGCGGAATGGCGGTGAACGGAAGCCTGATCCCCAATTCATGGACGCTGAAAGATTTCGAAGCTGCCATGGGAACGGCGGACAGCATTTCCGGAACAGCCAAAACAGGAAATGTTGTACACATCTACAATAAATTCGGCGTGATCATGTTCGAGACACCGCTCAACAAAAAACCTTCGGGCATCATCAAGGAAGTCATGTTCATGTTCACACCGGAAGACAATGGGTTCGATCAGCCCCGCAACATGTTCAGCGGAGAGCTCACGATCGGCAGCGGCAAGATCAGCAAGAACACCACACCGGAAAAACTGAAAGCGCAGTTTGTGAACTGGAAACATTGTGATGGGCCGAGCATGGGCCACTGGTATGAATTCTATAACGACAATCTTTTTATCTATTGCGCCTTCAACGATAGCGATAACCAACTCATCTGGATCGATGTCGGATTGATGGCCAATCACTCGCCCTGCTGATCCACCGCTCAATTTATTCCCGACGGAAATGAATTTTCAGATCAAGCCCCGTTCCTCCATTTTACTCGTTGCTTCCTGCGCGATCCTTTTGTGCTCGGGAATGAGCAGCGTGGGAAATCAAATTCCGCAAAGTGTTCGCATCGGAAAGAAAGATGTTTTCATTGACCAGAACCTGATCAGCAAAGACTGGAAATTCAAAACGGTTGAAAGATCGATCGGCGCGCCGGAGTACACGGAGGGAAACGGAAAACCGGATGCCATGTATGATTATATGCAACTCGGCATGCGTCTTTTTCAGCGACGTGCACCGGAGATGGGAAAATACCTCGAAGAAGTGAAATTCTACATTGCATCGAGCGCGGACATCGATGAAACGCCATTTCATTCCGCTTTTCCTGCTGTAGTTCTGCTCGACAGTACTGCGCTCGACAGCACGTTCACACCAGCCCGTTTGCAAAGATCCATTCCGGACTGGCGCGTGTGCAATGCCTATACCGCGCACACGTACGAATACATGAGTGATAAGAATTATATTTTCGTTGGATACAATGACGCAGAGACGAAACTGGTCTGGATCTGCGTTGGAAAATTGACCAGCATCATCAGCGGTTGTGATTAACAGGCCGGCTCAAACGTAAATTCATCTTCCATCAAAATCCCTCAGAAAAAATGAACTCGTCCGGAACCAAACGTCTCTCGCTTTTTCTTCTCGCCAGTTCGGTGATCTTCCTTTTCTCAGGAATGTCGGTCGTGAGAGATCCGATGACCGTCCGCATCGAAAAAGACGGCGCCTTCATCGACAACATCGACATCAGTAAAGACTGGAAGGTGGCGACCATTCAGCGTGCGATCGGAAAACCCGATTCGGTGGAAGGAGATGCGCACCCGGATGCGATGTATGACAATTACGATCTCGGTATCCGTTACTGGCAGCGCGAGGCGAAAGAAATGGGTCCCTATGTAGAAGAGATCAAATTCTTCATCACTGCCGAAGACCGCAGCGATCCCGAAGCACATGCCGCCTTCAATGGTTTAGTCGCGTTCGATGGTATCGCGATCGATTCAACTTTCACGCCTGAGCGTCTCAGAAGAGAACTGAAAGGCTGGCGCAATTGCCGCACGTACGGCAATACCATGATCGAGTTCATGAGCGATACGAATTACGTTTACGTCGGATTCGATGCGTCCGGGCGTGAACTCCAGTGGATCTGTGTGGGAAAGGTCACGAGCATTATCAGCAGTTGTGATTGAAGCGTAAGCCGTACTTTTACGGGATTGAAATTTGAACTGCAACATACCGATCCGGATTCGAAAGCAAGGGCAGGAATTCTGCATACCGATCATGGCGTGATCCACACGCCTATTTTCATGCCTGTCGGAACTGCCGGCACAGTGAAGGCGGTGCACCAGCGCGAGTTGAAAGATGATATCAAAGCGGAGATCATTCTCGGCAACACCTACCATCTTTATCTCCGTCCCGGAATTTCCATTCTTGAACATGCGGGCGGACTTCACAAATTCAACAACTGGAATGGACCGATCCTCACGGACAGTGGCGGTTTCCAGGTTTACTCGCTCAATCACCGCAGGAAGCTGAAAGAAGAAGGTGTGGAATTCTCTTCGCACATTGACGGATCGAAGCATCTGTTCACGCCGGAGAATGTCATGGACGTTCAGCGTTCCATCGGCGCCGACATCATCATGGCCTTCGATGAATGTACTTCGTATCCGAGCACGCACGCCGACGCGAAATCTTCAATGGAAATGACACACCGCTGGCTGAAGCGCTGCATCAACCGTTTCAACGAGACAACTCCGAAGTACAATTATTCACAGACTCTTTTCCCGATCGTACAGGGAAGCACGCATAAGGATCTCCGGAAGATCTCGGCCGAATTCATTGCGGAACAGAACATGCCCGGCAATGCGATCGGCGGACTTTCCGTTGGAGAACCAGCGGAGGAAATGTATGAATTGACCGATCTCGTCACCTCTATTCTTCCGAAGGAAAAACCGCGTTACCTCATGGGAGTCGGAACTCCTTCCAATATCATCGAATGCATTTCACTCGGTGTCGACATGTTCGATTGTGTTTTACCGACACGGAATGCGCGACACGGTTTGCTGTATACATGGAATGGCGTCATTAACATAAAGAATGAAAAATGGAAAGATGATCATTCAGCCCTGGATGAAGCGGGCACATCTTTTGTGGACTCACAATACTCCAAAGCATATCTTCGTCATCTCTTTCACAGCGAAGAATATCTCGGCCCGATGATCGCATCCGTTCACAATCTCGCTTTTTTTCTCGCACTTGTCAAAGAAGCGCGAAAGCAGATCATTGACGGAGGATTTTCAGAATGGAAAAAAAGAATTCTGCCGGCGCTTGAAAACCGGCTCTGAGGATGAATAAATTTCTCACCAAACTCGATCGGTACATCCTGAAGAAATTCCTCGGGACATTCGCCACGTCCATCCTGCTCATCATGTTCATCGTGATCGTGTTCGACATTTCCGAAAAGCTCGAGGATTTCAAGCTGCCGACGTACAGGGAGATCTTTGTTGATTACTACCTCAATTTCATCCCTTACTTCGTCAACAAATTCAGCCCGCTCTTCGTTTTCATCTCCGTCATCTTTTTCACTTCGCGAATGGCTTCCCGCACCGAGATCGTGGCCATTCTCACATCGGGTGTAAGTTTCAAAAGATTCCTCCGCCCTTATCTTATCGGCGCGACGCTCATCGCTTCTCTTTCCTTATTCCTGAATCATTATCTCATTCCGGTGGCGAACAAAACAAGAATGGTGTTCATGGAAAAATACATCGACCGGAATTACGTTTATTCGGGAAGGAATATTTTCCGCGAGATCTCGCCTGGCGTGACGCTCTACATGCAGAGTTTTGATAATTCGGAGAACACCGGAACCACTGTAACGCTTGACGAATTGAAAGGACAGGAATTGAGAAAGAAAACATACGCGCGAGAGATCCATTACGACAGCACCACGAACAAATGGACCTTCACCGATTACTGGGGAAGGGATTTCACGAAGCCGGGCAGATCGCAGGTGATGTTCAAAGGCAAAAGTTTTGACACGACGCTCAACCTGAGCCCGAAGGATTTCGGCCGTGCGGAAAATCAGAAGGAGAGTATGACGACTTCGGAGCTCACCAAATTCATCAAGGCCGAAGAAGACAAAGGCTCTGACGATCTCCAGGTGTACCAGATCGAAAAACACAACAGGAATGCTTCTCCATTCGCAACGTTCATTCTCACCATCATCGGCGTAACGGTTTCAAGCCGGAAAGAACGCGGCGGGATCGGAAAACATCTTGGCTTCGGACTCGCGCTCAGTTTCGGTTACATCTTCGTGCAGCAGATCTTCATTTCACTCGCTCAGACCAGCGTCATGCCGATCGGCCTTGCTGTCTGGACTCCCAACATCATCTTCTCGGTGATCTGTGTTTACCTCTTAAGGTCGGCGCAGAAATAAAAGGGGAACGAATTACAAATCTGCCCGAATATGCGCATTACGGATTCAGGATGTCAGGATTTGAATGTTAGTAATCCGAAATTCGTATATCCGAAGCAGGAAGCAAGTTGAGCGTTGTGATTCGCAATTCGTTCCCTATGTTCTGCTTTTAAAATAATTCCACAACGATTCATCCGGTGGATCAGCGACGATCGACACCGGTTCATTTTTCACGGGATGTGTAAATTCCAGTTTGCGAGCGTGCAGGTGAATCGAGCCATCCGGATTGGAACGTTTCGCTCCGTATTTCAGATCTCCTTTGATGATGCAACCCATTGTGGCGAGCTGCACACGGATCTGGTGCGAACGTCCGGTCAATGGAATGATCTCCAGGAGATGATAATTATCGGATGAAGCGAGTAATTTATATTCGAGTTCGCAGCGCAGGGAATCCTTCACTTCTTTTTCTGAAGCAAACGATTTATTCAGCTTCTCATTTTTCTTGAGCCAGTGCACAAGAATTCCGGATTCCTTTTCCGGTTTCTTGCTGACCACTGCCCAATAAATTTTCTTTGTCGCGCGGTCGCGGAACAATTCATTCATTCGTGCCAATGCCTTACTGGTCTTCGCGAAAAGAACAACACCACTTACGGGGCGGTCGAGGCGATGGATAACACCGAGAAAAACTTCTCCCGGTTTGTTGTATTTCTTTTTCAGGAATTCCTTGATCGCATCACCCATTGGTGCATCACCGGTCTTGTCCGCCTGCACGATCTCTCCCGGTTTCTTATTGATAGCAATAAGGTGATTGTCCTCAAATAAAATATTCGGCTCCATTGGGGTTTACGATTTACAATTTACGATGTACAATTTGTTTTGTGATACCAGTCTTCGCTTTCCGGTAAATACCCGGAGAATTATTTTAGCAGAAAAATTGTACATCGTAAATTGTAAATCATTTGACTCTCACTCCTATCACACAGATGTCGTCGGTTTGAATTCCGTCATTCATCCAGTTGCGGATATATTCATCCAGCCGTTTTTTCTGTTCCTCCACATCCAGTTTGTGGATCTCGAGAAGAATTTCACGGAATCTGCGCAATGACAATTTCCGTTCTTCACTTCCTCCGAACTGATCCGAATATCCGTCCGTGAATAAATAGATCATATCACCGCTCTGCAATTCCGTTTCCTGGTTGGTGAACGGCCGCATTTTATTATCGAAATAAGATCCGATCGAAAAACGATTTCCGTTCGACTGGATGAGCATTCCATCGCGGATGATGTACATGGGGTTGATCGCACCGGCGAATTGCACTTTTCTCATCTCCCTGTCGAACACACAAAGTGCGATATCCATTCCGTCGCGCAACTCGCCCGCTTTCTTGTATTGATTGAGTGTATGCTGAATTCCCGCGTTGAGATAATCGAGTATCGCCGATGGACGTGAAAGATGACGTTCGTGCACAGCCTGGTTCAATAAATTCTGACCCATGAGACTCAATAACGCACCGGGAACACCATGTCCGGTCGAATCCACAACAGCGAGATAAGAATGATCGCCGAGTT
>DATJEX010000238.1:0-3790 GCA_035496135.1 Bacteroidia bacterium
CGATCTTGACTTTCACAAGGTTGTCTATCCAAACTTTTTCTCCGATCCAGGTATGATCACCGATCTCGAGCAACCAGGGCGACTTGATGTTGACCGAAGGTTTGATGACCACTCCTTTGCCGACTTTCGCGCCGAATGAGCGCAGTAAAAAACGTTTGAATCCCATGAAGGGAAAACGGGAACAGAAGAAAGCCGAGTTGAACCTGTACCAGAATGCTCTTTTCAGAAAAGATGCTCCCGGATCGTACCAGCTGTTGTCGTAGGAAGAAAGATCCACCTTCGGATGCTCCATTTTTCAAAGGTAACAATTTGCACCGCAGTTTTTTTTCAGCGAAGGTTTGCGATAATGGATCAGTTTGTGGCGTCGTGGTGTTTTTCACGTTCCACATGTTTATCCGCTTGTTCAAACGGATACGCTCTTAGCCTTGAAGCATCCTCCGCTTTATCGTATATTTGCTTCTGAAATTCTTCTTTCGCCTCTATGGGCATTGATCTCCTCTTCATCATATTCCTGATCTTACTGAACGCCTTTTTTGTCGCGGCGGAATTCTCCATTGTCAAAGTGCGCTCCTCCCAGATCGAGATCAAGATCAAACAGGGAAGTTCACAGGCAAAAGTTGTTCAGCACATTCTCGGCCATCTCGACAGGTATCTTTCGGCGACACAATTCGGGATCACGGTCTGCAGCCTTACACTCGGTGTGGTGGGCGAACCTTACATGGCGGAAGTGCTCACGAAACTTTTCGATAAGCTCCACATCACGATGGGTGATCTCCTGCTCCAGCGGATCTCATTCGTTGCGGGGATCGCGATCATTACCATTTTCCACATGGTGCTCGGCGAACAGGTCCCTAAATTTTCCACCATTCGTTATCCCTTGCAGGTTTCTCTTTTCATCGCAATCCCACTCCGCGTTTTCTATACGTTGTTCGCTCCGTTCATCTGGGTCATCAAAGGACTGACCAACGGCACACTCCGTTTATTCGGGTTGCACAAGAAGAACACCGACGACGATATTCATACCGAAGAAGAATTGAGGATGCTGCTTACCGAAAGTGAAGAAGGAGGCGCCATCAAACAATCGGAACATGAATTGATCCAGAATGTCTTCGAATTTGATGATCGCAATGTAAAAAGCATTCTCATACCGCGCGTGAAGATCTCGGCGATCGATCTCGACCTTGAACCGAATGAGATCCTCGACAAAGTGATCGACGAAGGATATTCGAGGATGCCCGTGTTTCATGATTCACTCGACAACATCATCGGGATCATTTATTCGAAAGATCTGCTGCGTTTGCTCAAACACGGAAAAATGGATCGCGTTTCCCTGGAAGGCATCATTCGCCCGGCGCATTTCATCCCGCAAACAAAACGCATCAACGATCTGCTGCGGGAGTTCCAGACACTGCATATCCAGATGGCGATCGTCACGAATGAATTCGGCGGTATTGCCGGACTGGTGACGATGGAAGATGTGATCGAGGAACTCGTTGGTGAGATCCAGGATGAATACGACGAGGAGAAACCGGCGGTGGAAAAGAAAAGCGATCGTGAATTCATCGTGAATGCGATGGCCACGATCAACGACGTGAACGACGTGTTGCCGATCGCCTTACCCGAGAGTAAGGATTACGAAACTGTTTCGGGATTGGTGAATTACCTGTTCGGAAGGATTCCGGCAGTGAATGAGAAAAAACAATTCGGGGGATATGAATTTCTCATCCTGAAAAGATTCAAGCACAGCGTTGAAACGGTGAAGATGACGGTGCTGGAGGAGAACCAGCAGTACAATACGGAAGAGAACAGCTGATCAGGAGAAGAGTTTCCTGGTTGCTTCGAGCAGTGAAGGATCCTCACTGTATTTTTTTGCAAGAGCGAAAGCACCTTCACGGAATCCGGACAGCTCCTTCTCAAACATTGCGGCGATCTGTTCTATTTTTTCTGAAAAGACTTCCGGATCATTCAGCGGCAGTTCCCAGCCGGCTTTTTTCTTCTCGAGTTCTTTCCACGGTGTACGATCTGAAATAAGAACGGGAGTCGATGCCTGCATGGCTTCTATGATAACATGTCCGAAATTCTCGCCCCTGCTCGGAAGGAACAGAAGATCATAACGCGATATGGTCTCTTCAATTTTATCCGAAGGCAAAGCATCGTGAAATTCCACTTTCACATTTGATGGTAAATGCCTGACCAGGTCGCTGCATTGCTGCATGTATCCTTCATCATATACCGTTCCATAAAGATCCATCAGCACGTTACACTCCAGGTGAACAAGCGCTTGTATCGCGAAAAGAGTATTCTTTTCGGGAGCGATACGCGCTATACTGACGATCCGGAGTGTTTCATTCTTCACCGCGTGCTGCTTTGGGGTTGATCGTATTTTTCTCGGAAGATTTGCAGCGACCCTCACATCTGCCGATGCCCCGAAATATTCTTTCACTTCGGCTGCTTCCTGTTCTGTTGTCGCATGAAAAACAATTCCGGAATAAAAGCCACGGGCTTTTGCGTAGAGCAGGAATATCTTCTTCTTCGCAGACCGTATAGCCATTGCGGAAGGAGCAAGCATTCCTCTTACACCAAGAATTACTTTCGTTTTCTTTTTATCAATAGTCCGAAGTGGCCAGATCGTGAATGGTATTGACCACATTCCATTCAGATAAACAATATCGAATTTTTCCTTCGCGATGATCGATGCCATATTTTCACGGGTCAGTTTTTCACGGGAAAAATAATAGACACGTTTATTTCCATCCACCTTATTCCATTCATCACTTTTGATCCCATCATACACTTTGTCCGACATGTAATCTGTATTTCTCGTGATCACGGAAAAATCATATTCATCTCCCAGCTGATCGATCATATTCACGATGGAACGGATGGGGCCTCCTGCCCTGTCGCCGGGATAGAACCAATCAATGAACACGAGAATTCTTTTCTTAGTCATTGATGTGATTTTTACCGAGCCAGTGCGACAAGACCACGAGCGGCCATATGCGTGACCACGTTACACGCGGATCATCTTTCAGGAATTTATTCCAGAGCTCATCAATTCCTTTCGGATCGAACTGTTCTCTTTTCCCCAGATCCTTCAATCGCTCTTCGCAGAAATTCTTCAATTCATTCTTCATCCAGTGTTTCCATGGAAAAGTGAATCCCATTTTCGGCCGATCGACAATTTCACGCGGAAGAAGATCGCCGAGTGAATCAACGAGAAGTTTTTTCGGTGTTGAAGGGAATTTCATTTCATCAGGAAGTGACAACACATATTCCACCAGTTTATAATCCAGGAACGGAACACGAACCTCGAGCGCATGCGCCATACTCATCTGGTCTGTGTCACGCAGGAGAACGTTCTGCATATACGTTTCAATTTCCGCGATGGAGATACGGGAGATCAATTGATCTTTTCCCGGTGCTTTCTTTGAAGCATTCCGTGCCGCATCCCAAACTGCAGTCACCGGATGATATCCGTCGGAGAAAAGAGAGAACATCTGTTCGTTCAAAAAGATCTGCCGCGATACAGGATACGCATTATCAAAACCCACATGCTTCTGTTCCAGCAGAAGCGCCATTTTATCGCCAGCGACATTTCTTTTTGCTGTCCTGATAAAACCAGCCGCCATTTTCCGGATGAAGAGTGGCGCGGACATGAGCTTACTTTTTTCCAGTTTTGAAATACGCCTGAAAACGTCATAACCGGCAAATAATTCATCACCACCCAATCCTGAAAGTGCCATCGTTATTCCGGCATTCTTCGTTGCTTTTGAAACGACGAACGTATTCG
>DATJEX010000239.1:0-5090 GCA_035496135.1 Bacteroidia bacterium
CGACTGACATCCTGTTCCGTCATCGACAAAAACAGAAACCATTCCGGCGAAAGGCGCGTTGATCGTATCGGTCTGATCATAACTTCCGTTGTTCCATGTAATGCTCATGTGCTGACCCGCATCAAGAACAACCTGTGAACAGGAAAAAATAGAATCGGTCGCGCTCAGATCAACGACAGGCGCGGGCATCAAATGAACTTCTACAGGATAGAACGGAGTGGAACATATTCCGTTTGTATTCTGAATATAGAAGATCGTATCAAGTCCCGTTGGGTTGTATTGAAATCCATCGCCGGTAAAGACCGATGCAGCGGTGGTATCGGAATACCAGTTTGTAGTTCCAACGACCGTGTTTGAATACAGATATACCGTTGGTGCGAAACACGTGATCGGATACTGATCATACATCACATTGTAATAGACATCATCAACCGAAACCCAGACAGAGTCGGTCGCCTGGCATCCGCCACCATCATCCACTGTAACAAATACAAAACCGCTGAAATTATTGTACAGTGTTTCTGTCTGGTAATACCCACCAGTACTCCACCATTGCGCCATGTGCGGACCTGCATCGAGCGTGACAGGCGAACATGCAAAAATGGAATCGGCCGCGCTCAGATCTACCACGGGCGAAGGAAGCAAATGAACATGGATCGGATAAAAAGGAGTTGAACAATTCATGTTCACATTCTGAATGTAGAATACCGTGTCGAAACCCACAGGAGTGTACTGGAACAGATCGCCGGAATAGATGGCGGAAGATGTTGTGTCGGAATACCAGGAAGTCGTTCCCAAGTACGTGTTCGAAGTGAGTGTAACCGTAGGTGAGAAACACAATTGCGGATAAGGATCGAAGCTCACGTTGTTGGAAGTGTTGCAATTCACGAAAGCCTTGTAATCTTCCACTTCGCCACACTGGCTGGGCAAAAAATTGCAGGACTCCGAAGATGTAAATCCTGTTGCGGAAGGATCATAAATGGCAACCACACGAACATCCATCGTATCGGAGAGAATGGCAGCAGGAAGCTGAATATAAAGATTGGTGTATCCATTCCCCGAAACATCGTAATCATAACCGAGCATTTCACTTTGTTCAAAGATGTGATCCCGGTCGAGGTCGAACCAGACCCCAACAGAACTCGGTCCGTTCTCAAAACAAAAGATCTCGAAGTGATGATATCCATTCTGCATCAGCGGAATGGTGGCGTTGTAGAAGGACTGGTAACTGGTGTCGGTACCTGTGAATGAAGAATTGAAGCTGAAGTTGCCGTTATCGACCCACACTTGGTTTATCACAGCGAAATTTGACGATGCATCGAGACTGTGCAGCGTAAAAACAGAATCGGTCGGACATTGCGAAAACAGTTTCACTGCCGACAACAGAAGTGAACAGGTAAAGAATACTTTATTCATAGGGGTGTAGATTTAGACGACAAATCTAAATACTGGATTTAGGTAGTGAAATACTGGATTCCGGTATTTTATCCGTACGAACTACGAACGAAACGGGAAATACGAACCACGGAATAGAATATGGTGAAGGGCGATTATTCCTCTTTCGCAAATGACTTCCCGATGTAAATCTTCTTCGGGGTCAAAACGAGTACTTCATTTTTCTTAAAAAGCCTGAAGAAAATAAATAACAAGGTGCCGAAACTGAAAACCACCCACATAAGCCCCCATTCCCAATATCCTGCGAATGAATATTCATAGGCGTCAGGAGGACTTTTTTTATCAAAGAGTACCGTACATTCATCATATAACTTCAAACTTGAAAATGCTGTGGCCGGAAAAGAAAAACTCCTGCCTTTAAATGTGAATTCTATCACTGGATGGTGAAACCATGGATGGCTGCCTCCTTTATAAGCAGTATATGTAACCGAATCTCCGACGACAGTTCCCGAAGCCAACTCGCTCTTCGACAAAAAGCCCAGATGGTCGATACCATACCAAAGAACAATGATGAATGCCAGAGTGAAAAAACAGCCTTTTCTTGAAATCCGAATCATACTGATGAGATGATGTGAAAATAGAAAAAAACAACCCTCATCGACTGAAAACACCTCTTTGTCGCACCCCGATTTTCCAATGACGAATGCCCCAAAAACCAGTGCCGTTTTTTCCTAACTTTATGCTCCTCAAAAAACGGGGAAATAAAAAATTTATACCATGGCTCAGGTATTGACAGACAACTTCGGGATCGCCGAAGCGCTCAAAGCGCTCGGAATTTCTGATATCAATTTCGGCGCATCCACCGGAACAAATCACTGGAACACAAAAGGTGCGAAAGTGGATTCCTATTCTCCGGCCGACGGACAATTCATCGGCAGCACCAACCAGGCGACCGCGGAAGATTATGAAAAAGTGATGAAGACCGCCGAAGAAGCGTTCAAAGTGTGGAGAACAATTCCTGCACCGAAACGCGGTGAAGTCGTTCGCCAGATCGGTGATCAGCTGAGAAAATATAAAGACCCGCTGGGAAAACTTGTTTCGTATGAAATGGGAAAATCCATGCAGGAAGGATTGGGCGAAGTGCAGGAGATGATCGACATCTGCGATTTTGCAGTCGGTCTTTCCCGTCAGCTCTATGGATTGACGATGCACAGCGAACGTCCGAAACACAGAATGTATGAGCAGTGGCACCCGGTGGGAATTGTGGGAATCATTTCCGCATTCAATTTTCCTGTTGCGGTGTGGAGCTGGAACGCGGCACTCGCGTGGGTGTGCGGTGATGTGTGCGTGTGGAAACCATCTTCCAAAACTCCATTGTGCGCGGTGGCTTGCCAGAATATCATTTCATCTGTATTGAAAAAGAATAATGTTCCGGAAGGTGTAAGCTGTTTGCTCATCGGAAATCCTGTTGGAGATATGATGAACAGCGACAAACGCGTTCCGCTTGTTTCCTTCACCGGATCAACACGCATCGGCAGAAGAGTTTCTTCCATGGTGGCAGAACGTTTCGGCAGAACCATTCTCGAACTCGGCGGAAACAACGCGATCATCGTTTCTGAACATGCTGATCTGAACATGGTGCTCGTCGGTTCTGTTTTCGGAGCGGTGGGAACAGCAGGACAACGTTGTACTTCAACACGCCGTCTCATCATTCACGAAAGCATTTACGATAAAACGATCGGTGTGCTGAAGAGTGCTTACGGACAATTGAAGATCGGCAATCCGCTTGATTCAAATAATCATGTGGGGCCGCTCATTGATAAAAAAGCGACAGAAGATTATCTCAACGCTATTGACCGAGTGAAGAAAGAAGGCGGAAAAATGATCGTGGATGGCGGCGTTCTTGCCGGTGATGGATATGAAAGCGGATGTTATGTGAAGCCATGTATCGCCGAAGCGAAGAATGATTTTCATATTGTGCAGGAAGAAACATTCGCTCCTATTCTTTACGTGATGAAATATAAAACCATCGACGAAGCGATCGCGATGCAGAACGGTGTTCCGCAGGGATTGTCTTCTTCCATCTTCACGAACAACATGCGCGAAATGGAACAATTCCTTTCGGCGGAAGGTTCTGATTGCGGAATCGCGAACGTGAACATCGGAACTTCCGGCGCAGAGATCGGCGGAGCATTCGGCGGGGAAAAAGAAACAGGCGGCGGAAGAGAATCAGGAAGCGATGCGTGGAAAGTGTACATGCGCCGCCAGACGAACACGATCAATTACGGAAATCAACTGCCATTGGCGCAGGGAATAAAGTTCAATATATAATTCCGTGGTAGGGACGCATTGCAATGCGTCCCTACCTTGAAAAATCAAATACACACCGGAATCCCAGCCACGGTTGCGGCGCCGAATAGGAAATGATATTCGCCGTTCTGCATTCATTTCCGTAGTTGAGATAACTTCCGCCAACCGCTTTCCCTTCTTCCTGCAGCATTTCGGAAACATTCCCGAACATCTGGTACAATCCGAGGTTATCAGGATTGAACGAGAAAACAGCAACTGTTCCTCCTCCGTAAATTTTCCATCCTTCGAGTAAACTTTCGCAAGGCTTGTCTGTTTTGATGTTGAGCAGGTAACAACCTGTCTTGTTGATCGTATCGATCTGGTCCGTTTTATTGCTGTCGTATCGCGGACCGATTTCATACTGGAATTTTGTCCATTCATCCAGCGTGAGCAATCTTCCTTTCACTTTCCATCCTCCATCGATCACATTTTTTTCTTTCATCATTTCTGTTGCTCTCCACGCACAATATTGCTGCGCCTGCCAATAAGAAATTCCGACGACAGGAAGTTCAACATATTTTTCAATGTGCTTTTTCAATGTGTCATTATCCCATTCTGCTTTTGTAACAGGCAATTGAAAAGTTTCAGCATAGGTATTATTCCCATAGAAGAGATGCCATTTCGTTGAAGCGGGAGCATTATCAAAATCCAAACGGTTGAACAGGCGAATGATCAGCCTGTATTTTTCAGGAAGTATATTCGTGTCGGGCATGAGCGAATCCTTTCTTCCGGTTTCGAACGCTTCATTGTCCCAATTATATGTTGTTTTATAAACGAACGCCAGCCAATCGCCGAGCGAGATCTCTCCCCTGTCGATCGCACTTGAAGTTCCTGGTAATTGCACAGTGAAACTTTTCAGTTTCGGAAGAACAGGATCCTGTCCGGCGGAGAGAAGTAAAAGAAAAAAAGGAATGATCGTAACAAAACGGAAGAATTTCATCTCGGGGAGTTTTTTATCTGGCACAAGATAAGTGTTTGAAATAAGATTGCTAAGATGATGCCATACTGATGCGTTCAGGCCTCATATTTGTATAACGAAATAAAGGTAATTTGGTACGGTGAAAACGATCAGGAAATTTCTCGTGTTAATGATGCTCTGCGCCAGCCTCCCCGCGCTGGCCGATTATCCGAAAATTCCTTTCCGCGCAGGACTATGGACGGGCACACTCACGTTAAATGACAGCGTGGAATTACCATTCACCTTCGATCTCGGATTTCCTGTTCTGAAACTGGTCATTCACAATAACGGTGAAGAAATTGAAGCTGAGAATTTCCATTTTACAAAAGATTCCGTCTTCTGGAACATGCCGGTTTTTGATTCTTACTTTCTCTGCAAACGGGAAACC
>DATJEX010000240.1:0-8991 GCA_035496135.1 Bacteroidia bacterium
GTGATCAAGAAATTGCCGTTCTACATCGTCTTCATTTTTCACAATCTCACGATCCTCAATTTTGAACTGGGGAATTACAAACAGGCCATCCGTCATTTGGTGAAACTTACCATGGAAGCCGGTTTCTCGAATCTTGATCCTGTATTGCGCATGAAGATCGCCGTGGCCGAGCTGATGATCCGTTACGAGCTCGGGGATTTTGATGTGCTGGAAAGAAGAATGGAACAGGTGAAAAAAGAATTCGCCGAACTGTTGCGTTCGAAAGAAGGAAAACGTCACGGAGAAATGATCGCGATCCTTTCGCAGATGTTCAACTCGCAGGGGATCCGTCACGACAAACCGCTGGTGAAAAAGATCCAGAAATTCGTTTCGGAAAAGATCGGCAACGATTCGGCGACGAACGACGTGATCAATTACAACGACTGGCTGCGTTCGAAGATCAGCTGATCCTTAATTACCATTCGCTTCATTCTCCGCATCCGCTTTCTCTTTCTGGATCCGCTGCTGTTCGTTGAGAATGCTCATGTAGTAATTGTACTTGGCGGAATTCTTATGATATTGAAAATACCCGACAAGTTTCTTCAGGCGGTCCACGTCCGACGGGTTGATCTTCGCCGCCATTTCTGTTGCACCAACAGCACTCAGCGTATCATGTGACTGCAAATAGAAATTCGCCATGTTCTTCCACGGAACATCGGAATCCGGTTTCTTCTTCGCCGCAAGCCTCATGAGCGCGAACGCCTGCGCAGAATCATTCTGCTGCGAGAAAACCACGCGCGCGAGTTGTTCGTATGCGCTCATGTAAGTGGAATCACAGCGGATCGCTTCATGGAAATAATAGATCGCGGAATCCCGTTTCTGTAATTTGTCGTACGCCATTCCCACATTGAACAATCCATCCGGGTATGCCTTGTTGATGGAAACCGCTTTCAGGAAATACGGCAAAGCCTGCGCGGCGCTGTCGGCAAAGAAATAAGTTGTTCCGAGATTACTCCATGCGGTATGATACGTTGGAGCGATGGTGGTAGCCGTGCGATAATATTCACGCGACTCCATGAATAATCTCTTGCTCTCCGCTTCATTGTGTTTGAAATGCGCCTCCATGGCCTGTGAAGAAGTGAGCGCGCCCAGCAACATATTCTGTTTCGCCGATTCAGGAGCATAAGCGATATCGTGCATATACAGCGTTGTCTTGTCGGCCCAATCGGTATTGCGGAACCAGCAGCGGATCATCATCAACGCGAACAAGCCGATAAAAATATTCCGCACGGGTTTGAACGATGCAAGATTCCAGCGGAAATCAGAAGGAATTCTTTTCAGCAGATGAAACACGAACCAGATGAGCAGAATACTGAACCCGAGCGTTGAAGCATAGGTGAAACGTTCTGCCATCAATCCCGGAGCAGGACGAATGAGATTCGAATACGGCACGATGGTCACAAGATAAAGCGCGATCCCGAAAGCGATGATCGACTTGCTTTTCCATTGACGAAGCGCTACAATTCCGATAGCCGTATAAACGATCAGCGAAATGATCGCAAGCCAGTTGGACCAGGTAACAAGCGGAACGTAATTGGTTCCGTAATAATAAACGAGCGGATGAGGAATGAAATGCAGGATGAGATATCGTCCCAGTACGTAGGAAGCCGTCGCGGAAACCTCGGCGAAACCATGATTGACCGGAAGCGGATTCTCAAAAAGCTGGTACGTCCTTGATTGTGGCGGCAACAATTCGCGCTGAATGAAAATACTTATGGCCGCAGCAGCAATGAACGGAATAACATACAGCAGTGATCGTTTCCAGCCAAGTTCGGTGAAGAACCAGATCGAAAGCGGCAGAACAGCAATGAACGGAATGCTCGTATTCTTCGACAACAGCGCCAGGAAGAAAGAGAGTCCGGAAAGCGGGAGCAGAAATTTCTTCAATGGAATATCTTCTCCGCTTTTAACCGTTTCAATGTGTTTCCACGCGAAACGCATCGCGAGGATCGCGAAAAGAAATGCAAGCAATTCATCGCGGCACTTGATGTTGTCGACCACTTCGGTGTGAAGCGGATGAACAAGATAGATCAGGCAAACAAAAAACGAGAACCAGTCGCCCTGTGTGTGAAACCATTTGCGCAACAAGCCGAAGAGCAAAACCATCGTGAGTGCATAAAGCAGAACGTTGATGAAATGGCTCGTGTGCGGAAATTCTCCGAAGAACTGGGTTTCGATGGCGAATGTGGCGAGTGCGACAGGACGGTAGGAATATCCGCTTCCATCGTTGTTATAGAAAGTACGCGTGGAAAAAATTTCCTTCAATCCGCCGAATCCTTTCGCGGTGACTTTGTTCCCACCATTCCTGGAATTCGTGTAGAACTCATCGTCGAGCGCGTAACCGTTGTAAATACCATTGCCGAAAACGACGAAGCAGAGCAGAAAAAGTGCGATCTGAAAAGTATTCCGCTGAAAAAAACCGCTAAGCCCTTTTTTCCTGATCGGTTTTACAATTTTTGATTTGGAGGTCGCTTTGCGTTGCTTATCAGGTACTTCAGATTCTGATCTGACGGCGACCGGCTTGTTCTTATTTTTTTTGTTTCCTGACATTTCGATAATCAGTCGAAAATACACAATTATCGCCCTCCCGAGTTCACCCCAATATTCACTAATTTTGAGGGAACGTTAACCAGGCAAAATATTATGAAACAAACGTTACACCTTATCATTGCTGCATTGTCATTACTCTGTTCAGTAACAGGTTTACGGGCACAGGGATGTCCCAATGACAATTCACTTACGGCAGGAGATCTCACTCCTCCGGGAGTTGGTCAATCCACATCACAGACCTATACTGCTGGCTCATACATGCTCGCTTATGTGCTGAACGGAGCCAACTACACTGTTACCACTTGTGGAAACGCGGGCTATGATACACAGCTTACCGTTTACGATGATGCCACCGGTACATTCCTGGCCTATAACGACGACGATTTTGCGTGTGGCGTTTATATTTTCAACTCTACACTTTCGTTTACTCCTTCCTTTTGTGGATGGGTGAGAATTCTGCTGGATCAATATCCCTGCAGCGCATCGGGCACACCGGGTTTTGTGATCATGACACAAAATACGCCTGCGTCAAATCTTCCGTCGCTTACACCGGCGAGTGATATGTCGGCATGTGCGGGAGGAACCGTTTTACTGGGCATCTCTGGTAATGGAACAGGTGGAACAGCACCTTATACCTACAGCTGGAGCCCGGCAACAAATCTTTCCAGCACCACCACTTCGCAAACCACCGCTACGGTCACTGCAACGCAGACGTACACACTTACGCTTACAGACGCACTTGGATGCCCTGCCCGGGATACGGTGACAGCCACCATGCTGCCGGCCCCGACAGTGAATCTCGGTCCGGATGTAGTGCAGTGCGGCGGAACAGTTTTGCTTGATGCAGGAAATTTCGGAAGCACATATCTCTGGAACACTGGTGCGGGGACACAAACACTGAATGTGACCACGAGCGGAAACTATGCCGTTTCTGTTCAGGATCCGAGCGGCTGTGTCAATTCCGACAACATCAACATCACGATCAATCCGGTTCCCACAGTTGATCTCGGAAGCGACACATCAATTTGCGGAAACTCACTGATGCTCGATGCAGGAACCGGATTCACCACCTATGCATGGTCGACAGGAGGAAGTGCACAAACAGAAAATGTTGCGACATCAGGAAACATTTATGTTGATGCGACCGATGCGAATGGATGTCTGGCGACAGACAGTATTATGGTGACATTGAATCCGGCACCTGTTGTTAATCTCGGACCTGATGTGGTGCAGTGTGGCGGAACCGTTTTGCTTGATGCAGGAAATCCCGGCGCACTTTATTTCTGGTCGAACAGCACTTCATCACAAACAACGACCATAAGTTCCAGCGGATCATATTCTGTCCAGGTGATCACACCGGCAGGATGTACAGCATCAGACCAGGTCAACATCACCATCAACAATCAACCGGTGGTCGACCTTGGTCCGGATACAACAACCTGTTCTTCCACTGCAACGCTTGATGCGGGAAATCCCGGTTGTGCTTACCTGTGGAGCAATGCTGCAACGACGCAAACTGTAAATGCCGCAGCGGGAACGTGGATCGTTCGTGTAACGGATCCATCAGGCTGCGTCGACCGCGACACAATTGTCGTTACGACTAACAATCCGCCACCTGTTTCCGCAGGAATGGATACTTCCATCTGTGCGAATGGAAGCGCAACACTCACCGCAAGCGGAGGGCTTTCCTATGTTTGGAGTACCGGCGCAACGACACAATCGATCGTTGTTACTCCCAATGTTCAGACAACGTATTATGTGACAGGAACAGATGCGAACGGATGTACCGCGAGTGATGTGGTGAACGTAACTGTTCTTTCGAATTCGAACGCGCAATTCACCTCAAATGTGATCGGCGCTACGGCTTACTTCACCAATCAATCCACGAATGCGTTTACATACAGCTGGAATTTTGGTGATGCAAGCCCGCTCGATAATTCGGCCAATCCTGCACATACATACACTGTGAACGGAACGTACGTCGTCACACTTACCGTAACTGGTCCGTGTGGAGTAGACACCTACACGATGAACGTGGTGATCACACAGGTTGGATTGCAGGACCAGGATCTCGCGAATACGATGTCGTTGTTCCCGAATCCGAACGACGGAAATTTCACGCTTGCATTTGAACTCACGAAAGCGAAGAGTGTGAATGTGGAGATTCTTGATGTAGCCGGAAGGATCGTTTACAACAAGGACTACAACAACATCACCCGGTTCAACGAGAAGATCGGAATTGAGAATGCCGATAACGGAATGTATGTTGTTCGGATCATTACCGATGAAGGAGTAGTGACAGAGAAGATCGTAGTTCAGAAATAAAAAAAACAGATCAATAAAAAAACGCCGGGAGAATCTCTTCCGGCGTTTTCTTTTTTATTCAATGGATCATTGCGGTAATCTGCAAGTGGTAATATCCGCAGCAGTTGTTGCCTTCAATGTAACGTCTGCTTCTTTCTTTGCATCAGTCTGTGTGTTATCAATATCGTACACAGCGAGGAAATAAGCTTTTGCGCAAGGCAGATTTTTCTTGGTTTCGTGGTAAATGCCGAGATATTTTCCGGCGGTAACGAGGTCGCTTTTGTTTTTGACTTTATCACCGATGGCAAGATCCCAATAGGTCTCATAGAATTTACGTGCGCTGTCCGATTTGATCTGCGGATCGAGGACCGCGTTGCATCTTCCTCTTCCGAGCCAACCGAGCCTGTTCTTCGGATCCATGATCGTCATCTTGCGGTAAGCACTGTCGGAGTGCAGATAATCTTTGTTGAGGTAAAGCGAAAGGCCGAGCGCGTTGTAATCTGCCATCGTTGCTCTTGTTCCGAGTGCGGTGATTTTTGCCTGGTAAGCAGCAGCGGCGAGATCGTATTTTCCCATCACGTAATAACACCCACCGATATCGAAGTAAATATCTTTCCGGTTGGTGTCCACTTTCATCGCCTGCTGGTAATCGAGGACCGCCATGGAATCCTGCTTGAGTTTTGAATAACATTTGCCGCGGTAGTAATAATCATCCACGATGATCGCAGGATGCCCGTATTGTTTCTGTTTAATAAAGAACAGGTTGAAATACTGCATTCCTTTGTTCGCATCCGGTGCCGGCATTTCGGTGTAGCAACGCGCGATGATGCGGTATACTACAACGTATGAACTGTCTTCCCCTAGCACTTTGAATCCTTCGCTGATCGCATCATCATATTTTTTTGTTTTATACAGCACCGCGCAATAACGATAACGTGCATAGACATCATTATTCAGCTTGAGATATTTCTGGTAACTCACCACTGCAGAATCATAGTGCGCAAGACTGAATTGTGCTTCACCACGCAAACGATACGCCGGGGCAAATGTGGAATCAATAGAGAGCGCTTTGTTGTAATTGCTGATGGCCGCGTGAAAATTCTTTCCGTTGTAATAGATCTGCCCGATCCTCAGGTACGCCTTGTTCGATTTTGCGTCAAGCTTTGATGCTGCGATGTAACAATTGATGGAAGGCGTAGCATTCACCGGATCTTTTTTGAAGAGGACATCACCTTTCACCAACTGCACTTCCGGATCTTTCGGATCAAGCTTGGTGGCCTGGTCGCAGAGAGCAGCAGCGCCATCATAATCGGGCATGGCTGCAGTGATCATTGTCTTTGCGATCTCGAGATCCATGATCACCTGGCGCTGTGGCGTCATAGGCGAACCTTTTTTACCGACCTCGGTGGCGATGATGGATTTGGCATACGTAAGCTCCTGGCTTGCGCTGTCGGCTTTTCCTGTTGTGTAATAATATTTAGCCAAACCGATATGCACGAGCGGATCGGTCGCGTTGATCGCAATTCCTTTTTTGAAAAGGAGCTTTGCTGAATCAGGATCCTCGGCGCGAAGCATCAGGTCGCCGAAATAGAAATAATTATCTCCATTGGTCGGATCGGCCGCGATGAGTTTTTTGTACGCGGATTTTGCCTGCTCGTATTGCTCATTGTCGGTGAGTCTTCTCGCATCAGCAAGCGTTTGCGAAAAAGCTGTTACGCTCAGCAATAATGCGGAGAGAACAGAAATGAATTTGTATTGCGTTTTCATATCGGGAGTAAAAATAATTATCTCTTTTTCAGTGTGCGTCAATTAAGACTTTTCTTTCTGCAGGATTTGATGGAGCCAACCCGGAATGCTGTACGATGAGTTGCCCCCGATCCCCATAGCAGAAGGAGGCAAAGCCCGTGCCAAGGCCGGCCCGCATGCCTATTTTTATGATGTAAATGCCTCGTGTAAAGGGATATACGCCGGTTGCCAGTGCGCTCTGAGTAGGGTGCACCGCATGTTCCCTGTCGGGGCCGATCATCGCCATGCTGATCTGGGCCCTTCGCATCACATCTCCGTCACTGTATTTATTGCCCAGCCAGTTCAGGCCAACGATCCCCACCGCATTCGGATTATTCTTCACGTAAGCGATCACCGAGTCGCTTGAATTCATCGAGAAACAGTTTTTTCCCGGTGCTTTTCCATTGAGCAATGTGTCGGTGAGATAACGCAGGTTGCAGGACGTTCCGTGATCGAACACCACGTTGAGTGCGCCGAGTGTGGAATTCTTATTGATGGAAGTCCAGTTGCTGTCGTTGCCCAGCAGCATATTTTTCACATCATCGACGGAGAAAATACTGTCGGGATTATTCCTGTTGATGATGAGCACCACGGCGTCGCTTCCGATCTTCACCTGTTCCAGTCCGAATTGTTTTGATTTGAAAAAAGCGATCTCCTCTTTGTTCAATTGACGCGTCATGATGGCCAATCGCGATGTGTCGTCGAATAATTCTTTCATCACATCTGGTTCCTGGTTGTACGACTGTACGAGAAACGCATCGTCGTAAGAATATTCAAAAGCATCAATGAGCTGATCGGCGAGCGGCTGCACATTCTCTTCAATACTGATCTTTATTTTGCCGCGCGTTGGCGTGTCAATATCATCCGGGTGCGCGATGGGGTCTTCGCACGCGAAAAGAAAAACAGCGAGAAGCAGATAAATACTATTCTTCATTTTCCTGTTTCCATTTTTGGTAACGCATCCAGACGGTGATCGCGCGGAAAACCGCCCACACGAGTAAAAGAATTCCGACGTACGTACGATTCGGACGCGGAGGCAACCGGTCCGCTAAAAAATTGGTGCCGATCAATACATATCCCAAAAAGAGAAAGATCACCACCATCGCAAAACTCAGGATGAAAGTGATCTTTCCCGGATCCGGGTTCGTAAAAAACGATTTCAATCCGCTTTTATAAAAGTTCGAATCGTACCGGCTGTACAACCTCTACGCGAACCGAACGGCCATTCATTTGTCCCGGATTCCATTTCGGCATTTGCGAAATCACGCGCAACGCCTCCTTGTCGAATCCCTGCGAGCCCGCCGATTTCTTGATCGCGACGTTGGTGATGGATCCGTCTTTTTCAACAACGAAAGAAACGTACACCACACCTTTTTTGCCGGCGTCTTTTTCCATTTGCGGATATTTCATGTTCTTCTGCAGGTATTGATTGAAATCATAAGCAGAAGCGGGCATCTGTTCCGCGTAGGAGAAGACCTGGTCAGGAACCTGGTTGTTCGTGTTATCACCGGTATTATTCATACCTGTGGTATCAGGAGGAGCCACGTTGTTACCTGCTTGATTGATCAGACCAATTTGTTTGGTCGTATCATCCGGCGGTGGAGTTTTCACGATATCGTGTGTAACCTCCGGCGTCGTGAACTTCAGAATTTTCATCTGTGGTGGCGGTGGTGGTGGTGGTGGTGGCGGCGGCGGCGTGTTCTTGTCCAGCGGCGGCGCGTCTTTCAACACCACTTCAGTTATTTTTTCTTTTGGCTTCGGCGCTTCTCCGTTGTGATTGATGATCACAGAAAGAAACACGAAGAACAGCAGCAACAAGGTTGAAAGTCCGCCCGATATGAGGACGATCTTTCCATAGTTGCGGCGGATCAGATACGCACCATACGATTTGTTCCGGTTCTCGAAAACGATCTCGTTGCGTTCGCCTGTTATTTCATTACTCCAGTTAGCCATTTTGCTTTCTGTTTTTAGTTTGGTGCACCGGCTGCAGGAACGTCGGAAGGATCGGGAGTGTCAAGCTCCTTGTAATGTCTTCCTGTTTTTCCGGCCAGCGCCTTCAATTCAATTCGAGTGATCGGTGTGAGCGCGTATTTCGCCACATCACAGATCTTGAGTTCATCGACCATGTTGATCACATCGGAGTATTTCACATCGCCACCCCATTTCACAATGAAGAATGGAGAGGTGTCGCCGTGTTTATCCTGGATCTTCGCTTTTTCCCTGCGGAAAGTCGTATCCGTCATGTTTCCTTTCTTGTATTCCGCACGAAGCGTTTTCATTTCCGCGATGACATCCGCGTTACGTCCCATGATG
>DATJEX010000241.1:0-5408 GCA_035496135.1 Bacteroidia bacterium
GCGTTCGCTGGTGGATGAACTTTTCGGATGCGAAACACCTTCGCACGCGCCCGACGGGAAACCCGTCTTTGTCAATTTTCCCATTGACGAATTGCATAACCGATTCAAACGTTAATTCCTGTTATCTACCGAAACTTCCGATTGACTTGTACGTATAGATTTATTATATTTGTACGTACAACTTAGCAGCCATGGACACCAAACTCACTCTCAAGCTCGACAACAAGGTCATTTCGAAAGCCAAGAAATATGCTCGCTCGAAGAATATGAGCCTTTCAAAAATGATAGAGAAATATCTCGAGCAACTCCTCTCTACGGAAGACAAAGAAGATGAAGATGGCATCACACCTCTAGTCAGAAGTATCGGAAGCATTGGCGGGAAAGTAAAACTTCCCAAGAATTTCAATTTCCGGAAGGAGTACACCGCTTATCTTGAAAAGAAATATAAATAATGGAAAATGTCTTCCTCGATACTGATGTCGTAGTGGATTTTCTTTCCGGCCGTGAGCCGCATCATTCCGTCGCGCTCCGGCTTTTGTCGGCCGCACACATGAAAAAAATAAAGATCCATGTCTCGGTCCTCTCGTTCGCCAATAGCCACTACATTCTTTCGAAGTTTATGAAGGATAACATTGTTAGAAGAAAGATCATCGGGATGCAAATCCTTGTGACCACACTTGCGTTGAACGATCAGATCTTTGGTCTCGCACTTTCTTCTGACTTCAAAGATTTTGAAGATGGGATACAATATTATACCGCTATTGAAAACAATATCCATGTGATCATCACGAGGAATCTCAGGGATTTCAGATCTTCCAAGATCGCCGTTCTCCATCCTGAGCAATATCTGAATCAACTGAATATTCAATAAACCTTGAGTTACTACCGCCAATACCGACCTTCCAGCAACAGCATGTTCCCTACCGGAATAAAGAACCTGATCATCATCAACGGGATCTTTTTCATCGCGAAACTCTTTGCCGAATCGCGCGGCATCGACATGGACGGAAAACTCGCGCTCTATCATCCCTACTCCGATCATTTTCACTGGTACCAGTACATCACGAGCATGTTCATGCATGCCGACATCGGGCACATCCTCTTCAACATGCTTGCGCTATGGATGTTCGGCGCGATGCTCGAGAATGCGCTCGGGTTGAAACGCTTTCTTATTTTTTATCTCGTGTGCGGACTCGGCGCTTCACTCATTTACCAGGGATGGGAAACGTACAACCAGGTTCATCTCATCAATAGTCTCGGCGGCGACGGATGGAATCTCCTGCACACTTATCCTCCACTCGGCTCGGTGCGCGGCGCTTCAGGGGCAGTGTATGGCGTGATGCTCGGCACGGCTTTGCTTTTTCCGAATACAGAAATGTATTACATGGGCTTCATGGGATTCCCGATCAAGATGAAATGGCTTGCTGTTATTTACGGCGGTGGTGAATTGCTCCGTGCGTATCAATCGAATCCGCAGGACAATGTCGCGCACTTCGCCCACATCGGTGGAATGATATTTGGATTCATCATGATCAAGGTTTTCATGCGCAACAGGACGAATTTCTATTGAGATGAGCATCATCCGCGACATACAGAATTCCATGCGGGGCACGTACGGTGCTTTGTTCCGGCTCATCATCATCAATGTGTCCGTCTTTCTTTTCCTGAACATCGTCATCAGTATTCTCGTGCTCAAAGGAAGCATGGTTGAATACGCAGGAGAAGATGTCGCGTCACTCACCGATCTTCCCGGCGACATTCATAAATTCCCATCGCATTTCTGGACATTGTTCACCTACATGTTCGTGCACTATTCATTGCCGCACATTTTCTCGAACATGCTCATCTTTTATTTTCTCGGAAGAATTTTTTCTGATTATCTCGGCGGCGCACGACTCACCGCGGTTTATCTCATTGGCGGGATCGTCGGCGGGATCATTTTCATGGCGTTCTGGAATATTGTTTTCCCGGGAAGACAGGCACATCTCGATGGGGCTTCTGCTGCGGTGATGGCGGTCGTTGTTGCTGTTGGTGCGTACGCTCCCGACAACATCGTTTTCTTTTTCCGCTGGCCGGTGAAACTGAAATGGGTTGCACTGATCTCTTTCGTCTTAACAACGCTCATTGATCTTGCCGATAATTCCGGCGGAAAGTTCGCGCACATCGGCGGAGCAGCTTTCGGATTTCTCTATGGCGCACAACTCCGCGGCGGAATAAAATTCCTCGAAGGATTTTCTTCGCTCTTCCGTTTCCGCAAAAACAAAAAGATGCGCGTGGAATACAGCCGTTCGAAAAAAGCGAATGATGAATTGTACAACACGTCCAAAGCGTCGGTAAGAAAACGCGTGGATGAAATACTGGACAAGATCTCGCGTTCCGGTTACGATAGCCTCTCTTCCGAAGAGAAAGATTTTCTGCGGAAGAATCATGATAAACTGTAGTCAGCCTTCGGTCGTCCGCCACGGCGGACTACTCAGTCTGACAACTGTAAAAGAATGTTTCCTAAGTGGACGCATAGAATAATCTGCATGTCAGCCTTCGGTCGTCCGTCACGGCGGACTACTCAGTCTGACAATATTTTTTTGATTTGCTTGTCAGACTGAGTAGCGAAGCGACCGAAGGCTGACAAGCACTAACCCTGAAGTGACAGAACAAGTTCCTATAGAGCAAGAACCCCAAAAACGGAATTTCCGGAAGATCCTTTCGGCGATCTTCCGCTGGTGCAGCTATGTTTCCATCGCTTGCCTCTTCATTTCATTTTTCGCTCCGTATGTTTCACCGGCGGTGTTCTGGCCCATCGCATTTTTCGGATTGCTGCAGCCCGCTTTCTTCTTCCTGAATTTTCTTTTCCTCCTCTGGTGGGCGATCCGCAGGAAACGTCACGCGTTCTACTCTCTTGCTGTTTTACTTTTTTCTCTCCCGCACACCTGGCGCGAATTCAACATCATCACCGGCGACAAGGCTCCGGCGAATTCTTTTTCGGTGATGAGTTACAATGTGAAAGTGTTCGATCTCTACAACTGGAGCCACAACCTTGAGACGCGTTCGAAAATGTTCGGACTCATCCGCGGCCAGGATCCTTCCATTCTCTGCATCCAGGAATTCTACAATGAAGATTCAACAACAAATTCCAATCTCGATTCACTGCTGAAGAAACCCGGCTATCCGTATTACGATGTGGAATACACAACGACGCTGCGCAAAGATGATCACTGGGGCGTGGTGACGTTCTCGAAATTCCCGATCGTGAATAAAGGTGTGATCCAGTTCACGACGCACAACAACAACGTTTGCATTTATTCCGATGTCATCATCAATTCCGACACGGTGCGCATTTACAACATGCATCTGCAATCGATCGCGCTGGGCAAAGCGGATTACAAATTCATTTCCGCGGTCACGACGCTTGAAGATGCGCAGGATGAAATTGAAAGTTCGAAGAATATTCTCCGGCGCATGAAACGCGCGTACGCGAAACGCGCGGGCCAGGCCGAGTCCATAGCCGCGCACATGGCGCAATGCCCCTACCCGATGATCGTGTGCGGTGACCTGAACGATACGCCCGTGTCGTACACGTACCGCACAATCTCGAGCGGACTGGAAGACTCATTCCTCGAATGTGGATTCGGCCTCGGAAAAAGTTTTGTGAATCCAACGCCTGTTCCGAGGATCGATTATATTTTTCACTCAGAGAAATTCCATGCGTATGAATATCAGACGCTGGATGAGGATGGGTTGAGTGATCATTATCCGGTAAGGTGTAAGGTGGTACTAACAAAATAATTTTTATTGAAGATGACTGAGCAAGATTACTATCGACTTTCGGGTGACATCATGGTCCTGTATGAATTCTACGTTTACTATGAAGAGAAGCCACTAATCGGACATTTGATTCGGGTAAACGAAAACACAAAACAGTATCGTGTATTGACAAATCCTGACCTAATCACCCATAGAGACGCAAAAATACCGTATGACAAATTAGGAACAGAAGTAAAGCTTGAAAACATTAGCAGATGGTCAGTGCATATTGGGAATATTAAGAATTCTTCTGGGCGAGTTTTGGCGTATAATATGCAAATGGCCCCGAAGAAAATGGTGATATTCGGTGCTGGTGCCTCATTTGACTTTTCTCATGATTCCAAACTAAATAAGGAGAATAGGCCGCCGCTGACAGCGAATCTTTTTGCTGATGAATATGAAGACGTACTTCGCGGATTTGCGCCTGCAAGAAATCTATCTTCAGAAATATTATTAAATGGTGGTGGTATTGAAGATTATTTTCAAAAGCAGTGGAACAGAATGAAAATCAGTACTGACACTCTTCTAATGCGAAAACTGATGAATACACAATACTACATTTATAATCTTTTCCGTAAAGTTTCCATGGATCATGCGTTCCAAAGAAGGAATAATTACAATGCCATTTCTAAATGGGCATACGAATATGCTGAAACAAAAAATCAAAACGTGGTTTTTGTTACATTCAACTACGACGTCCTTCTTGACTGGGCACTTGAAGGTACTTGCGACTACTCTTATAAAACAGTTGATGATTATGTTGACACCTCCAATAAAAATATTCTTCTATTTAAGCCACATGGTTCATGTAACTGGGGAAGAAAGTTCGCAAGAGGTTTTTCGAACGATGTTGAAGCACTGAGAAAAAAACATAATAAATTGAATAGCCTTGCTGAATACCTCTACAATGGAAAGTTTGACGTACCTACTGTCACAGATGCACTCGAGGAAAACATATCAATTCACAGTGTTCCGATGGTGAATCCGAATCTTAAAACGGAAATGGAACCAGAAGAATGGATCTTTCCCCACATTCTCCTTCCTTATAAGGACAAAGATGAATTTGTGATGCCAGAAAATCATACTTATCAATTGCGTTCAATGCTTCATGACATCGAGGAAATACTAATTATTGGATGGAAGGGGACCGAGGCAGCTTTTCAAGAAATTCTAAAAAATTCTCTAGGGGATAAGAAAATAAAAATTTCTGTCGTAACTGAAAAATCTGAGGACATCAGGGAAACCTACAAAACCATTTTTCCTAAGATGGAAGATCAAGACTGGACTTTCCATAAAGGCGGGTTTAGCAAGTACATTGCTAAGGGAAACGATTTCTTTTCGTTGTAATAGATCAATCTACATTCTCAACACCAACTGTACGATCAAACTCACTTTCCATAATTGAAAATTGTCGCAAAGGAGGATAGTATGAGTGATCTCTTTCCGGTGAGGTGTAGGGCGGTTTTAGGAGAGTGCGAATTTGTAAGTTCAAGTGATAAGTGCAATTTTTTCTGAGAAGACTTGGTTAGGTGTTTTGTAGTTGAATTTTCTTACTGGTCGATTATTGAGTTTGTTTTCTACGGCTCTTATTTGTTGATCGCTCACCA
>DATJEX010000242.1:0-3758 GCA_035496135.1 Bacteroidia bacterium
TCCCGGCAACCCGGCCGCGTCGTCATACACGCAGCACTTGATGTTGGCTGTGCTCATCCCTGTGTTATAAAATGAAATACCGGTAAGTGTTCCTGCGCTTGAAGCGGTGACGGTGATCGTGAAAATGGTATTCGCCGGGACGCTCTGTGTATTTGCAAAGGTTGGTGATTCATAACCGGCATTGCAATTCGATTGTGCGTGGCCACTGGTGACAAAGAAGAGTGCCAGGAAAAGGGATGCGTAGAATTGTTTCATATGAAGTGGAGTTTTTGGTTCAATTGAAAAAGGTGAGAATGGTGAGTTTAATTTAAGGAGTTGTTTTCATCTTCGCCAGTTTCTTCGCCTCTTGTTCCGCTAATTTCTTTTTTGCCTCTTCCAATTTCTGCACTTCGGCCAGGTGAAGTTTGTTGATGTCCTGTTTATATAAACTGTACGCTTTCCAGATCGGCGGTTTTGTTGCGAAACAATCGAGCGAGAAATACAACGGAGAAATTTTGTAAGAATAAAAAGGAGAAAGCCAGCGATAGCCAACGCCGATGGAATCAGAAACATTTTTCACCGCGTGCCAATAGAACGGCGGATTCCAGAAAATATCTCCGGGCTTCAGGTGAACGGAATATCCGTCGATGTATTTGAAGAGCGAATAAGGCGGAGAGAAATCAAGTTTGAACGGGTCGAACGGGCCTTCCGCAATTTTGGAATGCGCGCTGCGATACACATTGCGCACAGGCGGCGGATCGAGGATCATCGAATAATAATGGGAATACAGCACCCATTTCTTTTCGCCGTAAACCTGCACGAATAAATTCGACTGATTCGCGTTGTGCAATGCCGTGTAAGAATCTTTTCCGCCAATGAAAACCTGGAACGCATCGAACCATACCGGTTTTGTCCGGCGGTCTTTCAGGAATTTGTAATCAAAATCTTTAATGTGTTCCGGGTGACGGACGAGCAACGGATAGAAGCGATAATATTTGCTTCCTCCTCCGCGGATATTGTCGATCACATCGGCGAGCGTGGTGAGCTCTTATGGATAATCCGGTTTTCCCTGGTCAACGAGAACGATCTCGTCTTTTCCGTGCAGTTCTTTGAAATATTCAAGCGACCATTTCTTCACGCAATCCCAATCTTTCGCGGCTCCGTCGAGAATAACGGGAATTCCCTTTTTCACATAATGATTGAAGAACTCATCAAGCGAAAGATCTTTTCTCCGTTCGAGCGGCATGATCTTTCCGGGCCCCTGTTTCTCGAGATGTTTCGCAATGCGTTTGTAAAAACGTTCACGCGCTTTTGAATAAAAAGTCTTTCTCCCGAAAAAATGATCACACCATTGGTACCAACCATAAGTGAATCGTTGTCCGAAAGTGAATACGCGCCTGAAATCCCTGAACTCTTCTTCTGCCATAGAATGGTGTTCTGCCAATGGAAAATTACAAAATATTGAACTACCTAAGGAAATAAAATTTATCAGTTGGGGATGTAAATGAGATCAACCACTCGATCATCTGCACTTATCGGGCAATCATCATAAATGGTTACGAGATGCGATTCAACCCGGAAACAAACGATCTTTTCTTTTCCATCATAGGCCGGAGAGGGAACGGAAGAATAAAGATGAGCAGGTGCAGAGAACAGCGCAGGGAAAAATGTCTGTCCGATCATTCGGTTCCTGTTCCTGAAATATTGTTGAATGAAGGAGTCGAACGAGCTTTTCTTCAGCGAATCAAATGAATTTTTTCCCCCGGCCGTAGCGAGCTTTTGCATATTGGTCACAAAAGCCGCATCCATCTCGTCCTGTATGCGGTAAATGCCTTCTTCTCCCTTCGGCAAATTATACATGTCAATTCCTTCAGTGTTCACGGAGTCGAGTTCGTGCATTAGATGATATTGTGAAGTGTATCCGAAACTCGTCAGGTTGGGCATTGGCGCATTGAGCAAAAACCCGAAATGATCATATTCAAACCATTGATGATACGGATTCATCATGTTGCGGTCCACGTTGTATTCCTTTCCATTCTCGTCGATCGCATAAAAGGAATAGCGCAGGGCGGCTTTCGTGTCGAACCACGCGATACGGTAAGGTTGTAGCCAAATGAATGATGTTGCAATAACGACAAGCGACGCAAGAAAGAATTTTCCTGTGAATAATTCTCCAGTCATATTTTTCCTGTCGCGCAAAATGATCAGCGCAAGTGTGACATCGACCGCCATCCATTTCCAGAACAGCATACTGCCGAAAATGAAAATGCCGATGTGCATGATGAAGAAAGAGCTGAGCAGGATCATCGCCCATTTACGGGAGCGAAGCAGGAAGAGGCCGGCGAATTCGGTAATGAAAAGCAGGACTTTCAATATCGTGCCGAACTTCTCGATGAATCCGCGCAGTGTTTGATAATGTCCGTTTTCCGCGATCCATCCACGTTGATGCACATTCGCGAAAAGATCAGCTACATTATCCTGCGTCAGCCATTCATACCCGTGCGGAGAGATCAGCATTTTACCAATGGCGCT
This sequence comes from Bacteroidia bacterium, assembly GCA_035496135.1. Taxonomy (GTDB): domain Bacteria; phylum Bacteroidota; class Bacteroidia; order Palsa-965; family Palsa-965. Next base: position 2,512 of record DATJEX010000242.1, read on the forward strand.
CATGAAATAATTTCCACCGACAATGCAGAGTACAGCGAACAGGAAGGAAACACGGAATTCACGGATGAAGAATTTCAGGTAAGCGAATACAAGAAACATTTCGAGAATATCAAACAACAGGCGCTTGTCAAACAATGGAAATCCGTCGACAGGATAGTTGAATTGCGAGCGATAAACAAAAGCAGCGGCAATGAAGAATGGCGTGAGTACCGGAAAACGAAACAGCAGTAACGCGAGTACAACAAGCAGGATCCGGTCAAAGTAAAATGCGTGATCGAGATAATAGTTGTAATCGTAAGTGGAAAGTTCCCACGCGAGCAGGAGCGCACACACGCAAATGATGATGCGATCGGATCCGGGAATAGAGGAAAAGACCGTGTGCAATTCTTTTCGTTTCATCACGAAGGGAACATACAACAGCAAAATCAGCAGCAGGAAGAACGGATGACAGAGCGAAGAAAGAATGATGGACGAAGAGAAATACGGAACATGCGTGAACAAGGAAAGATTTCCGAGAAAACGGATCCTGGAATTGATCGTAGAAAACGTGGAGAGAAATCCTTCGAAGAAAACCGCGTTGCACAGGATCCGGCAGATGGCGAATCCGGCAAAGAGCAGGATCAGTTGCACGTAGAATTTCTGTGTGAGGTTTCTCAGCATACGGGAAACCAAAGATACTTCCCTATCTTTCATATATGAAACGGGTCGCCGCGGTAATTGGTCTTTCGTTACAGTTTCTTTTTTCATTCGCGCAAACGCCGTGGCAATGGGCGAAAGCGGGAGGAACCGGGGAAGGAAATGCGGTGTGTTGTGATCCCGCCGGAAACATTTTTATTACGGGAAGTACAAATGCGGGCGCAACATTCGGAAACATTACCCTTCCGTTTATTGGTCCATACCTTGTAAAGTATGATATAAGTGGAAACGTGATCTGGGCACGGGGATCAGACAGCGCGAATAGTGGCGGCCAGGGAAATGCCGTGTGTACGGATGCGTCCGGAAATATTTTCATCGCAGGGTATTTTTTTGCTCCTAAAATCAAATTCGGAAATATCACTCTTACATCTTCGGGAAGCATAGACATATTTCTTTTGAAATATAGCCCCAATGGAAATTTGCTGTGGGCGCGTTCCGCAGGAGGAAGCGGAGGAGAAATTGCGAATGGAATTGCAGCTGATAATGGTGGAAATGTTTACATCACCGGATATTATTCAAGTTCACCGATTTCATTCGGCAACGTTTCACTG
>DATJEX010000243.1:0-8289 GCA_035496135.1 Bacteroidia bacterium
TTTCTTCGTGATCTTTTTCTGTTTCTCCGGGATAACCTGCGATCAATGTTGTGCGCAATGTCAGTCCCGGAACTTTATCGCGGATCTTATTGACGAGATCAATGGTCTTCTGTTTGGTCGTGCCGCGGCGCATGCTCTTGAGCATATTATCCGTGATGTGCTGCAACGGCATGTCGATGTAATTGCAGATATTCTTCGTGTCGCGGATCACATCGAGCGCATCTTCGGGAAATCCGGCTGGAAATGCATAGTGCAAACGGATCCAGTCGATGCCGTTCACGTCTGAAAGTTTTTTGAGCAACTCGCCGAGATTTCTCTTTCCGTAAAGATCGAGTCCGTAATACGTGGAATCCTGCGCGATGATGATGAGTTCTTTGGTTCCGTTCTTCGCGAGATTCTTCGCCTGTTCTACCAGTTGTTCCATCGGTGTGGAAACATGTTTCCCGCGCATGAGCGGAATGGCACAGAAGGAGCAAGGACGATCGCAGCCTTCGGAAATTTTGAGATAGGCAAAATGATGCGGCGTGGTGAGTATCCGTTCGCCGATCAATTCATGTTTATAATCCGCTTTCAGTGTCTTGAGAATTCTGGGAAGATCACGTGTACCGAACCACGCATCCACTTCCGGAATTTCTTTTTCGAGATCGTGCTTGTACCGTTCACTCAAACATCCGGTAACATAAACTTTTTCGACAAGGCCTTTCTCTTTCGCATCCACGAACTGGAGAATGGTGTTCACACTTTCTTCCTTCGCGTTGTCGATGAATCCGCACGTGTTGATGATGACGATCCCTGAATCATCGCTCTTGCTCTCGTGCTCCACTTCGATGTTGTTCGCTTTCAACTGTCCCATCAGCACTTCCGAATCGAAGATATTCTTGGAACAGCCCAGCGTCACCACATTGACCTTGTTCTTTTTGAGTGTTTTCGTTTTCACACTGCAAAGATACAGTGAAAACTGCTTTTCCCCTCTTAAACCCGCACTCCAATGATCAGTACATCATCCACCTGGAAATTATCCTTCTTCCAATCATTGAATTCGTTTTCCAGCTTTTCCCGCTGTTCAGTGGCAGGTGACGAAGAGATCGTACAGAAAAATTCCTTCATTCGTGAATATTTATACTTCTTCCCTTTTTCTCCGCCGAACTGGTCAGCGAATCCGTCTGTGAAGGAGTAAACCATATCTCCATCTTCAAGTGTGGCCTGCTGGAGCGTGAAATCCTTCCATTCGTCTGTGTAACCAACCGGTTGCTTGTCGGCCGGAAATTCCATCACTTGCCCTTTGCGGACAATGAGAATCGGATTCATCGCGCAGGAGAACACGATCTTCCTGTTCTTCATGTCAAATGAAACAAGGTTGCAATCCATTCCATCGCGCGATTTTTTTTCACCCGTTCCCGAATCGAAGGCATGAATGATATCGCGGCGGACTTCGTTCAACACATCGTTGGGCTGACTGATGCGGTGCTCGTTCACGATCTTATTGAGCAGCGTGATATTGAGCAGCGACATGAATGCGCCCGGAACGCCGTGACCCGTGCAATCGCCGGTAAGCAGAAGGAATTTTCCATTCGGCAATGCAGTGGCCCAATAAAAATCTCCGCTTACAATATCCTTTGGTTTATAGAACACAAAATGTTCAGGAAGATTTTTCTGCAGCAGGCTTTCAGAAGCGAGCAATGCGCCCTGGATGCGTTTGGCATAAGTGATGGAATCGAGGATCTCTTTTTGCTTTTCATCCAGGAGTTCTTTCTGATGTTCCACTTCCTCTTTTTGCAGCACGATGATCTCATGTGCGCGTTTCCGGTCACGAAGCCCTTTGTAAATGAATCCTGCCAGCAGCAGCACGAGCACGAGTCCGGCGATCGCAGAAATGATCACGATCTTCTGTTGCTTTATTTCGTCATCCTTCTTTCCTGACTCGAGTGTTGTGATCCTGTTCTGTTGAATAAGCACCTGGTTCTCCCTGTCTTTTTTATCCGATTCATAAACCGTTTTCATTTTTGCGATACTATTCGAGCTTTCTTCCCTGAAAATCGAATCCTTCAGGTCGGAAAACATCTTGTGATATTTAAGCGCATTCCGGATATCGCCCGATTCTTCGTAGAACGCGGCAAGCATATGATACACTTCTTTCCTCGTACCGCTGTTCTTTGATACGAAACAAAACTGAATGGATGAATCGGCGTAGGCAAGGCACCTCTTGTGATCATTCATTCGCCGGTAATATTCTGCCAATTCAAGGAATGTGCTGGCAAGGCCGAAAGTATCCTGCAGCGATGTTTTGATGTTGCGTGCGCGAAGCAGATAATCCTTTGCATCCTCATTCTTTCCCGAGTCCAGGGCTGTTTCACCGAGATTGGATAATGTTTGTGCGATGCCGTAATCATCGTGTATCTGCTCGCGGATCCGGAGTGAGGCAAGATAATAGAACATGGAACTGTCCTTTCTTCCGAGTTCTGCGAAATCATTCCCGAGATTCATGTAAGAATCCGCGATCCCTTTATCATTTGAAATACCGAAATTCAGATCTAATGCCTCGCGATGATATTTTTTTGCGTCTGCAAAATTTCCCAGGTAATAAAAAACATTTCCGGCATTCATCAGCGAGATGGCCTGGCCACGCTTATTAGAAGCGGCTCGATTCCATTTTTCCGCCTCGAGGTAATAACTGATCGCTTTATTATAGTCGCCGCTATTCTCATAATATCTCCCGAGAAGATTGTTGAATGCTCCTATTCCCCTGTTGTTCCTGATCCTCGTCGCAAGTTCAAGTCCCTTCTGCGCGGTGGTCCGCTCTGACTCTTCGTTGAAATAACTCTGCTGTTCACACAACTTCAGCATGATCTTCACCTTATTCGTATCATCCGGCATCCTGCTGATCACTTTTTGCAGTGAATCTGCGATACGCTGATGTTCCTGGGCACTGGATACGAGGGGAAACAACAAAAAGAGAATGACCAGCTTCTTCATTTCACTTTATTTTCACTCCAATGATCAGTACATCATCCACCTGCTCAAATTCACCTTTCCAGTCCGTAAATTCTTCCTGGAGAAATTCTTTCTGTTCGCTCAATTTCCTGTTGCCGATCGATCTTAATTTCTCCTGCAGATTTTTGTATTTGTACTTCTTCCCTTTTTCTCCGCCGAACTGATCAGCGAAACCGTCGCTGAAAGTGTAGATAATATCGCCGGGAAGCAGATCGATGTGCTGCAATCGGTAATCCATCACATTTCCTTCGTGTATCCCGATCGGTTGTTTGTCCGCTTTGAATTCGATGAACTCACCGTTACGGAACAGCCACAATGGATTATTCGCACAGGCAAATTCGAGTTTCCTGTTTTTCAGATCGAAGGAACACAGCACGCAATCCATTCCGTCTTTCGATCGTTCTTCCGATCCTTCGGGATTGAGCGACATGATGATCGCTTTGCGTTGTGTATTGAGAATTTCATCGGGACGATAAATTTTCAATCCGTTGGTCAGTTCATGCAGGATCGAAATATTCAGCAGCGACATGAAGGCGCCCGGCACACCATGTCCCGTACAATCGCCGGTGAGCAGCAGGAATTTTCCTTCGGGTAATTCATCCGCCCAATAGAAATCGCCGGAGACGATATCCTTCGGTTGATAGAACACAAAATATTCCGGCAGATTGTTTTTCAGCATCGTGTCGGACGCGAGCAATGCGCGCTGAATGCGTTTCGCGTAATGAATGCTGTCGAGAATGTCTTTGTTCTTTTCCGCTATCTCATCATTCTTTGACTCCAGTTCTTTTTCATAATCCTCATTATCCGAACGGAAATACCGTATCACATAATAGAGAATAGCGAACACCGACATGATCGTGAAATACCAGTATTGCTTCTCGAGTTTGAGAGGAAGCTGATGGCCCGGCGCATGTGTTGATTGATACCATTCGATAAAAAAGAACGCCCCGACATTGAACATGAAAAGCAGGTACATGTCAAGCTGCCGGCGGAAAAGAAGCAGCGGGATCGAAGCGGTCGTAAGGAAGAAAAAACGATCCCCCATCTGCAAACTATTGTGTAAGCATACACACAGCACACACACGATCGGGGAAAATGTAAAGAGATATTTGGAGAATTTAAGCCATCCCATTTGCTGAAAGAACGGAGTGATGGCAAATATGATCCCGAAGGGCACAGAAAAATAAAGTACATCCCATAATCCGAGTACCGGACCGAGAGATGAGAAGAAGAGCATCATCAATGCCAGCACGGCACTCATCTTATTGATGAGAAGTATGGTTTTCCGCTCGAGTGTTGTTTTTGCGAACTGGACACCGCCCGTGCTGAATTTTTTCCGGATGTGATTAATATTCACCTGCCGTTAAATTAGCTGAATTACCCAGATAAGCAAAGGAGAAAAAAATGTTGTTCTCCGGACAAATGGCCGGAAAATTGGCAGGACGCGAATGCCTTGGAAAAAGAGGTGTTGAGCATCAGATGTCACATTCTTAAATCTACTGCGTCAGGAGTAAGATTCAACCAACTATCTCCTGCGTGACATCCGCACAATAAAAATAATGAGCCCGGCGAGCAGTGCCAGTATACCGAGAATGCCGAGGATAACAAACATCAGGATGCTTTTCCGCTGGCCCGATTCACGTTCCAGCATGCGATGTTCTGTTTCTTCCAGGTCACGGATCTTTTCCTTTTCTTTATACGCCTCGTCAATGGAATCACGCAATGCAACAGTATCAACACGGGTAACATGCTGTGCGTGTGCTGGTGAAAATGCGCAGAAAGAAAAAAGGATAACGAGCAGGACAGAGAAACGCATGCGGGAAATTTCCGGCAATTTACAGAATGAAAAATTAACCGTCAGTTCTGCGGAAAAAGCGAATCGACAAATTCAGCTTTGTTGAATACCTGCAGATCTTCCATCTTCTCTCCCACCCCGATATATTTCACAGGGATCTTGAATTGATCCGAAATTCCGATCACCACTCCACCTTTCGCTGTGCCGTCCAGTTTTGTCACAGCAAGCGCTGTAACATCGGTCGCAGCAGTGAATTGTTTGCACTGTTCGATCGCGTTCTGTCCGGTAGAACCATCGAGCACTAGCAACACTTCGTGCGGCGCATCGGGAATGACCTTCTGCATCACCTTTTTGATCTTGGTGAGCTCGTTCATCAGGTTCACTTTGTTGTGCAGGCGTCCGGCTGTGTCGATGATCACCACATCCATATTCTTCGAAACTGCAGAAGTCAATGTATCGAATGCTACGGAGGCAGGATCGGCGTTCATTCCCTGCGACACGATGCTCACACCCACGCGTTGCGACCAGATGGTAAGTTGATCGACAGCTGCTGCGCGGAATGTATCAGCCGCACCGAGCATCACATTCTTCCCGCTTTTCTTGAATGCGTTGGCCAGTTTTCCGATCGTGGTCGTTTTTCCGACTCCGTTCACACCAACGACCATGATCACGTACGGTTTTTTATTTTCCGGAACCGCGAATTCTTTCAGGTCCTCTGAATTATTCTCGGCAAGCAATGCACCGATCTCGTCGCGCAGAATTTTATTGAGCTCGTCGGTATTCACATATTTATCACGCGCCACTCTTTTCTGGATGCGCTCAATGATCTTGGTGGTGGTAGAAACGCCGACATCGGAAGTGATGAGGATTTCTTCGAGATTATCGAGCACTTCATCGTCGACCGTCGATTTCCCTGCTACCGCACGTGCGATCTTCTGGAAAAAAGATTCTTTCGTCTTCGACAATCCCTGGTCGAGGCTCTCTTTCTTTTCCTTGCCGAATAGTCCGAAAAATGCCATAAAACGAATTACGATTTACAATTTAAGATGTACAATTTGGAGGGACGTAAAAAATAAAAGCTCCTTTCATCTGAAAGAAGCTTTCTCGTTTCACCTGAAACAAATTACTTTTTCTCAGCAAGGAATTCTTTGATGTGGTCGTTATGAACCACTTCTTCCTTGAACGCATAAGCGCCGGTCTTTGGCGACTTCACCATTTTGATGACGCGGGTGAACTGTTTTCCTTCACCTGTTTTGAGCGTAGCAACTACCTTCTTAGCCATGACAGAATATTTTTAGCTGTTATTACTTGATCTCTTTGTGAACGGTCATTTTCTTCATGATCGGATTGTATTTTTTCAATTCGATACGATCAGGAGAATTCTTCTTGTTCTTCGTTGTGATATAACGTGAAGTTCCGGGAAGACCGCTTTCCTTGTGTTCCGTGCATTCCAGGATAACCTGGATTCTATTGCCTTTCTTAGCCATTTTGATCTATTTTTTACTAATGGGACGCAAAGATATGCTTTTCCGTTCTTTTTGCAAAGACTTATCTCATTTACAATTTACGATTTGGAATTTACGATTTTGCTTCACAATAATTTGATTATCAATAATATGCAATGTGGCGTTAATTATTCAGATAGCTCGTTTGCGCCATCAGGGCCTCTATCCCATCTACGGTCTTCGGAATTTCGCCTGAAATGACATCCGGATCTCCGCTCGTGATCAGTACATCATCCTCAATGCGGATCCCGATGTTCCACCAGCGTTTGTCACAGTCCGAGCCGGCAGGAATATAAATCCCGGGTTCAACCGTGATGATATTATTCGCTACCAGCGTTCCTTCATAATCGCCGTCATGCACGTCGAGCCCGATGTGATGCGAGGAACCATGCGGATAATACAAACGGTAATCAGCCTTGTTCTTGATGATGCCGAGCGAAAGCAAACTATCGGCAACGATCTCGGCCGTGACGTTGTACGGATCGTGAAAATCATTTCCGGCACGGCATTTTTTTATTCCCGCGAGTTGGGCCGCCAGAACGATATTGTAAATTCTCTTCTGATCGGCGGTGAATTTTCCCGACGCGGGCAATGTGCGCGTAACATCAGCCGAGTAACCGTGATATTCCGCACCGGCATCACACAACACGAGATCTCCGCTTGCAAAAGTTCTCCTGTTCGTGGTGTAATGAAGCGTGCAGGAATTCTCGCCCGAACCGCAGATGCTCGGATAACCTTCGTATTCCGCACCGCGCATTTTGAATTCATATTCGACGATAGCCTGCACCTGGTATTCCGTCATGTCGGGCAACAGCGCTTTCATCAATTCAATATGCCCCGCGTTCGTGATCGTGATCGCTTTCCGGAGCAGCGTGATCTCTTCCGGCGTTTTCACTTTGCGCAACATGATCAGAAGCGAATCTGCGAGTTTGAAATTCGCGATGGAAGTGGCGCCGGCTCCCATTCCGGGACGAAGATCAACGATCATTTTATTGAGCATGTCCTTATCCGGATCATCCCCGTTATCCTGGTGTTCCAGCGAACGGACCATCACTGTTTTGAATTTCTTCCAGTTCATATTCCGGAAGAACTTCGACTGATCGGAATACACCGATACAATTCCCAATGTCGTTCGCGCTTCATCCACACCGAGAATTCTTCCCGTCCACATTTCCTGTTTCGGATCGCGATCGGGAACGAAAAGTATCTCATTCGTTTTCACCGAATCGAAATTCTGCTCTTCCTTGAAAATGACGAGCGCTGAATTCGGTTCCATACACCCGGTGAGATAATACAGATCGGGATCCTGGTGAAAATCGAATTCCACATCATTTGAACGGATGCAAACGGGATTGGAGAAAAAGATGGCGACCGAATTCGCAGGCATGAGCGCGCGTAACGCTTCTCTTCTTCCTTTGTGAAACTCGGGCGTCAACTCATCCTTGTCGTAAGAGTAAGTGGTGATCTTCGTGAATGAACTGAAGCAGAAAAAACTGACCAGGAATAACGGGAGCAATGCGGCTTTCTTCATAGGAATGGATTGAATATTAAAAATACGAAAACGCCACCCGTTTTATCAGATGGCGTTCGCAATGGTTAAGGTTGGATCTGTACGGAGAAAATCCCGTATCAATTACTTGATGAGCCCTTTTTCGCGTCCTTTTTTCACAGCTGCTGTGATACCGATCTTGCTGATGGTACGCAGTCCTGCAGCAGAAACACGAAGCGTGATCCACTTATTCTCTTTGTCCAGGAAGAACTTCTTGATGTGAAGGTTCGGCTGGAAAGTACGTTTGGTCTTACGGTTCGAGTGCGACACTTTGTTCCCTACGATCGTATGTTTTCCGGTGATCTGGCAGATTTTTGACATGACTTGGTTGTTTTAAGGGTGGCAAATGTAGGGATTTTCGGTAAAATGTCAAAGAATGCATCAAATGAACCCTATATTTTAGTCTTTCCAATGAATAAAAATGGGATGAATAACTGTTATCTTTAAAT
>DATJEX010000244.1:0-17669 GCA_035496135.1 Bacteroidia bacterium
AATGATATTGGCCTTTCAGCAATTTCACCCCGCTCGAATCGAATTGCATGTAATCGGAATATTCTTCGTTGCCGGCGATACCGACGTAACGTTTGTAAATACGCGATGAGGAAATTTTTCCGTTGGCGTAATAGGAATACGTTGTATCGACCTGCCCGGTGGAAAAATATTCATGCCTCGTTCTGCGTCCGTAAAAATCATAGAGATCACAGCTGCCGTTTTTCAACCCGTTCCTGTAATTGTCCGTTTCTATTCTTACTCCGTCGGAATAATAAGTACTGAGCCCATCCATCACGCCCATCGAATAGCTTTCGATCGAGATCAATTTCCCATTCGGCGCCCATTTCTTCTTCAGCCCGATGATCATGTCGTTCAGGTATTCTGTTTCACCAATGAGTTGTCCGTGATCGTATTGCCGTTCAAAACCATTCAAATGACCATTCGCATTTTCGGACGTGGTCGCCACACATGTATCACCGGTCGTTCCTGGATTTTTCCAGTACTTCCACGTTCCTGTTGGCTTACCTGCCGCGTAATATTGCACCTCTTCAGGTCCGCCATTATCATACCACATCCAATGATAAACCAATTGACCATCCATGTAAAATTCTTTCAGCTCTATTTTTCCATTCTCATACCATGTCTGCTGTAACCCATCGAGCGTGTCATTCAGATAAGAAGACTTGCGATAATCCTTTCCACTCGGATAATATTGTTCCCATATTCCCTGCCTTGCACCATTCACATATTTACCTGTGGATTGAATCACACTTGTTCCCGTGTAATAGACAACACAAACACCGTTTGCCAGATCATTTTTGAAAACGACAGTTTCATACACCTCGCCCTTCGCGTCATAATACTTCCACTCTCCGGTTTTCTGATGATGTCGTACTTTCCCAACCGCAGTTCCTCCGCTGACATTAACGGTCTCTTTCCCTCTCTTCTTCGTCACCTGCTGTGCGTGAAGCGAACAACCGATGAGAAAAAAAACAGCAACGAATGTTTTCATCAACACAATTTTTATTGTGATGTGAATCGTACCGGCTGTATCATGGATACGCGTACCGTTCTTCCGTTCTGTTTTCCTGGTGTCCAATTGGGCAATGAGCTGATAACGCGTAAAGCTTCTTTGTCGAATTCAGGATGTCCCGGCGCCGATTTCATGATCTCTGCACCGGTGACCGATCCGTCTTTCTCTACAACGAATTTTACATAAACCGTGCCGCTGCCAGTTGAACCATAAGGATATTTGATGTGAGAAGACAAGTAACTGTTGAGCGCGGTGGTTCCGCCCGGGTATTCCGGCATTTCTTCGGCGTAGGTAAACACATCGCTGTTATCGCTGCTGCTGTTGACATTGCTGGATGAAGAATTTCCGTCACCTTTCTCCGAACCGAAACGATCGGAAGATACGTTATGACTGCTTGTTTGCGTGTGTGCAATATTGTCGACCACAGCAACGGTATGTGAACTTGTTGCGGAAACCGGTGCGCGGTAATTGCTCTCATCGTTGTCAATGAAAGAAGGAATGGTTTCGTCGAGCAGATCGTAATACGCGTCGGCATCTTTCTTGATCGCGACACCATTCTTGTCATACGCCAGCGGTTGCTGCACGACCTCATTATCCTCCACCACGATCGATAATTTCAATTTGCCATTCGGGTAATAGAATTTAGCAGTGCTGTCCACTTCACCATCTTTGTAAACGATGGAGCTTTCCAGTTTTCCGCCGGGATAATACGTCGTCCACAAACCATTCTGGTATTTCCCGTGATATTTCCCTTTCGTGACGATCGCCCCCGTGGAATCATATTCCCAGTAATCGAGGTTTTTCATAGGTGCGGTAGTGGAAGCATCCACCACGACATGTGAATTGTGCGAAGAAACGCGCGGAGCCTTGTCGCTTTTCGCCAGGATCTTTTTCTCTTTCACTTTTCCATTTGCGAAATAACGATAACTGCTGTCGAGTCCGCCGTCGCTGAAATATTCCCGTACGAACGGATGTCCGGCCGAATCATTCCTGATCTGGGCACCAACCGGCTGACCATCGGCCCAATTTTCTTCGGTCAATAATCTTCCCTGGTAATAATAAATGCATTTGCCGTCCTTGTGTCCGTCCACCCATGTTTCCTGGCGGATGATATTGCCCGTACTGTCCCAGAGATTATTCTTCCCTTCGTATTTTCCATTGTGATAGGTCCACTCTTCGAGCAGATGGCCGTTGTAATATTTCTGGTGAAGCCCGTCCGGATTTCCGTAAACGTATGAGTCAACTGTCAATGGAAAAGTATCTTTTGCCACAGCAGGATCGGGATATGTTCTCCAGATGCCGCTTTGTTTTCCATCAATGTAGGATTCACATGCTTTCAGATGTCCGTTTGAATAATACGACCAGAGATAGGTTTTCTGATCGCTCACATATTCCGATTGTTCTTTCAGCTGCCCCGAACTGTAATACGATTGCTGCAATCCGCTGAGTGCGCCGTAACGGTAATTCGCAACACTTGCGACTTTGCCGCTGGAATAATAATTCGTCCATTCTCCGTTCTTCTTTCCGTAGAGGTAGGAACCTTTCACATACGGAACATTATCGGAAAGATATCCGACATATTCACCGTTGAGTTCACCATCGTAATATGTCATGGTCTTCTCGAGATGGCCATCTTCATCATAGAACGACCACAACCCGGTGCGCTGATGTTTGTGCACTCGGCCTTCGGCCTGAGTATTTCCGTTGTCGTACTTGAGTGTTTCCTTTCCGTTCTTTTTCGGTTCAGTCGCCGTTTGGGAAAATCCGGCAAATGTGAATGCAGAAGCTACCAGTAGCAGTAAGGTCCTTTTTGTAGTCATCATAGGTCTTGTTGATCAGGGCAATTGTCTCCACGGATCGATGTCAGCTCTTGGCAGTATCGGGAGATTCAAAGCTAAATTTAGGAAATAGGATCGAACCAGAAAGTGAAAATTTGTAAATGGCCGGACCCGGAAATCAATTAACAAATAAACGTTAACAGTTGCTCTTTTGGTATGGATACTGCGCTTACATCATGGGTAAATTTATAACATGAGGAAATTCCATCTTTTCGCCGCGCTGATCGCTCCTGCTCTCCTTCCGGCGCAATTCCATTATCCGACCGACTACTTCAGTTCTCCACTGGATATCCAGATCCAGTTGGCGGGAAATTTCGGTGAATTGAGGGAAAATCATTTTCATACGGGGATCGACATCACGACTCATGGTGTGGAAGGACTTTCGGTGAAAGCGGCTGCTGATGGTTATGTGTCGAGAATAAAGGTGGGGCCGTGGGGCTATGGCAATGTGCTTTACATCACGCATCCGAATGGTTATGTCACGGTGTACGGACATTTGAAACAATTCAATGAAACGATCACGAATTATATTGGCAAAGAGCAAATGCGCACTGAAACTTTCGAAGCGGAAGTCACGCTGCAACCGGGCGAAATTGTCGTGAAGAAAGGAGACGTGATCGCGTACAGTGGAAACACCGGAAGTTCAGGCGGACCTCATTTGCATTTTGAGATCCGCGACGCCGCAACAGAAGAAGCGATCAATCCGCTGCTCTTCGGTTTGCCGGTTTCGGATAAAGTTCCGCCAACGCCGGTGAAGATCATGATCTGTCCTGCCGATCCCGACGCGACGATCAACGGAAAACGTTCGGCACAGAAATTCACGCTCGTAAAAAGCGGGAACAACTACGTCCTCAACGACAGCATTTCCATTTACGGAAAAGTAGGATTCGCGATCGAAGGTTATGATAAAGAGGATCTGCCCAATGGAAAGAACGGAATTTATTCCATTCAGCTCGACAAGAACAAACTCGAGATCTACAAGCATCACATTGAACGCATGCCGTTCGACAAATCGCGTTACATCAATTGCTTTGTAGATTACAAAGAATACGAGATCTCGGACCAATTCTACATGCGCAGTTTTGTTTTACCGAACAATCAATTGCCGGTTTATGATTCACTCGTTGACGATGGCTACGTCCGCTTTTCTTCCGATTCGGTTTTCAGTTTCACCTACACACTCGCGGATGCATTCGGGAATAAGACAACGGCTAAATTCAAAGTGCATTCGCTGAAAAAAGCTCCGGTGAATGCGCCCGCCATCGTGACGAAACCTTTTGATGTTGTGTTGTTATGGGGAGCCGCGAACAGCATTGAAGAAACCGCATTCCGTCTTGAATCAGGCGCCGGCGCATTTTACCAGAATGAAGAATTGAATTTCTCGGTGGCGGATGATAAGGATGGTCATCCTTCTTCGGTGACATTTGACAGTTACATTCCGATCCAGAGTTCCTGCACACTCACCTGGTTTGCCAAAACTCCCGAGCAGGCAATGATCAATAAAACATTTCTTGCCATGAAGGACCGTGATGGCAAAACGAGTTATGTGGGCGGAACATGGAACGATGAAGGAATTCACGCCGAGATCAAAGCCTTCGGAACTTTTTTCCTGATGACTGATACGACACGGCCGGTAGCAAAGCCTTCCAACTTCGATCTGAAATCAACGCAGGATGATCTGTCATCACTCAAGACACTCAACTTCACGATGAGCGACAATCTTTCCGGCATCGCTTCCTATCACGCCACGATCGATGGGAAATGGGTTTTATTCCAATATGAGCCGAAGAAAAAACTCATCTGGTACACGTTCGACGATAAATGCGGAAAAGGAAAACACGAGCTGAAACTTGTCGTAACGGATAAATGCGGGAACGAGACGACGTACATTAAAAGTTTCAACCGATAGGGAAAGATTACAGATCTTACGGACCTGCCTGCGGTAGGCAGGGAATACAGATTACAGATCTAAACTGATTTACAAAGACTCATCCGGGATCTGTCTTGATTCGTGATCTGTAATTCTCCCGCTAACCAACTTCCTCAGTTATTTCAAAAACTGTATCCACGCGTCGGGGTAGGCTTTGCGTGTCTCCAGCACCACACCATATGCATCCTGCTGCGTTTTCGGATGAGAAACCGTCACGTAAGTGAATCCGTTGTTCTTGTTGTAGATCACCTGCACCTGCGTATACACACCGTTGCCGATCTCTTTTTGCTGCAGGCGTTTTGCGAAATCCTTATTCTTGAAAGATCCGATCACCACATAATAACCGGGATCGACGGTAGAATTATCTTCCATCTTGAAATTTCCACTGCTGTCTTTCCGCATCAGGATGTCATTATTCATCGTAACGAAAGGCTTCAGCATGGATGAATCGGTGACAAAATCCACATTGATCTCGTGCGTGGTGTACGACTGGATCTGTGTAGCATCATACGTCTTGGTGAATTCCTTCTGGTCCGTTACCTGGTAATACAGTTTGTAATTCTCACCGGCCGGAAGATTGATCGAATATTTTCCATTCTCTGTACTCGAACTGTAATCACCCTGCACACCATCTTTATTATTGTACGCTACTGTTACGGTAGCACCGATCGGTGTTCCATCGAGCGTCACCATTCCGGTGATCGTCACAAGATCTTTCGCTGCGATACCCGGATCGGCGAAATAAATATCCATCATTCCGTTTCCGCCTTTACGATTCGAAGCGAAAACCGCGCGTGCTCCGTCTTTGGAAGGCTGGTAATAAATATCCTCCGCCGTACTGTTGATCGGCGCTCCCATGTTCTGCGCAAGTTCCCACGACATCATATCGCCACCCAGTGTGCTGAAATAAATATCGTATCCGCCCATGCTGTTATGCCCGCGCGAGCTGTAATAGAGTGTTGTTCCGTCATCGATCAGGAACGGCGCGTCATCGTCCAGTGCAGTGTTCACGTTGGAACCGAGATTCTGAATATTTCCCCAGGCTGAATCGCCAACGAGCGTTGCCTTGTAAATATCTTTTCCGCCGAATCCACCAGCGCGATCGGAAGCAAAATAGATGGTGTGTCCGTCACGGGAAATGGTCACGCTTCCTTCCCAACTGTCGTTCCTGTTCACATCACCCGGAAGTTTGACAGGATTGCTCCAGTCACTTCCCGCTTTTTTCGAATAATAAATATCTCCACCATCACTTGCAGAACTCCTGTAAATGAAAAGAGTTTGTCCGTCGGGCGACATCGCAGATCCCGCATCATGCACGCCGGTATTCAGGTGATCGCTTAATCCCTGTGGTGCGAACCAACTGCCGTGTGACAGTGTGGTCTGGAAAATATCTTCGTAATAGTAACCTGCTGAATCAGATTTTCCGAACGTATAATGTTTCCCGCCGGTCGATTCCTGGCCTTTGTAAGTGAAGATGAGAACGGAGTCATTTTTCGTGAGGATCGGCGCGTATTCATCTCCGGGAGAATTCAAAGGACGTCCGCCATTGGTGACTTTATTGTTGGTAGGGCGGGCAGAGATCTCTTTCGCCGCCTGGCAATTCACCACATATTGATTGAGCCTGTCGCGCAAAAGTGCATCCTGTTCTTTTGAAAGCTGGAGATTGAACTGCAATGATGCATCATCATACTGATCATTGAGCAGGTATGCTCTACCGAGATAGAAATTGATATCGACGATCGTCGGGTCTTTATCGTAAGCTGCACGCAGCAATGTGAGCGCCTGTTCCGGATCGCCGTAATAAATACAGCATACGCCTGCGCGGAATGAATAAAGCGTTACATCCGGATGAACATCCTTCAACTTGATGTAATACGCGTACGCCTGTTCGAATTCACGGTCAGCGAATAACTTATCGGCATGCGCGATCATCGCTTTATCCGACGAGGCCTGCGCAAAAAGGTTTCCGCACGCGAGCGCGATGGATAACAGAATAAGGGAGAAATGTCTTCTGAACTTCACAAAAGAGTTTTATCGGTTTTCAATTCTCAGTCGTATTTCGCGCGCTGATGTCCGCCATCGCTGGCAGCACTCTGCATGGCGCCGAACTTATAGCCGAGCATGAATTCGTGGCTGATACCAGCCGAGGTTTTGAGCGGTGTGATGATGAATTCGTAAGCGTAACCTGCACTGAGGTTGCCGAACAATTTCACACGCACATTCGCGCCTACTGCGTAATTACTCCGGTATGAAGCACCGAGCCAGATCATGTCTTTCCAGCTTCCCATCACATTCACGTCATACTGGAATGGTGTGTGCGGCATGAAACGTACCATCACCATCGGTTCGATCGCGAGTTGCTGGTCTTCGTTGAAAACATATTTGTAATTCACAGATCCGGTGAAATGACGGTTCAACTGGTACCAGGATGTTGCATCATAACTATCATATTGGAGATGCTGACCGATCAATTGCGGAACAGAGAATCCTACGCGGAGGTCTTTCCAGTTCCAGCTCACACCGATATTCGCGTCGAGTCCGCTCTTATGCTGGATCTGCGAGAACAACATCGGGTCAGCAGCGTCTTTCACGACGGCTTTTGAAAAATCGATACGGTTGTCGAGGAATCCCAGCGTGAGTCCGAAACGGATCTGCTGGTCATCATTTATTTTCAAACGATACGCATAAGAAGTATAAATTCCCATGCGCTCATTGATATCCTGCACATCATTGAAAATATTGATTCCAAGTCCGACATTCTTGTCGTCCATGAATCCGTCAACCGTCAGTGCATTCGTCACAGGTCCGCCGGGCATTCCGGTCCACTGACTGCGGTGAATGAGAAACGCATTCACGTCGCCTGTAACACCGGTCGTTGCCGGATTGTACAGGAATGGATTGTTATAGTACTGGCTATAGAGCGGAAGCTGTTGCGCGTACCCTGTTCCAACCAGTGCAACTGCGGCGATGAGGGAAAGAGTGATCTTTTTCATAGTCTTGAGTTTTATCTGTTATAGATTACCGGTTAGATTATTTTCCAGAAATGATGGTTACGGCACCTTTAACAGTATCGCCCGTGTCGGTGAATTCAAGGACGTAATAGTATGTTCCATCCGGAAGCTGTTCTCCGTTGAATGTTCCGTTCCAGCTGTTGTTATATCCTTCCTGCTCGTACACTTTCATTCCGTTGCGATTGTAGATCGTCACTTTGTTCTGCGGATAGAATTCAATGTTCTGCACATTCCAAACATCATTGTATCCATCTCCGTTCGCAGTGATCACATTGGAAATGATAACGGTCTGATCTTTCACGAATACCACAGTCATGGTATCCATATCTGTACATCCGTTCAATCCGGTCACTGTTAATGTGTACGTTACAGTGTAAGGAGGCGTACAGGTAGGATTATTCACGGTTGGATCACTGAGTCCGACGGTAGGCGACCATGCGTATGATCCGCCACCCGTTCCCTGCAACACAACAGATGCACCTGCACTTACAGAATCATCTGGTCCTGCGCTTGCATTAGGCCGTGGAAGAACAGAGATCATTGCTGAATCCATGGCCGTGCAACCGGTAGTGGTATCGGTGACTGTTACCACATAATTACCAGCGAGTGATGCATAGATCGAATTGGTAATATTTCCGGTACTCCAGCTGTAATGATTCTGTGGTGCGAGCGGCGCATCGAGTGAAACACTGTCTCCGGAACAAAGCGTGAGTGAACCTCCTGCAGTGATCGTCGCGACCGGCAACGCATTCACCGTTACGACAGACATTGCTGTGTCTGAACAATTGTGATCAGAAACCACGATGAGGGAAACGTTATAATTTCCGGCTGCCGCGTACATGTTGTTCGGATTCGTTGCGATCGATGCGTTATTGTCGCCGAAATCCCACGAGTGGAACATGATTCCTCCGCTGGCAATTGTAGTTGTATCCGTGAACATGGTCACAGCTCCCTGGCAAACCGCAGGTGCGGTGAATCCTGCAACAGGTTTCGGATAAATGGAAACGATCGCGACAGAAGATGTGTCCATTGGACAAATTCCGCTTGTCACCAATACGTGATAGTAAGTAGTGTCGGATGGATTTGACCAATTGAGTGTATCCGAGTTATTCGGAACTGGTGACCATGTGATTCCATCAGGAGAAGTTTCCCATCCAAGAATGCTGGAAACATATCCATTGAGTGTAAGTGTACCTGATCCTGTTCCTTCGCAAACGGAAGTGCTTCCGGAGATCGTTCCCGGAACAGTAGCAGGACTAACTGTAATAGTTGCGAATCCGGAAGTATCGGAAGGACAAACTCCATTCGCAACACGCGCACGATATCGTGTGGTGGCCGCGAGATTGTTATAACCCTGGCTGGTGGTCGTATTGGAAATATTGATCCATGTTACACCACCATCAGTAGAATATTCCCATCCGACAACGTTTCCTGTTTGTCCGCCGAGATTGAGCGTTCCGTTATTTCCGGAAGCGCAAACCATGGCATCCATGGTAACAGATCCGCCAACAGAAGGTGCATCAACATTGATCGTAACGATCGTTGATGTATCGGTTGGGCAAACGCCGCTTGCTACGATCACATGATAGAGTGTTGTGCTCACGAGGTTGAGATAATTATTTGTATTGGTTGTGTTCGCGATCGCGCTCCAGGTAACACCACCATCGGTTGAAGACTCCCAACCTGCAACAGTTCCGCTGAATCCTGCGAGTGTCAATGTTCCGTTGTTGAGTCCGCCGCAAACCGTTGCATCATTGAAGAGTGTTCCGCCATTCGGTTGAGCATTCACATTGATCACGGTCTGGCTGGAATAAGCCTGCGAACAAACTCCGCTCTTCACGAGTGCGCGATAGATCGTTTGAGTGGTAATGTTGATATACGCCTGCGTATTTGTCGTATTACCGATAGCGATCCAGGTTACACCACCATCTGTAGAATATTCCCATTGTAAAACACTGCCGGTTTCGCCCGAAAGTGTGATCGTTCCATTGTTAAGTCCCGAACAAACTGTGTCGGCAGCGGGAGATAATGTGCCTCCAACAGAAACAGGATCGACCATGACGGTATCTTCAACCGCCGTGTCAGATGGACAAACTCCACTTTTAACGATTACTCGATAATAAGTTGAATCAACAAGATTGAGGTAATTCTGAGTGGTCGTAGTATTCGCGATAGCCGACCAGGTAATATTGTCGAGAGAAGATTCCCATTGAACAACCGATCCTGTATCACCGGTCAAAGTCAATGTTCCTGAATTTCCTGAAGCGCAAACTGTCGTTCCTCCGGAAACTGTTCCACCAACAGAGAGCGGATTGACAGTGATCGTAGTAGAAGTAGAATACGACGCTGTACAACCACCATTCTGAACCTGCGCGCGATAAATGGTCGTCGCGACAAGGTTGCTAACGAAAAGTGAATCGTTATTACTTGCGATCACAGTCCAGGTCACTCCGCCGTCGGTCGAAGATTCCCATTGATTGATGTTGCCCGAATATCCAGCGAGTGATATCGTATCATCATTCACTCCAGTGCAAACAGAAGCAGCTGTAGCAGATGTGCTTCCTCCAACTGAAACGGTTGTCACGAAAATCGTGTCGACAGTGGAATACTGAACGGGGCAAGGACTGCTCTGCACACGGGCACGATAGAGGCGTGTTTGAACCAGGTTCAGATAATTCTGAGTTGTCGTTGTATTGGCGATGAACGTCCAGCTCACACCCATATCAACGGAATATTCCCAGCGGATAACAGAACCAACTTTTCCGGAAAGGGTGATCGTTCCGGAATTACTGCCGCTGCAAACTGTTGTTGAAACCGGCGAAAGTGTTCCGCCAACGGTAGCAGGATTCACCGTTATCGTAGCGATGCTGGAATAAAGAGCAGCACAGGAACCGTTCTGAACCCGTGCACGGTATTTTGTAGTTGTAACAAGGTTAAGATACGACTGTGTAGTCGTGGTATTGGCGATAATGGTCCAGGTAACACCTCCATCAATTGACTTCTCCCACTGCAGCACACTTCCAGTTTTCCCGGTCAGCGTAAGATTGCCGGCATTCGCCCCTGAACAAACTGTTGCATTACTGTTGACTGTTCCGCCGACAGTAGCTGCATCAATGGTCATGGAAGCAGGAATAGAATTCACGATCGTGCATGATCCATTCTGAACAACCGATCTGTACAACGTTGGTACAGTAAGGTTCAGATATGATTGTGTATTCGTCGTATTTGAAATATTGATCCAGGTAGATCCTCCATCGGTTGAATATTCCCAGCGAATCACATTACCAGTATAACCAACCAGTGTAAGATTTCCTGCATTACCGGAAATACAAACATTTGTTCCACCGCTTACCGATCCGCCGACTGTTGCCGCGGTGTTGGTAACACTGTATCCCGTGAATGCATCATTGCTGCCATTGATATCACCCGCAAGTGTTACCGTTGCATCGATGGTATAAGTTCCGGCCACTGACAAGTCTGCCTGGGTGGTGAAGGTATACGTGAAGGTGGAATTACTCAGCAACGTAGCACCCAGCGTCACCAATTCGGTAACAGGCGGACCCGCGTTGATTGAATAAGATACGTTGAAAGTAGTTGCGGCAGGAAGATCGGCACCGAAGTTGAAGATCTTGATCGTAACGTTTTCAGTTGAAGTAAGTGCACAGCCACTCACTGGCGCGGTAATACTGGTGACAGAAAGGTCATTCTGCGCATAGGCAGAACCAAAAATCGTCAGTACCGCGAATAGGGTAAGGATTCTCTTCATAGAAATAGTTTTTTGTTCGTTTAGAATTGTTTTTTCTCTTTGGGAGAGATCCGTGTACTAATTCTTACTCGAACGGGAGATAGTTTCTGATCAAAGAATGACCAAAAGAAGCGTACAATTTGATGAAGCATAATAGTAGAGGTGTTTAGGTAATTAAGACCCTGAAGCTTTATACCCCAAAAGTGGTTAAAAAGTTACACATCCGACCTACCGTTGCCTAAATAATCTACCTGATAATGACCAGCTTATGCACATTCAGTTGGTCTGACGATGAAACACGCAGGACGTATGTTCCAGCCGATAGATCGTGGGTGGAAATGGAAGTACTGAATTCACCGGCAGAATGTGCCCCTTCACCCTCAGAAAGCACTGTTTTCCCCGATAAGTCCATGATCTCAATGCTTACAGGCCCCGATTTTTTCAGATCGATCGTCATGTTGATGAGGTCGGAAGCCGGATTCGGATAAAAAGAACTGCTGAGCTGGTTTTCACTTTCACTCATCCCCACCTGGAATAAAGTTGAATCGTAATCATCCTGGTAAATGACATTGGAAACAACTTCCGCATTATTGATCAATTGTGTTTCTACCTGCAACACCGGAATTTTTTTTCCGGCTGCCAGCCATTTGTATTCCGCTTTGATCGGACGTGGAATAGTAAAACCGGTTACGCTATCCGTACCGATCGTATCGATCTCGGTGATGACAGAAACCAATCGGATACATTGAACCGTGTCGTGCGGAAGATAAAGCGTTCCCCATCCATCCACGTTATTCACCCGGTGAATAGTTGCCCCGATATAAAACAATCCGAACTGCGCGGCATTCAGGGTCCATGCAGCATCAGAAGTATCATTGTGCGGATAGGTCAACGGGAAACGATAGATGTAATCATTACTGCTGTAAAGAACAGGAACGGAAAAATTTCCGAGCGGCGCATAGCTGAATGAAAATCCCACTTCGCGGAAAGAACTTGAACTTCCTTTGTACTGGTCGGTGAAATCGGAAGGAATGTTTCCGAGCCCGGGAAGTGAATCGGGAGATGGATTGGTGTGCGAAACAGTCGCAATGAATGTGAACGGGATCGCGCTGGGTTGTGTATACCGATCCATTTGCTGCGCGTAGGGTTGCAGCGTGGAAAAATCCCAGGTGAAATTCGGCCCGCTCTGCGTGTGATCCACGTTATTCGTGGTTGCCGCATAACTCACGCGAATGGAATCGCCCGCATGCACGATGTCGGAATTGGTGATCGTGATCTGCCCGAAAAGTGAAGATGAAAGAGAAAGGGAAAGGGCGGCGATGCGTAACGCTTTTTTCATTGGGGAACGGATATTTCAGCTAAGATAGTAAATCGAGGGAGGATTACAGATTTTCTACGGAGATTACAGATTACGGATTCAAACAGATCTACGGAGAATATTGGGAAGGATTACAGATCTGTTCGGCATTCAGGCAGCCACAGCAAACGTATCATGGATCGAACCAGGTTTACAGCAGGAATTATCCAGCTTCCATTCTGCTAAAGAGCTGTAACTTTAATCTTCATCCGCGTTATGATCACATGAAAGCATTTCTCTTCACCCTCATTTCTCTGCTCACTTTCTCCCTGTCCTATTCGCAGGTGAATGGAAATGTTCCGGCGGATTCCCTGTACACTCCCCTGCCCTACATTCATACCGGAACTTTCATCACCGACAGTTCAGGAGATCAAAAGCCTTTCCTGTACACCAAAACAGAATATTTTCCGAGATCAACAGCCGTTTATTCCTACGTCATTATTTCTGCTAAAGACGGAAAAGAACTTTCACGCAATTTCCGCCCTGTTCCCAAGCAGTACATGCACAAGGTGAAAGCGGACAAGAACGACAGGTACCGCGATCTTACCGGAATGGGTAATTCAGACTCCGTTTACAGGATCGATCAGCATGCGTGGGATTCTCTTTACAAACTTTTTCCCTTACCAACGGATACCATTCTCGTAGCAAACGAAAAAGTGGCCCTGTATTATTCGGCGGTAAGTACTTCCATGAGCAGTTATTGCAATTATGAAGGTGATGTAAAAAACGGAATGGAATTCACCTATTACAATATGCCCGAACTGAAAGGTGTCGTCGTGAAGAAGAATTTCAGGTTGAAGTCGGCAGGAAGATGGAAGGATGGAAAGAAGAACGGCAAATGGTATTATTACAACACAGATGGATCGGTGATGAAAATAGAAAAGTGGAAGAATGGAGAACTTAAACGGGAACGGAAAGTGAAATGATGGTCTGACAGTATGAAAAAGCATTTATTCCTCTTTCTTCTATTTATCTGCATATGCCGGTTGAATGTGAAAGCCCAGTTCAACATCATTCATACCAATTCAGGTGACAGTGTTTTTGATATTGTTCCGCTGAAGGATTTTGTGAATGATTCCGGGGTAGAAACCGGCCCGGCCGAATGGCTGGAAGATATTTATTATCCAGAAAAAGTGGATCGCATTGTCGTTCACTATTGCAATGCCTACGACAGTTCTTTCGAATCTTTTTTCATGACCATTCCCGAACAGTTTTACATCAAACAGGTTTTCGACACGCTGAAACACCGAAGCATTCCCGACGGCGGCGAACTTCCTTACGATTTTGAAGATTCCCTGAAGGCCGTCGATTATCCCGCACTTGAATCGTATTATAAGAATCATCCGGAACTCAGAACCGATACATTGTTATTTGCTTCTTACGAAACCACCATCCTGTATTCTACCAACATTTATTATCAGCTGAAAAGCTCCTGCGAATATCACCTGGGCATCAAAGATGGTGACGAGTTGAATTATTATTCGCTTGACGAACTGAAAGGCATTTGCCTCGTAGACAACATGGGCTTTAAGTCTGCAGGAAAATGGAAGAATGGAAAAAAAACCGGGAAATGGACTTTGTATTCGCCCAATGGAGAAATAAATGCGTTCGAGAAATGGCACAATGGGAAACTGAAAAGATCGTGGAAAGCGAAATGAAACCTGTACAAAAGGAAATTTTTATTTAATCCGGCCCATTTCCAATTTGTAAAATAACTTATCCATCGGATTAATGACATATTCCTCAGGAAGATCTTTTTCTGCAACCGGAACATACCCGTAACGCAAATAAAATTTCTGCGCGGCAATGAATTGTTCCATCGTTCCGAGATAAATCAATTTACAGTGATTTTCTTTTGCATGGTCAAGCGCGGTTTCCATCAGCAACGACGCCGTTCTGTATTCAGTTCCCCTGAAATCTTTATCCACCATCATCCGTTTGATCTCCGCCATTCCCGGCGCAAATAATTTGACGCCGATCGTTCCGACAACCTGCTCATTGCACATCGCGACCCAGAAACGATAACCGGGCTTGTTGTAAAATGTATTCAGTAAAGCGGAAGTCGGCCCCGTGATCGCCACGGAAAATTCCGATTGAATTCCTTCCATCATTTTGTCAATGGCGGGCTGGTGTGCGGGATCGTAGTCAATTACTTTTATGCTCATGGCAAAAACTCGTTCTTCTTAACCGGGTACAAAATTAATACAGCAAACAACAGATTTGTTTAACTTGAACGAACTTATGAGCAAAATAACGCGTCTTATTTTTATCCCGATCTGTTTTATCATACTTACAGGTCTGCTCGTTTCCTGTATGCATGACAATGCTTCGCTCACAAATGATCATTCAGATTCAATGCAGACTGCTACGGTTGCCAAACAAGATGCGATCAACAGCGACACGGTCCACCGGAGAAACGATCAACTGAACCTGGAAGATGACAGCATTCAACTGGACTTTAATCCGCTGCATCCAGATCCCTGGTATTTTACCACGAATAAAAAACTGAGAACAAAACTCACGGTTTACAAAGGAGATATGCCCGATTCCACTTCGTTGGCCGGAACAAGTTATCTCGTTTACGGAAAGAATACTTTCAAGAAATCGGTTTATGGAAAAGGTAAGTTCTGGGTTCTGATCGCTGATACGATCGGGCCCATCGCTTCCATGGAATTCTATAATTTATGACCGACACTTTCGCTGTTCTTTAACAAGAGCGTCGACTTATCAACACTTTTTCATTTCTCACTCTTTCCCTTCGTAAATTCACTCTGCATTTGTGGGATGTCTCCCGATAATTTCTGAGCGAAAAATGAATTTCAACCACCTTCACGTACACACGCAATTCTCCCTCCTCGACGGAGCCGCGGGAATTTCCGATCTCTATAAAAAAGCGACCGCCGATAAAATGCGCGGCATTGCCATCACCGACCACGGCAACATGTTCGGCGTTTTCAAATTCGTGGCCGAAGCCGGTAAATACAACACAGCCGAAAATCCGAATACGATCAAACCGATCGTCGGTTGCGAATTCTATCTCGTTGAGAATCGCGACAAACGCCAGTTCACGCGCGAAGAACGCGATGTGCGCTATCACCAGCTGCTGCTTGCGAAGAATCCGGAAGGATATAAAAATCTCGTCAAACTCTGTTCGCTCGGCTACATGGAAGGTTTGTACGGAAAATATCCGCGCATCGACAAAGAACTCATTCTGAAATATCACAAGGGATTGATCGCAACCACTTGCTGTCTTGCGGCTGAAGTTCCGCGCGCGATCCTGCGCAAGAGCGAAGCGGAAGCGGAGAAAATTTTCAAATGGTGGCTCGATCTCTTTGGCGAAGATTATTACATCGAATTGCAGCGTCACGATATTCCCGATCAGAACACGGTGAATGAAGTGCTGCTCAAATGGGCGGTGAAATACAATGTGAAAGTGATCGCGTCGAACGATTCGCATTATGTGAACGTGGATGATTACAACGCGCACGATATTTTACTTTGCATCAACACCGGCGAAAAACAATCCACTCCTTCGGCGAAAGATTTTGATGATGAATCGTCGATGAAAGGAAAACGTTTCGCTTTCTGGAACGATCAATTCTATTTCAAGAACACGCAGGAAATGTCGGATCTGTTTCACGATGTTCCCGAAGCGATAGACAACACGAACGAGATCGTTGACAAAATTGAACCGCTCAAATTAAAACGCGACATCCTTCTCCCCCACTACAAAATTCCGGAAGGCTTCACCGACCAGGATGAATACCTGAAACATCTCACGATGCAGGGTGCACACCGGAAATATTCGGGCGGAGTAACGGCGGAAATTGAAGAGCGCATCAATTTTGAATTGTTCACCATCAAAACGATGGGATTCGCGGGATACTTTCTCATCGTTCAGGATTTCATCAATGCGGGAAAAGATATCGGCGTACTCATTGGCCCCGGCCGTGGTTCCGCTGCAGGATCCGTCGTCGCTTATTGCACCGGCATCACGAACATCGATCCGATCAAATACAATCTGCTTTTCGAAAGATTCCTGAATCCCGATCGTAAGTCGATGCCCGATATCGATACGGATTTTGATGATGAAGGAAGACAGAAAGTAATTGATTACGTCGTTGAGAAATACGGAAAAAACCAGGTCGCGCAAATTGTGACGTACGGAACAATGGCGGCGAAGATGTCGATCAAAGATGTCGCGCGTGTGCTCGATCTACCGCTCGACCAGGCAAACGCGCTCGCGAAACTCGTGCCCGAGCGCCCGGGAATTGAACTCGATCGCGTGATCAATGCGCCGCTCGAAGGTGCTGGATCGCTGAAAGAAAAAGAAGGATTGGGCGGCGATGATTTTGAAGGCGTGCGCAAGTTGCGCGAGATCGCGAAAGGAAAAGATCAGCAGGCGGATGTGATCCGTGAAGCGCTTCGTCTCGAAGGATCGGTGCGCGGAACAGGAATTCACGCTGCGGGGATCATCATCGCTCCGCAGGATCTCACAGAAATTATTCCGGTCGCGACTTCGAAGGAAACGAATTTGCTGATCACACAGTTCGACGGAAAAGTGATCGAGGATGCCGGCGTTATCAAGATGGACTTCCTCGGATTGAAAACGCTCACCATCATCCGCGATGCGTTGCGCCTCATTGAAGAAAATCACGGAATAAAAATTGCCATTGACGAAATTCCGCTTGACGATCAGAAAACTTTAGAATTATATCAGCGCGGCGAAGCGAACGGAACATTCCAGTTCGAGTC
>DATJEX010000245.1:0-6475 GCA_035496135.1 Bacteroidia bacterium
AATGGTTCTCATAGGTGATTTTTTTGGGAATCCAAAGATAGGGAAAGTTGGCAGCTTTCAGTTGTCAGTATCAGTTGTCAGTTTACGGTTTAAAGCGTTTTGATTTTTGGTTTTGCAGTTTTATTTTACATTTGAAATACATCAAACCCTAAGACTCATGCCTAATGGAATTGACATGTCCCAATACGGAATGTATATCGGGATCGGAGTTTTTGTTCTTCTTGCGCTGATCGTAGTTCCGCTCGTTTTACGTTCAACACGAAAAGCGCGATCAAATGCGGATAATTTTTTTCCGGATCTCGCACGGCGCACCGGATTGCAGGTGACGAATGATGGTTTGCGCGGAACTTACAAAGGATATAATGTGCATCTGCAATATTCCATGAGTGGCAATGTCATGTCGGCCATCAATCTGATCTCTTCCGGGAATTCAAACGCGTACGGAAAGAATGCGATGTACCCGCGATTGCATGTGACGCTGAATGCCAATGCGAATTTTCCGGCAGTGACATTATATGAAACGCCGGGATTACTTTCCCATACCAGTCAGCGCATTCAGGATTTTGTCACCGGAAGTGGACCCGATATGCCGAAGCAGCATATTCCCGGATCGCAATTGAAAACGGGAGTGGAAGTATATACGAATGATATAACCGCCGGTGGAAAAGTCGCTTCATCGAGAGAACTTGCTGAGCTTCTCCGCAATTGGCGTTACACCGAAATAAAAATTTCCGGGAATACAGTGTGGCTTGCACTCGATAATAACTCGGCGCCGAGTACGATCGGCATTCAGAAAATGTACACACCGGAATTCGCGATACAGGCACTGGATATTACCGTGGCGACCGCGAATGCTGCGCGGTAGGGACGCGATACGTCTGCAGTCGCTTGCTTTTTGGTCACCGGTCGTCGGTAAGCAGTCGCGGGTTAAAAAAATTGTCGTTCGCCAGTGTTGTTTTTCGTAAATTGTACATGACTTCCTGGATTGAAAGATATGTATCGCTTTTTCTTCTTTTTCTTTTTGGTGGTAGCTGAATTGCTCCGGGGGCAGAATCTTGTTCCTAATCCGGGTTTTGAGATGATAACGAATTGCCCGAACAATGTCGGGGAAATCAGTTATGCACAAGGATGGAATCCAGTGAACACGCCCGATTACGTAAATGCATGTGCCCCGGAATGGAGTGGGTTAGGCATCCCGGACAATATCTCGGGTTACCAGTTTCCGGCATCCGGTAGTGCTTATGCCTCTATCGTTACTTATTACCCATATCCTTTTTACGAATATGTTTACATACAACTTACGCAACCGCTGGTTGCAGGTCAGAGATATTGTGCGGGTTTTAAGTGGGTGCCTGGAAATTTTTCTACGGATGCATGCAGTAATATCGGCATGTTATTCACACAACAGTCGCCAGTGGTTATGAACCTGCCCGATATTTCGAATGGTGATTTTATTTCATCAACCCCGCAGGTACTGAATCCCGATGGAGTTATAAACCATGATACGTTGAATTGGTCTGTATACCACCAGGTGTTTACGGCGACAGGTGGTGAAGATTTTGTCACGGTTGGATATTTTACTCCATACACTTCGTCCAATTCCACTTTTATGAATCCGGGCTCAAGTTCAAACAGAATTATAATAATCCTCCTGGATGATATAACTGTAAGACCTGTTATCAATTCATGTGATGATCAGGCAATTCTCCCGAACGTATTTACACCCAACGGTGATGATGTGAATGATTATTGGGTG
This sequence comes from Bacteroidia bacterium, assembly GCA_035496135.1. Taxonomy (GTDB): domain Bacteria; phylum Bacteroidota; class Bacteroidia; order Palsa-965; family Palsa-965. The sequence goes on from DATJEX010000245.1 coordinate 1,757, forward strand.
GTTCCGGAAGATGCCGGAGATGTTAACGTGAAGATCTACAATAGGTGGGGAAATATTGTGTATGAAAGCGAAAAGGATGAGCATGACTGTGCAGAAGGGCGGATTTGTTGGAATGGTAATGACATGAACTCAGGTTTGGCCTGTGTGGATGGAGTGTATTATTATATATTGCAAAGCAGTGATGGAACCTTCAATTCAAAAGGTTTCATCTCAATTCTAAGATGATTTACAATTGTCAGAGCCAGTCGTCTGAAAAAAGCAGACAGAAGTCGTTAGACGGTTGATCATTTCTTCATCAGCAGATCACATTCAGCGATCCGGTCTTTCGGATACTGCTCACCAGGTTTCAGGGCAGATGCTTTCTCATACTGCTTTCTTGCATCGGTATAATTCTTATTGGCGAAAAATGTGTTTCCTGCTGTGATGCAATCATTGTATTGCTGGTCGATCGTCTTTAGTTCATCGGGATACGTGAACGTCACTTTCGCAGTATAACCAACCAGCCCGAATGACTTCGTCATCACTCCGCCGAGAAAACAATCGTTGCGCATGAAAGAAACGGTTCCCGCCAAACGATAATGATCATCGCATTGCGCGTTTCCTTTTTTGTTCATGAACGTCAATCTTCTTTTTCCGCTTCCGTCGGTATTCATGATCCACCAGTCTGCTCCCTGCAATTGGCCGGGAAATCTGTCGCAACTGTCGCCGGTCATGTACACGATGTGTTTTCCGTCGGGTGTGAAGGTTCCGGCTTGCGAAAAACTTGCGGTGGTGAGCTTTGTGATCTTGCCGGTTAGAATATTGATCTTGTAAATAGGCGTAGCCAGAATATTCTTCGACTCGAAAGTAGAGTAGAAGGTGATCACCGAATCGCCGGGACAAATTCCATCGAGTTCTGTACTTGCATCAACTCCGCCGGGCTGAAAAGTTCTGATGTTGGAAAAATGCGGACAGGAATCGACGGTGATGTCGGCGACACGAATGACATAACAGCCTGCGCCGGTATTGAAACTCAGATTCGGTGCTTTCACGCGCTCGCTCCACGCGAACATTTTTCCGTCGGGAGAAATGGCGGAATGAATGATGCCGCTGTTGTATGAATTCGGAAGATCGACAACTTTCCACGCTTTTTTTCCGTCAGGAGTCATCGCCCACAGATCGCAATACGCGCCGTAACCCGGACACGCGTCCACCGGTTTGCGCTTGTGAATTTTCTCTTTCACATATTCATCCTTCTCCACATAACAGAAAATATATTTTCCGTCCGGCATCCATTCTTCGGCCCATTGCTGACGATCGGTTCTCCAGCCAGCGTACGAAATTTGTATCTCATTATTCCCGAGAGTGTCGGATAAGTAAATGTGATACGTTCCTTTTTTATCGGGCTTGCTGTAAGCGACAGTTAGAGTGGCTTGATTATAGATCGCGCCCATAGCGGAATCTTTCCATATGGTGATGATCGCCTGCTGCGAGAGGAGCAGGGAGGATGGAAGAAGGAGAAGGAAGGAGAACAGGGCGAAGTGTAAAGAATATTTTTTGGCCATGTAGAATTTCATTGCGAAAAATTTGGTGTGATCAAATTACACTCACGGTAACGTTGATCCCGAACTCCGGACCTAAATGCGTGTTCGATCCATTGGAATTATGAACAATCTGCGGAGTGGTGAGATAAATGGCGCCACCTATGTCGCTGGAATGAAACCCCAGGAAAATAAATGTATGCGGTCTGACCGGTTTTATTCCCGGAATATTTTCCCGATCGCCGAATGAATAACCATTGTAAGAAAGGCCACCTCCAAAAATAAATCCATCCCATGCGCTTTTCATATTACCGGAAAAATTGGTGCAAAGACGGAATGCCATTCCACCGCGAAGGCGGAATAAGCTCCAGGCATCCGCGTCATGACTGTACTTTCCTTCAAAAATGGTGTACCAGGATTCAGATAATCCAGGGCATGCGAATGCACCGATGGAAACATGTCCGTTGCTTAAGGGAATGACTGGCTGGAAGTAGGAAAGATCGAATGTCCAGCCACCGTGAAAATAATTTTTATCAGATACATCGTATTTGACAGTATAAAAGTCGGCGCCCACTTCGAGCATCATAGAAGGGCGAAAAGGGCTTCTGTGCGAGTAGGGATTCCACTGCGCCAAAAGTGTAGTGGTGGTGCATAGCAGAAGAACACAAATCAAAAACCGGGTTCTCATCTTGCCTGAGGTTTATTCAAATTTAGTTCTTCAGTTTTTTATTTTTCTGAATTTTCCATTCGAGTAAGAGAATTTTTTCCACCCGTCTCCTTTGAACGAGGAATGGCCATTCGGAAAGTTTCTGTCAACGATCAGCAAAATGGAGTTCTCAAATGTCATGACGAAGTCAGGATCGCAATATTCACTTATTCTCCCGTATTCGTAATTCTTATTGTGGACTGAAACACTTTTGGTGAAGGCCAGGATGTTGTTCGCATGCGTGGCATCCCATATCTCAACCTTCGTTCTCATTACATTTCCTTCGTACAGTTCATACGTGCCTCCGTATGTAGAATATTCACACCAGGTGATCATCAGGTCTTTTACCGAATCGCCCGTAAAGTCGATGGTATCGCAGAAAATGACGCCGCTTTTTTCCATCGTATCGTTCATGACCGGAAAGATCCGGACTTCATCACCCGATGGAACTGCGATGGCAAAATCGGAATGCGTCATGTTGCCAATGATGAAAAATGCTTTCCCCTGGAGCAGAGTATCCTTGGTTATGATCGTCAAGTCATGACAGGACTTTTCATACTTCGTGATTGACATCGTGACCGTATTGGAAGGAGAAACAGTAGGAAGGGAATCGGGGTCACCGCCTATATACTGCGCCATGGCGAGGAAGGGAGTAAGCAGTAAGCAGAAGGCAGTCATGAAGCAGATCAGCCTGATGCTGATCGCTTCATGACGTGAAAAAGGTAAAAGATCTTTTTTCATGGAACAGTGATAAATATACAATTGCTTTGCCATTGCATCATCTTCGGTTAAATGAATCCCGGGCGAATGCGAATACTCGAAGATAGTTTTGCGTGAGGGATGTGAAGGGCCTGGTGCAACGCACCGCAACGAAGTGGAGCCCGGAGCAGCCCGGTGCCGTTTTTGTCAGCCTTCGGTACTTCCTTCGACAAGCTCAGGACACTCAGTCTGACAAAAACGGCACACGCCCTAACTGGAGAAAGCTTTTCAAAAAAAATCTCAAGTCCCAAGTCTCACATCCCACGTCAATTCGTAATTTCGGGCTTCTTAAATTTTCTGACCTCAAACACCAAACACATTATGGCAAAAATAAAAGTTGCGAATCCTGTTGTCGAGCTCGACGGAGATGAAATGACCCGCGTGATCTGGAAATTCATCAAGGAAAAACTGATCCTTCCGTATCTCGACATTGATATCAAATACTACGATCTCGGAATTGAACACCGTGATGCGACGAACGACCAGGTGACGATCGATTCGGCAGAAGCGATAAAAAAATACCAGGTAGGAATCAAATGCGCGACCATCACTCCTGATGAAGCGCGTGTGAAGGAATTCAACCTGAAACAGATGTGGAAATCGCCGAACGGAACGATCCGTAACATTCTCGACGGAACAGTTTTCCGTGAGCCGATCGTTTGCCAGAATGTTCCGCGACTTGTGCCGAACTGGACAAAGCCGATCATCGTTGGCCGTCATGCGTTCGGCGATCAGTACCGCGCAACGGATCTCGTGGTGAAAGGAAAAGGAAAATTGACATTGACATTCACTCCGGACGGAGGAGAGCCACAAACGCACGAAGTGTTCAACTTCAAAGGTGATGGTGTGGCGCTCGCGATGTACAACACGGATGAGTCGATCAAAGGATTCGCGCATGCGTGCCTGAACATGGGCCTGATGAAAAAATGGCCGGTGTATCTCTCCACCAAAAACACGATCCTGAAAAAATACGACGGACGTTTCAAGGATATTTTCCAGGAAATTTACGAGAAGGAATTCGCCGACAAATTCAAGGCGGCGGGAATCGTGTACGAGCATCGTTTGATCGACGACATGGTTGCTTCGGCACTGAAATGGCACGGAGAATTCATCTGGGCTTGCAAAAACTATGATGGAGACGTTCAGTCGGATTCTGTCGCGCAGGGATTCGGTTCACTCGGACTGATGACTTCCGTTCTCGTAACTCCGGACGGAAAGATCATGGAAGCAGAAGCTGCGCATGGAACTGTTACGCGTCACTTCCGCGATCACCAGGCGGGAAAACCAACTTCAACAAATCCGGTTGCATCCATTTACGCATGGACACGCGGGCTTGACTTCCGTGGAAAACTCGATGGTAATGCAGAACTGCAGCGATTCGCGAAAGCGCTCGAAGAAGTCTGCGTGGAAACGATCGAGAGCGGAAAGATGACGAAAGATCTTGCGGTGTGTGTGCATGGAAATAATGTGAAATTGGGTGAACACTATCTCAATACTGAAGACTTCTTAAATGCTCTTGATACTAATTTGAAAAAGAAACTCGCTTAAAAGAGTTTCAAGTTTCAAGTTTGAATGATATGAATACCCGGGGTCCTGTGCGTAGTCGAAGGATTCCGGGTTTTCTGTTCTTCACCGAATCAGTTAAATTTGAATATGCAACTCGGGTCCGACACGATCGTCAATTATTTTTCATTCGTCTTCGAACGCGTGCCGGGTGCGGTGATGGACCTGATC
>DATJEX010000246.1:0-10602 GCA_035496135.1 Bacteroidia bacterium
GATCAAATATTCACGGATCCTCACCGGCGAACCGGAGATCCCGACGCATTATGCCCGGAACGATTTCTTCGTGAACTGGTCGCACACGCAGGTTCCGAAATCAAATCCATCGATCCGTTTTTCGGCGAACGTCAATGCTGGTTCCAGTTCTTACAACACCAACAACGCGACGCAAACGGCCGCTTATCTGCAGAATACTTTTCAATCGAATATTGCCTGGTCGAAGTCATGGAAATTCGGAACGCTTTCCGCCAATCTCCGTCACAGCCAGAATATTTTCACGCACGATGTGCAGCTCAGCCTTCCGCAGCTTTCCTTCAGCGCGAATCGTTTTTATCCATTCCGGGATCCGAAACGTGTGAAGACAAGCTGGTACAATAAGATCGGCGACAAGATCGGAATGAGTTACACGAGCGAATTCCAGAATAATCTCAGCATCAAGGACACCGATCTCACCTGGAATAATCGTGCGTATGTAGAATCCAAATTGCAGAATGGTGTGCATCAAACGATCCCTGTTTCCGCTTCATTCAATGTTGCGCGGCACTATACGCTGACCATTGCTGCTGCAGCGAATTCCATCACCCAATTCCGTTACGTCAATAAAGTGTGGACTCTTGGCGGCATCAATAGTGATTCCGGTTATGTGAAAACCGATACGCTGAACGGAACAAAAGTGAGTCTCGATTACAACGCGAGTGCGACGCTGAACACGAAATTCTATGGCATGTATTATCCAAGGCACACGCGCTTCACCGCGATCAGGCACACGGTCACACCGGGCGTGAGTTTCACGTACATGCCCGATTTCACCGATCCGAAGTACGGATTCTATCGCACCGTGCAATCGAGTGAATTCGGAGCGACAAGCACCTATTCCATTTTTGAAGGCGGAGTTTACGGTTCGCCCGCAGCGGGAAAAATGGGAGCGATCGGTTTCAACGTGATGAACAGTCTCGAAGGAAAAAAACGCCCGAAGGATGGCGACACGACATCCGCGGAGCAACGCATTTTTCTCATTGACGCGCTCAATGCGGGCATCAGCTACAACATGATGGCGCAGCATTTCAACTGGTCGAATATCGCGATGGGATTCCGCACAAAACTTTTCAAGAAGTTCGACGTGAACGCTTCGGCCATTGCTGATCCTTATAAAATAAATGATCTCGGAACGCGCATTGAACGATTCGAGTGGAGAGACGGAAAACGTCTTGCACGGTTGACTTCAGCGACACTCGCTGTGAATACCAGTCTGCGCCAGGGCGGACTCACCTCTTCCACTACGCATCAATCCGGTCGCGGAACAGATGCTGAGCTCAACATGATCAACGCGAATCCGAACGCGTATGTTGATTTCAATATTCCGTGGTCGCTTACGATGGGTTATTCACTCACATGGGCGAAACCAGGTTTGACAACGACCGTCACGCAGAATCTCCGTTTCAGTGGCGATGTGAACGTGACACCGAAATGGAAAGTGGGATTCGATTCGAATTTCGATATCCAGAAAAAAGAATTCGGTTACACTTCGCTGAATGTTTACCGCGACCTTCATTGCTGGGAAATGCAGTTCAACTGGATCCCGTTCGGTCTGCGCCAGAGCTATAACATCACCATCAATGTGAAATCGGCGATGTTGCAGGATCTGAAGCTGACGAGAAAGAGAGACTGGTATGATTTCACGAATTATTGATCGGACACCTGTCTTAATAACCGTTCATAATTTTATTCAGCCTGCAGCCAATTCCATTTTTATATTCGTGCAACAATTCCACTCATGAAAAAATATCTTCTTCCCGCATTCATCGTCGTTTTCTTCTGCATCGTGTCTTTCCGCGATGACGGAAATCTCTACAAAGTTGAAACGACCGACAATGACTCGACTGTCATTTCCAAGATTTATAAAGAAGCCTGCGTGAACGGCCAGGCGTACGACGTACTGAATGGTTTGTGCACCAAAGCTCCGAAGCGCCTGAGTGGTTCGCCCGGCGCGCAGGTCGCGGTTGATTACATGAAAAGTGTGATGCTGAATTATGGCTTCGATAAAGTGTGGCTGGTTCCGTGTATGGTTCCGCATTGGGTGCGTGGTGATCACGAGCGCGGTTTCATCATTTCGCCAAAAACAAAAACGCCGATCGAAGTGAATGTAGCAGCGCTTGGCGGATCGCTCGCGACACCTAAAGATGGATTGAAAGGCGATGTGGTGGAAGTTTCTTCTTTCGAAGACCTCGACAAACTCGGAAAAAAAGGTGTGGAAGGAAAAATTGTTTTCTTCAATCACCACTGGGACGACAGCAAAGTGAGCACGTTCGAAGCCTACGGCGATGCCGTACAATTCCGCTTTCAGGGTCCACCGGCGGCAGAAAAATACGGCGCCATCGGTGCGATCGTTCGTTCCTGCACAAGTTCCATTGATACATTCCCGCACACCGGCACAACACGTAACGATTCGCTCGCTCCGAAAATCCCCTGCTGTGCTATCGCGACAAAAGATGCGAATACACTGCACGATATGATCGCGGCACAAACCGGAATTCAGTTTTCACTTACGATGAATTGCCAGTGGCTTCCCGATGAGAAATCGTACAACGTGGTCGGAGAGATCACCGGAAGTGAATCGCCAAAAGATATCATTTGTGCCGGCGGACATCTTGACGCGTGGGAATTGGGTGATGGCGCGAATGATGACGGAGCGGGTGTTGCGCAATCCGTGGAAGCCATTCGCATTTTCAAAGCGCTTGGCATCAAACCCAAACATTCCATCCGCTGTATCGCTTTCATGAATGAAGAAAATGGCGGACGCGGCGGAAAAGCATATTGCGATTCGGCAAAGGCGCATGGAGAAAAACATATTGCAGCACTTGAATCAGACGCCGGTGGATTCACTCCCCGCGGATTCGGTTTGGTGATGAACGCTGATCAGAAAAAGAAGATCGTTTCATGGGCTCCTCTCTTTTTCCAGTACGGTGTTTACGATTTTACGCACGAGGGTGGCGGATCGGATATCGGCCCCTTGAAAGACTGCGGAACTCCCCTGCTCGGCCTCGAACCAGATGGCGCACGTTATTTCGATTACCACCACACTGAGATTGACGTGATGAAGAATGTCAACCGCCGCGAGTTGCATCTCGGTGCGGCATCAATGGCAGCGATGATGTACCTGATCGATAAATACGGACTGTAATAAGGGAACGAATTGCGAATCTCCACGAATATTCTAATTCATTCTTATAAGGATTCGCATATTCGATAGATTAGCAATTCGTTCCCTCATTAGGATTATAGGAACATCAATAAAAACTATTTCCCGCCGGCGACTTTGTGACTACATTTGTACCAGGCAATTCACTCAATCATTCATAAAAAAATAAATCAACATGGCACTCCAGATCACAGACAGCAATTTCGAAGAAGTAGTTCTCAAATCAGATAAACCCGTCATCGTCGACTTCTGGGCGGAATGGTGTGGTCCCTGCCGCATGGTAGGACCGATCGTTGAAGAGATCGGAAAAGATTTCGAAGGAAAAGCAATTGTAGGAAAACTCGACGTGGACAGCAATCCGAATGTTTCGATGCAGTTCGGCATCCGCAATATTCCGACGATCCTTTTCTTCAAAGGAGGAAAACTCGTGGACAAACAGGTTGGCGCGGTAGCGAAGAATGTTCTCGTTGACAAACTGAACGCGCAGATGTAAATCATCTTCCAAAAGAAAACGAAAGCGATCCTTCAGGGTCGCTTTTTTCTTTGTTAAAGATTCTTAGAATGGATATACACGGAATGTGCCCTGGGAAATTCCTGCGATCGAAATAGTACATTTACTCCATGTCCCTCAACCAACAGGAATTCCAGCAATTCTCGCACCTCGAGCTTCTCGCCCGACAGGTGGTGGAAGGATTCATCACCGGCCTTCACAAAAGCCCGTTCCATGGATTCTCTGTTGAATTCGCCGAGCATCGTTTGTACAACACGGGCGAACCGACGAAACATATTGACTGGAAACTCTACGGGCGTTCGGACAAAATGTTCGTGAAGCGTTACGAGGAAGAAACGAATCTGCGTTGCCAGATCGTGATCGACTCTTCCTCGTCCATGTATTTCCCGCCGGTTGAAAAAGGTGATGACACGAAGGAGAACAAGATCACGTTCTCGGTGAAATGCGCCGCCGCGATCATTGAATTACTGAAATCGCAACGTGATGCGGTCGGCCTTTCTGTTTTTTCCGAGAACATGGAAGTACACACACCAGCGCGCAGCACGAACATGCACACGAAGCTGCTTTACTCCGAACTGGAAAAATTGCTGGAAGAAACTCCAACGCAGAAAAAAACTTCAGCGGTAAAAGCTTTGCATGAGATCGCCGAAAGCATTCACAGACGTTCACTCGTCATCCTTTTCAGTGACATGTTCGATTCGGGATCAGACAACGAAGAACTTTTCTCGGCACTGCAGCACTTGAAACACAACAAGCATGAAGTAATCCTCTTTCACGTGACCGATAAAAAACTGGAACTGGATTTTGATTACGAGAATCGTCCTTACACATTCGTGGATATTGAAACAGGCGAAGAGATAAAAGTGCAGCCTTCGGAAGTGAAAGAGAATTATCTCCGTTCCATTTCAACTTACAAGCAGCAACTCAAACTCCGCTGTGGACAATACCGTATTGAATTCGTGGAAGCGGATGTGAATGAAGGATTCAAACAGGTGCTGTTGCCGTATCTGCTCAAGCGGACAAGGATGATGTAGTTCAGTTGTCAGCGCCAGTTGTCAGGAGCAGTTGTCAGTAATCGAAAACGTGTTCGGCTTTCATTTTTTTCCTGTCGAATTCCAACAGCAATTCACTCAGGTCGTGGACGGGAACAGCCAGCACTACTCTCTTTTTTTCCGGCGCCGATGAAACAGGTTGTGTGAAAACAATTTTCGCCTTTCCGAGATCTTCATTGGCGTTTGATGGTACGATCACGGAAATAAGAATAGCAGAAGTATTTCCGGCGATCTCTTCGAAGTTCAAACCTTTCTGCGCCAATCCGAGTGCTGCCGCTCCGAATTTATCGTAGCGCGGAAGAACTTCCATTTGCCCGTTATCCATTATTGCAACAGTGGTCGGTAATGCTTCATCGTACACTTCCTTCGTTCCCATCCCGATAATTTTTCCGTAAATATATTTCACGATCAATTCCGAAGTGAGCATATATTTCCGTTCAAGTTTCCGGAAGAAGTGATCGCCGAAGAACGAAGTGGATGACCAGAGCTTTTCCAGCTGGCTTTTGAAATCAAATTCATACCACGGTCTGTCCCTGATGAAATCCGCGTAGTCGCTCGTGAATGCCGCGTCGAATTTATCTTCATCCGTCAGCGGAATACCGGTATCTGTTATTCTTCCGACAATTGTTTCATACCATGCCTTGATGGAATATTCCACGGTGGAACTTGAATTGATCACACGGATCATCCATTGATACCCGCTGTTCACCGGAAAATTTCCTTTGATCTGATCATTCACGATCCGATAACCTTCCCACATCTGCGACACGTGGCTCATGAATGGAAATGATGTAGCAGTATGCGTTTTGAAATAATCCGCCTGCTCCTGAGGGCTGAAAACGAGAAACCATTCGGGATAAGTGAGAAAAGTCTGATCACCCGGCCTGCAATCCTTTGTCGGTGTCACGGGCCCTTTGTTTGCCGCCAGCCATTCTTTGGGAATGACCAATCCATCACCGGTTGGAATCGTTGTGGCCTCTCTCTTTTTGAAAAAGAAAATGCACGCAGCGAGTACGGTTGAACAAAGTGTGAGAAAGTAAAGCCTTTTCATTCCGTTACGTTTTCGTGAAAAGAACAAGTGTATTGTCAGAAGGATCTTTGTACTGGAGTATCCGTTCACCTGCATCTTTGAATCCGGACGCTTCCACTACTTTACTCCATTCTTCAATCGACCGAAAAGATTTGAATTCAGCATGATTGGTTTCCCAACTCACATTGAGCCCGAGATTGAAAACAGTGTGCACCAGCGAAACGAACGTGTGCATAGCAGGCGTGCGCACATCGTGATCGCGCATGATGAACACTCCGCCTTTACGAAGGATGCGGTGAATGGAACGCAAATACCCATCCAGCAATTCATGCGGACAATGATGAAGCCCGATGAAACAGGTGACCATGTCAATACTTTCGTCGGCGATCTGCTCTTTCGTGACCGGATGATAGGTCAGCGGGAAAAATGTCCCGCGTTTTCTGAATCGCCCGCGCTCGAAAATATCACCGATGGAATTGGATGGCGCGATATCATTCGTCAGAAAAATATTCCCGGAAAAAGAAAGATGCTTTCTCAATTCACTGATGTACCTGCCGGTGGAACCGATCTCGAGGTAACCGTTCACTTCCTTTTTGTTTTTCATCAGCTGCAACACCTGTCCGGCCATTTCCTTTTTCTGTTTTTTCAAAGCAGGAAGCGCATAGGTCAACTCAGAGAGGAATGGTTTTATTCCCGGTAATTTTTCCTGGACGGTCCTATAGATCTGCTCATCCGAATCTTTTTCCTTCGTAACAGAAGCGATCAGGTGATGGAATTTATCTTCGGGATACAAATGAAAGATCAACTGGAGAAAACGATAAAAATCGTCGCTCGCTTCTGTATTGGAAAAAACTTCCTTGAATTCTGATCTCATTTCAATTGTTTTTTATAATAGGTATCCCAGATCACATTCCTGAATTTATAGCCCGGATCGAGTTTCTTTTTCAACGCGAACAATTTTTCTGCACCCGGATAGGATCGGTGAAACTGTTCTGCTGTGGCATGAGGCTGATAAGGCAAATAATATGCGCCATCCAGTGCGATCGCAGCATCGATGAGTTCTCTCGTCCATACCGCGACTTTATTCTTATCCGCTTCACTCGTTCCCTGTTTGTACCAGATCACAAAAGCGAAAACTTCTTCGCGCGCCCATGCGAGCAATGACCCACTGTCCGGTTTGGCGTGACGAACGGAAACGTTGATCACATTCACATGATGCCGTGTGAAGATCTCCGCCATCTGCGCAGCGAACGTTTCAAATTTTCCGACACCCACAAAATATTCCTGCAAAACATAAGTGTCCTTTTTCCTCGATGAAGGTTCGAGTTCCAGCACATCGTATCCGGCTTCATAATTTCTCCAGTGAATTTTCCGGAAAGTGAAAAGCAATGGATCGATAATGAATTCCCTTCTCCATTTACCGAAACCGTTCTTGCTGAATGCACCGATGAAATACCGTTCTACCGGATACGCCCCGGCCAATGGCATCAACCGCATTTTCACCGTTGGCTTTTTATCCGTCTTCACCCAGCTCACCGCGCGCATGTTCCGGTAAGCGGGCGGATAAATATCACCGTTGTGAAAAACAACTTCAGGATTCGTCCTCACCTGCTCCATGAAATATTTCCGGTAATCCGTGAGCTTCATTTTTTTCTGGACGCGTTTCACCGCGACATTATCTTCCAGTTCCAGTTCGACGATCGCGATGACCGCAACCGCATTGTAACATCCGACACAAGCGAAGAACAATTCCGGGTTTTCCGAAGGAGAAGTATGTACAAGCGATCCATCGGCCATGATCACATCCAGCGACCGCACGGATAAAATGACCGGGCCCAAACCAATATATCTTCCATGGCAATTCACAGACAGCGATCCGCCCACCGTGAAATTCGCATAGCTCTGCATGATCTTCACACTCAACCCGTGTTCATCCACATGCCGCTGAATGTCGCACCATCTGATCCCCGCTTCCACTTTGATGATCTTTTTCTCCACGGAAAAGTCGATCACACGATTGAGTTGGCGCATGTCGATGTGCATGCAATCACGACTCGCTGTTTGTCCGCCCATGCTGAATCTTCCTCCGCCGACGCAAACCGGTTTTTCAGAATCCCGGATGAGTTCTTTCAATTCTTCTACGCTCGCTGGAGTTTCCACTTTCGCCACGATCACCGGATTCAGTTGCGTAACATCATTCACGATGCGTTCGTCTGATCTCAGGTGTGGAATTTTTTCTGCTTCAGGATTTCTGAAATAATCGGCAGCCGAACCCGGAATGGCGCCGTAACGGTTTTTCAATCGCGTTCCTCTTCTGAATCCGAGAAGGAAGAGGAGCACCAATGGCCCCAGCATCGGAATAAGAATGATGAACAGCCAATATCCCGTTCTGTTGCTGTCATGCAATCGTTTGATGGCAGTGGCGGTCAACGACCAGAACAGGAGCGGATAAATGATCCACGTGGCGGTATAGGAAAAAATAAATTCGATCGCATTGAAGAGTACGTAGAACGTGGTCCAGATAAAAAGGGAAATGGTCCAGTACGTGAACCGATCGATCCTTCCTCTCGCTGTGAAAAGAAGATAACTCACCGGTAATTTCTCTTTGATGTTCATGCGTTAAAGTGCGGGCGGGTAAATATAGGGAATGTGGTAATGGAGCGAAGTCCGGAGATGGGAAACCAGATATACACTTTTTCCATATACGTCCGACACTGACTTTTGCGCTTCTTTTTTTCTTCCGGCAGCATCACGCACGTTTACCAAACACATAACTTTGTGCCGGCTTTTTAATAGAGTCATGTCCAAAGACGCCCCCAACCACCTTCACAGCAAGGTGACATTCGCCGGATTACTGATCACCTTAGGAATTATCTACGGCGATATTGGAACCTCTCCACTCTACGTTCTTAAATCCCTTATTGGAGATAAAGCGATCAGTTCCGTTACCGTCATGGGCGGACTCTCCTGCATTTTCTGGACGCTCACTTTACAGACAACTATCAAGTATGTCATTCTCACACTCCGCGCCGATAACAACGGTGAGGGTGGGATTTTCGCGCTCTACACATTGGTGAGGAGAACGAAAAAGAAATGGCTGCTCATCCCTGCCATCGTTGGCGGATCGATGCTGCTTGCTGATGGAATTATCACTCCGCCGATCTCGGTCTCTTCCGCCATCGAAGGTTTGCGCGTTTTCCGTCCGAACATCAACACCATTCCGATCGTCATCGGCATCATCGCCGCACTTTTCATCATTCAGCAATTCGGTACACGTTTCGTCGGACGTTCATTCGGTCCCGTGATGTTCGTCTGGTTCGGAATGCTTGCATTTCTCGGTGTCATGATGATCTCAAAAAATCCTGCGATCCTTCTTGCGCTAAATCCTTACTACGCTTACGACCTGCTTACGCATCATCCCGGATCACTCGCATTACTTGGTGCGGTCTTTCTTTGTACGACAGGTGCCGAAGCCTTGTATTCCGATCTCGGGCATTGCGGAAGGAAGAATGTACGCACCACGTGGATCTTCGTGAAAACAGCGCTCGTGCTGAATTATTTCGGACAGGGTGCGTGGCTTATCTCTGCGACCAATCTTGGCCACAAGCTGGGCAAAGACGACAATCCATTCTTCCTCATCATGCCGCATTGGTTCTACGGAACCGGTATCGTGATCGCAACAGCTGCTGCAATTATCGCCAGCCAGGCGTTGATCTCCGGTTCATTCACATTGGTGAACGAAGCGATCCGTCTCAACTTCTGGCCGAAAGTGCGCATCAAATATCCAACTGATTTCCGCGGACAGCTTTACATTCCTTCGGTGAATTGGTTACTGCTGATGGGTTGCATCGGAGTCGTTTTATTCTTCAAGGAATCGGCGAACATGGAAGCGGCTTACGGATTGGCGATCGTGATCACGATGCTGATGACAACGTTGCTGCTAAGTTATTATCTGTTGCTGCGAAGAGCTCCGGCGTGGAAGATCATGCTCCTGCTGTTCGTTTATCTTTCCATCGAATTACTTTTCCTCACCGCCATCGCTGTCGAGAAATTCAGTCACGGTGGTTACATCACTTTGCTCATCGGTATCGTTCTCATTTCCGTGATGTGGATTTGGTACGACGCACGCAAGATCCGCAACCGTTACGTGGAATTCGTGAAGCTGGATGAATATCTTCCGGTGATCGCCGAACTCGGACAGGATTCTTCGATACCGAAATTCGCGACACACCTTGTTTACCTGACGAGTGCTGATATCAAAGATGAGATCGAGTCGAAGATCATTTATTCCATTCTGCAGAAACGTCCGAAGCGTGCCGACGTCTATTGGTTCGCGCACGTACATGTGACCGATCAGCCGTACACGCTGGAATACAAAGTGACGGAACTCGTGAACAAAGAAGTTTTCCGCATTGATTTCTTCCTCGGCTTCCGCGTTCCTACGCGCATCAACAAAATGTTCCGCCAGGTAGTGACGGAGATGGTGCAGAATCACGAAGTGGATATCACCTCGCGTTACGAATCGCTCAACAAAGCGAACGTCATCGGCGATTTCCGTTTTGTGGTACTGGAAAAATATCTGTCGGCCGATAATGAACTTCCGATCTACGAGAAGATCATTCTCGATATTTATTATGTGATGAAACCGATCACACTTTCCGAAGAGAGCGCCTTCGGACTCGACACAAGTTCGGTCACGGTGGAAAAAGTCCCGATCGTCATTTCCCCTCCGAAACAGATGAACCTGAAAAGGATCTCCTGAGAAATTGAGAATGGAGAATGGAGAATTAATTTATCATTCTGAATT
>DATJEX010000247.1:0-6539 GCA_035496135.1 Bacteroidia bacterium
TCATTCCAGATATGTAATTGAAAAAGTTGTGGCGGATAAAGTGAATGTCCACTTCTTCATTTCCCAGGCTTGAATTCGCGTCCTGGTCGCCGAAATTCCAATCGATGTATTTCTGTGACTGCTGCGTCGTGTCATTGATGAATTGCTCCGTATAATGAAAGCGGAGAAACATGTGATAACGGTATCCGTACCGTGCAGAATTGAAACGTATAGTGAGCGCAGTCGTGTCCCATAGATTCAATGGGGCAAAATTGCTGACAGGGTTTATCATCGTAATGTCGCCGGGAATATTCGTGATCGCGTTTATCGTTGTGCCTTTCTCAAGGTCGGTCACAATGACCTTGTAACTGCTTCCATCTTTCAGGACCGGGAAAGTTCCTTTGTAAAGTACCTGATATGGGTGACAGAAAAGTCCGCTGTCTCTTCCGATCGTGGTGTCGGGATACATCGGATAGGTATTCAGGAGTTGGCCGGAATACCATTGCTGCATGAGCACACTCAGCCGGCCCGGAGAAAAACTGATGGAATCATTGTATTGCGCGGATGTCAACGCATTCCCTGTGCCGAGAAAAACTTTATCAACGCGCACGTATTGAACGGAATCATACGGATTGAGAATCCCGTAACAGACCAGGATGTTCCTGTAATTGGCATTGATGTCTATTTCATTCCTGCATCCGTTAAAGAAATAGAGGAATGATGCAAGAATGACGAATAGATTGATCCGCGATAGGTAAGATGTGTTCTTCATCGTGCTCAGGACAATTCAATGATGCGCTGCCCGATTCTTCCCTAAGATACTAATTCGGAGGTTTACCTGTTGTTGCACATTGTACCTGCAGGCCTGTCGCAACTCAAACCGGGAAACCAGTTGAGATCATTTTATTGCGGAATGAAAGCTGCTTTGAAGAACGCCATTCGTATTCGGTTAATAAGTAGTGTAAAATGCTTTCAGACAGGCTCCGGATTTCTGCATTGTTCGTTAATTTTACATACTCTTTTCCCAATGAAACAATACCACGATCTCATGCGCCACGTGCTCACACACGGCGCGAAAAAAACCGACCGCACCGGAACAGGAACGGTCAGCGTGTTCGGATACCAGATGCGTTTCGATCTAGCCGAAGGTTTTCCCTTGCTCACCACGAAAAAAGTCCACACCAAGTCCATCATTCACGAATTGCTCTGGTTCCTCAAAGGAGACACCAACACGAAGTACCTGAAAGAAAACGGAGTGACGATCTGGGATGAGTGGGCGGATGAAAATGGAAATCTTGGTCCTGTCTACGGATCACAATGGCGCTCATGGCCGGCTGCCGATGGAAGACACATCGATCAGATCACGCAGGTGGTGGAACAGATCAAAAAAAATCCGGATTCCAGGAGGCTCATTGTGAGTGCGTGGAATGTGGGCGAGATCGATAAAATGAAATTGCCGCCCTGTCACGCGTTCTTCCAGTTTTATGTCGCCGATGGAAAATTGAGTTGCCAGCTCTACCAGCGCAGCGCCGATATTTTTCTCGGCGTTCCGTTCAACATCGCATCGTACGCGCTGCTCACACACATGATGGCGCAGGTATGCGGACTGCAGACGGGCGAATTCGTGCACACACTCGGTGATGCGCACCTGTATTCAAATCACATCGAACAGGCAAATCTGCAACTCAGCCGTGACTTCAGGAAATTACCAACGCTCAAAATGAATCCGGAGGTGAAGAATATTTTTGATTTCAAATACGAAGACTTCACCATCGAAGGCTACGATCCGCATCCGCATATCAAAGCTGCAGTTGCAGTTTAGCACCCTTTCACCTTCACCTTCACTTTCACTCGTGCGAATAACAATCATTGTCGCCGCTTCAGAGAACAACGCCATCGGTAAGAACAACCGGCTCATCTGGCGTTTACCCGATGACATGAAATTCTTCAGGGAAAAAACCGCGGGACATTGCGTGGTGACGGGGAGAAAGAATTACGAATCCATTCCGGATAATTTCAGGCCGCTTCCGGGCAGAACGAATATTGTGGTGACGCGTTCCAGGAATTACGAAGCGAAAGGAGCGGTCGTTGTTCATTCCTTCCAGGATGCGGTGAATTACGCGAAAGAAATGGGCGAGGAGGAATTGTACATCATCGGTGGCGGAGAGATCTACCGCGAAGCCTTGCCGGTCACCGACACCATCTGGCTCACGAGAGTGCATCATTCTTTCGGGGATGCCCACACCTTCATTCCCCCGCTCGGCGAAGAATGGAAATGCACCTACGAGGAGAAACATCCGGCCGATGAAAAACATCTTTACCCTTTCACATTCTTTCGGTATGAAAGAATCCGGAAGGATCATTAACTTAGTCTTCTAAATTCTTCTCACTATGAAAAAGATACTCATCACTTCCGCGATCGTCGCATGTGCCATGATCGGATTCATTTTTGTACTCTGTATTCTTCCGTGCAATGGAAATTGCGGCGGCCACGATAAAGAATGCATGTATTCAGATGGAGGCGGATCGTGCAGCATGGATATGGACAGCGGTAATGGTGGATGTAAAATGCGTAAAGAAGTCCGCGTGATCATGAACGACGGACACGGAAATTGCCAGATGAACGGTGGTTGTTCTCAAATGGGAGGAAGCTGTCCGGATATGAACGGCGGTTCATGCCCTAAAGACAAAGGAAGCTGCAACATGAACAGTGGAAGCTGCAATATGGGTGGCGATCACATGATGATGGGCGGAGGCGGATGTTGCTGCTGCTGTTGCATGATGATGATGCACAATGGCGGAGGAATGGGCATGTGCCCGGAAATGGGTGACAGCATGAAGTGCAAAATGAAAATGGATTCGGTGAAGAAACCTAAAACGAAATAGGGATCAATTACCGATTGTACGGATATACGGATATACGGATTACTGATCTTACGGATAATTACTAAAAAAAATCCCGCTGTTGGTTCAAGCCTTCAGCGGGATTTTTCATTATCCAGAATCTGTTTAAATCAGTAATCTGTATTCTCCGTAGAAAATCTGTAATCCTCCCTCTTACAGCTGTCTCAGGTTATTCGACAACCGTGTGAATTCGGAGTTTGTTTTCGCAACACCGATCACGCCGCCTGTCCAGCCGCTTCCCGATTTTCCCCATTCGAGCACAACATTCTGTCCGCTGGGCTGCATCGCGAAATCGAAGGTGTGGCGTTTGACGAACGCACCGAAAAGAATGCGCATCACCTGGTTGCCTATGCCGACCGTTCCCTGGTAAGCGGTTCCTTTTTCGAGACGGTATCCTTCGCGTCCGAGATAATCGGTGAAAGCTTTGGCTACCATTTCCGGTGACGTATTCGCATAGGTGAAATAATGTTTCTTATTCGCTTCCTGGAAATTAACGAGCATGAGTACTGGCATGGCTGTGGTTTTTGTTTGATACTAAAGTAGAAATCTAATCGGAATTAACAAATTGAGAATGGAGAATTGAGAATGGAGAATGGGGTGGGGTGGGGGGAAAGGAAAGCCCGAATGGAATATTCATTCTGCATTCTCAATTCTCCATTCTCAATGCGCGATGGAAAGTGCGGAGGAACTATCCAACACGGACGCCTCTGTCCACTACTCGGAATTTTGTGCCGTAAGCCTGGAAAAGTGCGTTGAAGATCTGCTCGAAATTGGTGAACGAAGCGGAAGTGATCATGATGCGCTGTTTACCGGCGACCGCGGTTAAAATGATCTTGTGTTTACCATCATGGCTCATGCGTCCACCGATGGAAGCGGCACCCGCGTTGATCTCTGCCGCCACATCCACGATCTCATCGAAACGGTAATGTACTTTCTTGCCGATGTAATATTCCACCGTAATTCCGTTCTGGTCCATCACCACTTTTTTCATCACGAGGATCGAAAGCAGTCCGACGACGAAAAAGATCCAGCCGGTGATCTTTACGCTCATCATAAGGATCGAAGTGTGGTGATAGG
The DNA here is from genome assembly GCA_035496135.1 of Bacteroidia bacterium. Taxonomy (GTDB): domain Bacteria; phylum Bacteroidota; class Bacteroidia; order Palsa-965; family Palsa-965. The sequence goes on from DATJEX010000247.1 coordinate 3,961, forward strand.
TGTGGGAGAACATCGGGATGATGATCATTCCCAGTCCGATCAATGTCACGACGATGATGGCAACAACGGTCTTGCTTTGTACTTCGCAGGTAATGGTATTCATAACGAGGGAAGGATTACAGATTTTCTACGGAGAATACAGATTACAGATTTAAACAGGGGATACAAATTATGGTAAGAGAAACAGACTTAAAAGTCGACATGAAGATAAAATTTTCCTCTATTCAATCCTTAAATCCGTCTGAATTCGTAATCGGTATTCTCCGTAGAAAATCTGTAATCCACCCTTTAAGCGGCTTTGAGTTTGCCGATCTTCGCTTTGCTGAGTTTTTCTTTCGCGTAATCAAGCGTGATGTGCAAACGTTTCGCGCCGGTCTCGGAAGGAATATCGAACATCGCGTCGATCATCACCGCTTCACAGATCGAACGGAGTCCGCGGGCGCCGAGTTTGTATTCCATCGCTTTCGAAACAATGTGATCATACACGTCTTCGTCGAACGACAGTTTCACATTGTCCATTTCGAACAGGCGGGTGTATTGCTTGATGAGCGCGTTCTTCGGTTCAGTGAGAATGGCACGCAGCGCCGGCTGGTCGAGCGGATTCAGATGCGCGAGCACCGGTAAACGGCCGATGAGTTCGGGAATAAGTCCGAATGATTTCAGATCCTGCGGAACGATATACTGGAGCAGGTTGTCTTTGTCCACATGTTCCTGCTGATCGCCCGAAGCGTAACCGATCGTTTGTGTTTTGATACGACGCGCGATCTTTTTGTCGATGCCGTCGAATGCGCCGCCGCAGATGAACAGAATATTTCTCGTGTTCACCTGGATCATTTTCTGTTCCGGGTGTTTGCGTCCGCCCTGCGGTGGAACATTCACCACGGAACCTTCAAGCATTTTCAAAAGTGCCTGTTGCACGCCTTCGCCTGAAACGTCACGCGTGATGGAAGGATTATCACTCTTGCGCGCGATCTTGTCAATTTCATCAATGAAAACAATTCCGCGTTCCGCTGCATTCACATCGTAATCCGCGGCCTGCAGCAAACGAACGAGAATACTTTCCACGTCTTCACCTACGTAGCCGGCTTCGGTCAATACCGTAGCATCGGCAATGCAGAATGGAACGTTCAGTAATTTCGCGATCGTCCTGGCCAACAATGTTTTTCCTGTTCCGGTTTCTCCAACGAGAACGATATTCGATTTTTCAATGTCAATTTCCTCTGTTGCTTTCTTGGAAGGTTTCTGTGCAATGCGTTTGTAGTGATTGTAAACCGCGACAGATAAAACTTTTTTCGCCTGTTCCTGCCCGATCACGTATTCATCCAGGTGACGTTTGATCTCGATCGGTTTCAGAAGGGTGAGTGCGGAAGTGATCGCCTGGCTCTTACGCGAATCCTGTTCTTCCTTCACGATCTTGTACGCCTGCGCTATGCACTGGTCGCAGATATGTCCCTGTATGCCCGCAATGAGCACGAGCGTGTCCTGTTTATCGCGGCCGCAGAAGGAACAGTGTATCTGGGATTCTTTGTTTGCCATGGGGTGATTGAATTATCTAATAAAGGTACGAAAGTATGCCGGTAAAAAGAACGCCGGAAAAGGGAGGATTACGAATGCCATGCCGGCTTACGGACATACAAATTACAGATGTGAAATGTTCTGATCTGTGTGATCTGTAATCCGTATATCCGCGGAATCAGTAATTCACCCTTTCCGGTATTCAATAAAGTTCTGAAACGATTATTTCGCTTTTTTCTCGAGTACTTCGTCGATCATTCCGTACTCTTTCGCTTCCTGCGCGATCATCCAGTAGTCACGGTCACTGTCGGCCCAGACTTTGTCGTACGTCTGACCGCTGTGTTTCGCGATGATCTCATAAAGTTCTTTCTTCAGCTTCATGATCTCACGCGCTGTGATCTCGATGTCGGACGCCTGTCCTTCTGCACCGCCAAGTGGCTGGTGGATCATCACACGTGCATGTTTCAATGCGGTGCGTTTTCCTTTCTCGCCTGCGCACATGAGCACTGCGCCCATCGAAGCGGCCATTCCGGTACAGATCGTCGCTACATCGGGCTGAATGATCTGCATGGTGTCATAAATACCGAGTCCTGCGTAAACGCCGCCACCGGGTGAATTGAGGTAGATCTGGATGTCTTTTTTCGCGTCAACCGATTCGAGGAACAGTAACTGCGCCTGGACGATATTCGCCACCTGGTCGTTGATGCCTGTTCCGAGGAAAATGATGCGATCCATCATCAAACGCGAGAACACGTCCATCTGCGCAACGTTCAATTGACGCTCCTCGATAATGTAAGGTGTCATGGACATCTTTGGTCCGAGAACCGAAGTATAGTGATCGAATGTATTGGAGTTGATGCCGGCGTGTTTCACGGCATATTTTCTGAATTCATTGTTGTCGAACATAATGTATGTTTTAGGTTATACAATTATAGGGTCAAAACGGATGCCAACGAAATTTTCGTGACACTCTGGCAATTATCTGCCAAGAAATTCCTCGTATGACACTTCTTTTGGCTTGATGGAACACTTGCTGCGGTACAGCATCATGAGTTTTTGTCCGT
>DATJEX010000248.1:0-6654 GCA_035496135.1 Bacteroidia bacterium
CAACAGGGATCGCAGATGAATTTCTTTCGGATGGAAAACCGATCGTCGTGACAAAAGGAAGAACAGACGGAGAACAGAAAACCGTTGCGACGAAAAAAGGAAAACTGGAGAACATGCCGCTCACTGTTCTGGTCGATGAGAATTCTGCATCAGCGAGTGAAATTCTTGCAGGGGCATTGCAGGATAATGACCGCGCTACGATCATCGGCAGAAGGACATTTGGTAAAGGACTCGTGCAGGTGCAGCAGGGACTCGTTGACGGATCTGCTATCCGTTTGACGATCGCGAGGTATTATACACCAACCGGCCGTTGTATTCAGAAACCGTACGACAAAGGATTGGACGCGTACGAGTCGGATGAAATGAATCGTTACAAACACGGAGAATTGTACAGCCGCGACAGTATTCATTTTCCCGATTCACTCAAATACAAAACACCTGCGGGAAAAACGGTTTACGGTGGTGGTGGCATCATGCCCGATAATTTCATTCCGCTCGACACGACAGGCAGTTCACATTACATCGACGAACTTTATCGTCGTGATGTATTTGTAATGTGGGCGCTGAATTATTCCTACGTGAACGGGGCGAAACTCAGGAGCATGGGAATGGAGAAATTCCGGAGCGATTTCACGGTTGACCAAAACATGCTCGAACAGTTCGCGTCACTGGCGGAAAAGAACGGCGTGAAAAAAGATCCGCAGGATCTGAAACGAATGGCGGCGGTCATTGGCCGTTACATGAAAGCTTCCCTCGCGCGGCTCATCTGGGGCGATACCGGTTTCACCATCATCGTGAATGATGCAGATACGGCGATCGCGAATGCGGTGGCGGAACTGAGTAAATAAAAAAATCCTGTCGTCGTGTGACAACAGGATCCTTTGAACTTAAGCTTGATTATTTTTTGTGAGCAGTGTCTTTCTTGCTCGTATCGTTATTGTTCATTGCTGCCATTGCCGCATTCATCGAATCGATGAGGTGATCGCCGGTAGCGTTCATTTCTTTGTGTGTACTGTCTACTTCGAGTGAATCGGCTTTGCGTTCAGCTTCAGATGGTCCGCATGCGACCAATCCCAGTGTGAGGCCGCATACAAGTGCAATCGCATATAATGGTTTCATTTGGTGGTGTTTGGTTTGCGCTAAATTACTGAAAAGATGATTATCTGCAAGGGAACGAAGTGCGAATGGCCGCGAAAATGCGGAGTGCGAACGTTCGGAATACGAATTCGCTCCTTCGCAAGTTCGCACTTCGAATTTCCGCAGTCAGCTCTGCTGACAGGTTCGCACTTCGTTCCCCATAGTTTACCGCGATATTATCATAGAGAATCCTGAACGGTTTTATTCCTGCAATCGAAGCCCTATTGCTATATTTGATCAGCAATAAAAACTTTTTCTTCTAACTTTTAAAACACAGCATATGGCCTTCGAACTTCCAAAACTTCCTTACGCTTACAATGCGCTGGAACCACACATTGACGCACGCACCATGGAGATCCATCACACCAAACATCACCAGGCGTATGTCACCAATCTCAACAATGCGATCGCAGGAACAGATGCGGATAAACTGAGCATCCTCGACATCTGCAAAAACATTTCGAAATATCCCGTAGCTGTTCGCAACAATGGTGGCGGACATTACAACCACGATATGTTCTGGAAGATCATGAAAGCGGGTGGAGGCGGAGCGCCAACAGGCACAGTTGCCGACGCGATCAATTCCGCTTTCGGGAATTTCGATACGTTCAAGACGCAATTCGCAACAGCGGGCGCTACACGTTTCGGATCAGGTTGGGCATGGCTCATCGTGGGTGTCGATAAAAAACTCGCGATCTGCTCTACACCGAACCAGGATAATCCGCTCATGGATATCGCCGAAGTAAAAGGCACGCCGATCCTCGGACTCGACGTTTGGGAACACGCGTATTACCTGAATTATCAGAACCGCCGTCCCGATTATATTTCCGCATTCTGGAACGTGATCAACTGGGACGAAGTCGCGCTTCGTTTGCAGAACGCATGATCAGCAGAACAAGACCGATCGCATTCTTCATTGTTTGTTGCCTGTCGTTTTCATTCGTGAATAAAACGGCAGCGCAACAAAGCAAGGGACAGGTTGTCATTGGAGGAAATGCGGCGGTCAGCCTCGTTGGTATTGTCATGCACAATGCGTTCGACGTGATCGATAATATCCAGAGTTTCAAAACACATATCACTCCGGGTTTATCGGGAACCATTGATTGCGGTTTGTCCAAACGTTTCAGCCTCGGCGCAGTTTATTTCTATCAATCGGCGAGTGCCAGCTGGACGTTTTACACCGACAGCACTTCAAATGTTCCTGCGAGTTATACCGGCGATTTTCACGCGAGGATCACACGTACGAATGTAGGCGCCCGCGCGTTGCTTCATTTGGGGAATAATGAGAATATTGATCCGTATCTCGGATTGCGTATCGGTTATTCACACTGGAATATTTCGAGTAATGTGCCGAACCTGAAAGTGCTGGGCAATTTCAAAAAATTCGTTTCCATGGTATGGCCGCAAGTGCTTTTTGGTATGCACTACTACTTCAATTCATTCCTCGGCGTGAATGCGGAAGCCGCGCTTGGATTTCCGTATTTCATGAGCGCGGGGATAAGTTTGCGTTTCGGTGGAATAAAATGATCCGGTGCGGATGAAAAAATTATTTTTCTTTTTTCTTCTCTTCACCTCGGCAAGATTATCTGCTGGAGGGACTTTGTTCATTCCGGATTCTACCATCATTTCACACGACACGGTAATCGCTGTGAATGAAAATCAACACAAGGATTCCGTCAGTACGATATTCGTTCATCCTGTGAAGGAGAATAAAAAAGTGGTCGCGGCCATTCTTGCTTTTCCCGTTCCGTTCGGAGTGTTGGGATTGCACAGAATTTATCTCGGAACAGAACCATGGGTTCCGGTCGTTTACATTCTCACACTCGGCGGATTCGGAATAATTCCGCTGGTCGATTTCATCGAGATCATTACTTCGGATGACGCGACGTTCGCCACGTACGAACACAATCCGAAAGTTTTCATGTGGGGGAAATGAGTTGGGAGGCCGGAGATGGGGATAACCACCAAAAGTAAATTGTCAGACTGAGCAGGCGTCTTCAAAGCGCCGTACCGAAGGCTGACTATTCTACAGTCACACTCTTCGCAAGATTTCTCGGCTGGTCCACATTACATCCGCGCATGACGGCAATGTGGTACGCCAGCAATTGAAGCGGCACAACAGAAACAAGCGGAACAAGTTTCTCGTCCGTTTCCGGAATTTCGATCACATAATCCGCCATCTTCTTCACTACAGTATCTCCTTCTGAAACCACGGCGATCACTTTTCCTTTTCTCGCTTTCACTTCCTGGATATTGCTCACTACTTTCTCGTATGAAGTTCCTTTCGTCGCAATGACAACGATCGGCATTTCTTCATCGATGAGCGCGATAGGGCCGTGTTTCATTTCCGCTGCAGGATATCCTTCGGCGTGGATGTAAGAAATCTCTTTCAGTTTCAACGCGCCTTCGAGTGCGACCGGGAATGTGTAGCTGCGTCCGAGATAAAGAAAATTCTTCGCGTCCTTGAAAATTCCCGCGAGATATTTGATCTGGTCGTTCAGCTTGAGCACTTTCTCGATCTTCGCAGGGATCGCTTCGAGTTCACTGAGCATTTCATGATAATGTCTTTCGGTGATCACTCCGCGGCGATGCCCGAGCAGCAGTGCCATCAGTGTAAGCACCGTTACCTGCGCCGTGAATGCTTTGGTGGAAGCGACACCGATCTCCGGTCCTGCGTGCGTGTATGAACCTCCGTGCGTGTGACGCGGAATGGTCGAACCAACAACATTGCAAATTCCGAAAATGGTCGCACCTTTTGATTTCGCCAGTTCAACTGCTGCAAGAGTATCCGCAGTCTCTCCCGATTGCGAGATCGCGATCACAACATCACTTTCATAAATGACAGGATTGCGGTAACGGAATTCCGAAGCGTATTCCACTTCAACCGGAATGCGCGCGAGATCTTCGAAAAGGTATTCGCCAACGAGTCCCGCATGCCATGAGGTTCCGCATCCGACGATGAGAATGCGATTCGCATTCTTGAATTTCTGCAGGTGTTCACTTATTCCGCCGAGGGCGACAATTCCCTGCACAGCGTTGATCCGTCCGCGCATACTGTCCTTGATGGAACGTGGCTGCTCATAAATCTCCTTGAGCATGAAGTGCGGGAATCCGCCTTTCTCGATCGTTTCGAGTTGTATCTGCAGTTCCTGGATATATGGATCGATCTCCTGGTTGCGGATCGTTTTGATCTGGATCTTTTTTCCGCGATTGAGCACGGCGATCTCTTCGTCTTCGAGATAAACGACGTTCTTCGTGTATTCCACGATGGGTGTAGCATCAGAAGCAACGAAGAATTCATCTTCACCGATACCGATCACGAGTGGTGATGATTTTTTCGCAGCAATGATCTGGTCCGGGTTGTCCTGTGAAATGATCACGATGGCATACGCACCGATCACGTTGTTGAGCGCGATACGAACCGCTTCTTCGAGTTTCACTTTTTCACGCTGCTGAATATCTTCGATCAGGTGAATGAGCACTTCAGTATCAGTATCGCTTTCGAATTTGTGCCCGCGGTTCATCATCTCTTCCTTCAGCGGCGCGTAATTCTCGATGATGCCGTTATGGATCACGACGGTTTTCCGGCTTCCGGAAAAATGCGGATGCGCGTTGATGTCATTCGGTTCGCCGTGTGTAGCCCACCGCGTATGCCCGATCCCGATCGTGCCATTGGTATCTTTCCCTCTTGTGAAATCCTCGAGGTCGGCAACTTTGCCTTTGCATTTGTAAACGTTGAGCTGAGATGATTTCGATGCAGCGTTGATGATCGCCACACCCGCGCTGTCATAGCCCCTGTATTCGAGGCGATGAAGGCCTTTGATGAGAATGGGATATACATCCCTGTTTCCAATGTATCCGACTATTCCGCACATAGCTGAAAAGATTTATGTCAGTTGATACGCGTGTACACGATATGAAGATACATCTTGTACGTTGTATTATTATTCGCTCCGCCCAATACCGCACGTCTTCCGTATTCATTCGGTGAATATTCCTTCAGGTACAATCCATGATTCGAAAGATCACCATCCACCAGCCGCTGAAAATAACGGGCGATGTTGATGTGATATTCATTGGTCGTGGTATTCACGGATCCGCCGTAATAAGCCGCACTTTCCACCATGTCCGTAAGAATGTAGGAATCGCCGATCGAATCGAGGTATACGAGATACATCTGTGTGTTCACCGGCTGAAGGGTAGAAGCGTACGTAGGATCCGCCTTCACAATGAGTTCTGCTTTGTTGATGATCACATGCCCGAAGGACGTGTCCTGGAGCGAAGCAAGTGTAGGGAATTCAATTTCAGTTTTCAATCCGCTCGCGCCCTGCACAAAAACATAATCAGCAGAATTTGTTCCTGGATTCGCAAGCTGATTGATCAACGAAAGATTGATCGCGGTAGAATAATCATGTTTGAAATAACTGTAATAAGCCGTTCCTGAATTCACAACAAAATCGAACGTCCTGTTGGCAGTCGCGGTGTGATAATAGAACGTGAGTTTGGTCAGACTGTCCTGCAGATTAAAACGCAACAGAGCCCCCATTGGTCCTCCGTGAGGCCCGGGTTTAACATAGAATCCTTTGAAGTATTGCTGGAAGGCCGTGTTATTCTGCAAAGCACCACCGGAAGGTTGACTGAAAATCTGATTGGCGAAAGAGTATTGCACAGGAAGACGAAGGCAAGGAGATAAAGTATCTGCTCCAACAACGGTTTTTTTCCTTGGATGCGGAGTAACTGAACCTCCTCCTACCGGAAATGAATAATACTGTTTCTCGTGATTGGAATAGTAAGTGCTGTCCTTATGAATATCTTCTGTCATCTGGTACAACTCAAAATCCTGCTGATCTGCTGTGTCTCCGTAAAAATCATAATCGTAACGGATCTGCAGCACGCACGAGTCGAGTGTGCCATCACTGAAATCAATATTGGTCAGACTGTTCGGAATAGAGAACTGCGTGAATACACCGGCTGTTGTATTACCAACGCCATAAGGCGTGTTATCGTCCATAGAACCCAACTGGATGATCGGAGATTCATCGGAACGGATGGAATCTTCGCGTACGGTATACGTTTTCAGCTGCAGGGTGTCCATCACCTTCAGATCGATCAGTTCATTCTGAGGTTGTATGTCCAGCCCGATATCACTTTCCTTCTTGCACGAAGCGAAAAGCACAACAGCACCGATCATAAAAAACTTCGTCCAGACATTTCGCCTGGACAAAGTTGTATGATTAAGAAATGGAATTCTGAAATTCATAGTGTTAGTCAACGAGCAGAGGTTCCTCTTCCAGAACCGCGTCGTAAAATTCGGAATAAGCTGCGACATATTCGTCGCGGTTCTTGAATTCAAGCGAGCTTTTACCACTTTTTTTGATATACTTCTCCACGTCACTGTTGATCTTCGGAGCGCCTTTGATAACAGCGTCTGAATAATCGATCGCGAGTTTGCTGATGTTGGTGAAAGTCGGTGCTTTGGCAACGTCGGTAACGTCTCCTTTGTCAATTCCCTCGATG
>DATJEX010000249.1:0-8653 GCA_035496135.1 Bacteroidia bacterium
AACAGGCCCGAGCGGATTGAATATCGACGAGAATTGTTTCACACTCAAGATCACTCCGTCGGGCGGCGGAACAATTCTGAGAACAGATCCGCAGATCCCCGGATTGAAATTGTACAACCAGGTCATCGTGAATTCCGGCGCCGGAAAATCATACGCGTATGTAATGGGCGCACCGTTTCAGTTTGAAAGAACTGCGATCGGGGAAGTTTCATCCTATCACGAAGAGCGAAGCGCCATTCCCGATCCTGCTTTGTTCGCAGCGCAAACGCTGAAAGCTTCATTGCAGGAATATGGAATTGCTTTGCGCGATTCCTGCACCACCGTTCGCCTGATGAAATTGAATCACCTGAAATCGGATGCCGAAGGCGGAAGAAAAGTCATCACGTCGAATTCTTCCGCGTCACTTTCCGAATTGGTCTATCACACCAACCAGGTGAGCCAGAATTTTTACGCCGAAAGTATTCTTCGTGCCATCGCCTGGAAACAGAATGGATACGGCAGCACCGTTTCAGCTGTGAACATTGTGTATGACTACTGGAAAAATCATGGTGTCGATCTGCGCGGACTCTGCATGGTCGACGGTTGCGGGCTTTCACGCATGGATGCGATCACCACGCACCAGCTCGTGGAAATGCTGCGCGTGTACGCTAAAGATTCCACGGTTTTCAATTCTTTCTATCGTTCACTACCCGTGGCCGGCGAATCGGGAACCATCCGCAAACTCGCCGATGGAACAGAAGCGGAAGGAAATCTCCACGCCAAGAGCGGAACCATGACGAGAGTGAAATCATACGCCGGGTATGTGAAAACCAGGAGCGGAAAAATGTTGTGTTTCGCCATGATCGGTAACAACACGTTGTGGAGTGAAACGGATCTGCGGGATAAATTTGAACGGTTGTTCATTCTGATGGCGAGGCTGGATTGATCCTTTTCTCATTTACTATAAAAAGGTATTTTGAATAATGTCCTGCCCCAGAGCTGAGCACTTAATTCCCTGTTCTTTTTTGTCTCGCCAAAAAAGAACCAAAAAAGGCGAGCCCTGCCCAAGGCGCTTGTCGCACGTGCTTACCCGTGGATGAATTTCTTTTTGCCGTCGCTGGTAAATGTTTCGCCTGTCATCCGCCAAGGCGAATGACGAACCCACAAGCCATCGCTTCTGAAACATTTAAGGCGACTGCGCACAGGCCTCATCGCTCAGAAATTCATCCGCCGCGCAGGGGCAGGGCATATTCAACTTAGATAATTGTTATTAAGAGAAAAAACTTCCCGGAATATGATGAGACGCGACGCCCTGCGGAAAAGTTTCCGTGCGATGAGGCACGTGGGCAAGCACCTTAAATGTTTCATGTGCGTATGATCGTGCGATGTCACGCCTTGGCGTGACGGGGAAACATTTACCAGTGCTGGCAAAGGGAAACTTTTCCAGGCGCGGCATGTGCGACAAGGGCATTCGCGTCTCTTGACTTTTTCTTTGGTCCTTTCTTTTGGTCAAGCAAAAGAAAGGACAAGATATCGCCGCTTTCTGCGGCGAGAAGAATTCCAACCGAATTGATGAAGATCAGTTTTGCGAATGCGCATGGTCATGGAGCATCTCCCGCTATTGCTTCAAATTTGCCACACAAACAAACCGCAAAAACAAATTAAAATGGCAACAACAGCAACAGTAGGTGATAAATTAGCCGGATTCCTCCGCAAAACAGCAACAGGAATTGAAAAACTCCAGGTTGAACTCGCACTCGGCAAAGCTGCGGCAGCAGATAAATATGAAGAGGTGAAGAAAAAACTCCATCGCTTCGTCACCGACAAAAAGGCGGAGATCGGAACCGCGTCACGCAGAAATTATATCGTCCTGCGCGCCGAAATGGATGACCTGCTCGTTCAACTCTCGCTTGGAAAAGCAGAAACACGCGATGCGTTCATCAGCCAGAAAAAGAAGATCGTGCGAGCGATCAATAATCTCGAAGCAAAACTCAAAGGGATATTCAAAAAATCAGGATTCGAAGAGGAATTGCTCCACGAAATGGAAGCAGCCCGCATCAAATTCGAGATGCTCCAGGTACAATTCGCGCTTGGACGGATGGAAGCGAAACAGGAGTTCGAGAAAAGGAAACATGATCTCCGCGCCATTGTCAGCAAGACAAAGGCTCATATCGCGAAAAAAGAATTCGCGGAACGGCGCCAGCGCTATTACGCCGAAATAAAAGAAGCGTATAAAAATCTCCGCAAATCGTTTGTCAAATCATGAACAAGCGACGATAACAATCGTCAAACCATCGAAAAGTCCTTTTTTTTCATTTATTGGCAATGAACTTTGTCAATGAACATCAGGTATGCACAAGGCTTTTCACTAATTTTGTTCCGGACATAACTCGAAAAATACACTATGAAAAACGCACTTTATTTACTGGCCTTCGTTCCGTTCCTCTTCTCCTGCAGCAGTGAACCGGAAAAGGATCCTGTGAAAGACAGCCTCACCAACGCAAATTCAAATCTCCAGGGCGTAAATGAAACACAGGCCGCCGCGCTCGATTCATTCTTCCGCGCGATGAATGATATCCAGGCGAACCTGGACGAGATCAAAACAAAAGAAAAGATCATCACCACGGATACCGCCAAAGGAGATGTTTCCAGCCGTTCCAGCCAGATCACTGCGGATATTTCCGCGATCTATGACCTGATGGTGAAAAACAAACAGAAGCTTGCAACCGCGAAAAAGCAATTGAAAACTTCCAACCTGCAGATCGCTTCCATGCAGGAAACGATCGACAATCTCACCAAAGAACTCGCCGACCGCGAAGTGGAGATCACCGATCTGCGCGATCAATTGCAGGCGCTGAATCTTGAATTGAGCAATCTTTCTATGAATTACACGGAGGTGCAGCAACAATCGGATGCACAGAATGCCGAACTGCACACCGCGTATTACGCGTTCGGAACTTCGAAAGAGCTCACCACGCAGGGCGTCCTGACCAAAGAAGGCGGATTCATCGGTATTGGTAAATCGCAGAAACTTGCGGAAGATCTCAACACAAAATATTTTACCAAGATCGATATCACACAACTGACGGAAATTCCGCTCAACATGAAAAAAGCGAAACTGGTGACTACGCACCCGGCTACTTCCTATTCATTTGAAACCGGAAGTGACGGCACAGTAACCAAACTGAAGATCATCGACGCCGACAAATTCTGGAGTGTATCCAAGTTCTGCGTGATCGTTGTGGAATAATAACTGGTTTATCAACACCATAAAAAGAAAATCCTCCGCACTTTTGCGGGGGATTTTTTTATGCGTGGTCAGGTTACGAGCGCAGTAAACTGATAGCATCTGGGGATCTCATGATGAATATGAGGCAAATTAGGCTCCATCTTCCTTCTTCCTTCCTCCTCCCGATAGCTATCGGGATTCTTTGCTCTTGCGGAGAAGAGCCGAAACCGGCCCCCGTTGTCGACAGCACACCCGTCATTTACCAGCAGATCAACGGAAAAGTAAAAGCGGAAGAGCTCGATACTTTTTATTCACATCGCATGAAGGATGGTGTGTTCAGCGGATGTGTACTCGTGGCGCAGCGTGGCGTTGTACTTTACGAGAAAGCATACGGCTGGCGCGACCATGAGAAACGTGATTCACTCACGCTCGATTGTTCTTTTCAACTCGCTTCCGTTTCCAAACAGTTCACTGCCGCGGCGATCATGCTGCTGAAGCAGGAAGGGAAACTGGACTACGACGACACGCTCGGGAAATATTTTCCGGGATTTCCCTGGCATGGCGTAACGGTGAAACATTTACTCACGCATCGCGGCGGACTCGACAAGTACACTAACATCTGTGATAATTATTACCGCGAACACAATATCGATCCTCCATCCATTTTCAATAATGATTCCGCGATCGGCATCATGGAGCGGCTCGGTGTTCATGCATTCCGTTCACCGGGAGAAAAATTCGACTACAGCAATACCGGCTATGTCATTCTCGCCAAACTCGTGGAAAAAATTTCCGGTCAGCCTTTCTGTGATTTCATGCAGACGAATTTTTTCATTCCGCTGAAGATGACGCACACGTGGATCAACACCGATAAGCAGGATCACCCGGGGAAAGCGAAAGGCTACTTCAGCAAGTGGGTGTACTGGCAGGAAAATTTTCTCGATGGCGTGAGCGGTGATAAAGGAGTGTTCTCTTCTGTTGGTGATATGTTTTTGTGGGATCGCTCACTGAAAAATTATTCCATTCTGAACAAAGAGATCCTGGATGAAGCATTCGTCGGCGAGAATCCCGATCTGAAGAAAAGAAAGAACCAGGATTACGGTTACGGCTGGAGGATCCTCACGTTCGATGATGGAAAGAAAGCGGTGTTTCATAATGGCTGGTGGCACGGATATACTTCGGCCTTCTATCGCGGCATTTCGGATGATGTGACGATCATCGTGCTCTGCAACAAATTCAACAAAGGAATTTATTATCCGCGCCCGGTCCTTGAAATTCTCGGGGCGCACGTCATGCCCGTTCCGGATGATGATAGTGATTCACTTCCTAAATCTGATTAAGGGATCGAATTGCGAATCTACGCGAATATGCTAAGTACGGATATTCGGATATTCGTGCAGATTCGCAATTCGTTCCCTTCAAACCATATGCTGAAAGTTACAATTACCACCGAAAAGACCGCACGCTATTTCCTTCTCGGGGAAAAGAGTGAGAAAGTAAAAACCGTTCTCTTCGCCTGTCACGGTTACGCGCAGCTGGCGAATGAATTTGCGGAAACACTTGCTCCGCTTGCGAATGAAGAATTGCTGATCGTTGCGCCTGAAGGGTTGCATCGTTTTTACACGCGCGGGCATGAGAGCGTGGTCGCGTCGTGGATGACGAAGGAAGACCGTTTGGATGACATCAAAGATTACGTCGCGTTTCTTGATCGCGTGCATGATGATGTCCTGCATGATCTTTATAACGTAGAGCGCATCATCGTACTTGGATTTTCGCAGGGCACCGCAACCGTCTGCCGATGGGCGGCCATGGGAAAATCGGGAATGGATGAACTCATTCTCTTCTGCGGATTTTTTCCGCCCGATCTTCCTGCCGGAAGTATTTCTGAAAAAATAAAATTGATAGTTGTGACGGCGTCGAATGACAAGTTCATCACGAAAGCGGAGGAGGAGAAGCAGCTGAAGCAAATGAAGGAAGCGAAATCTTCGTTAAGACATTTTGCTTTTGACGGAGAACATGTGTTGAAGATGGAAGTGGTGAAGCAGATAGTGGGGTGATTACTATACTCCTAATGAAAAGTCTCAATGAGCCTTGATCAGCCACGTTGGTGTTGAATGTCGGAAGATCAATACACCATCGTAAGGAAGTGTGTATTCATATGTTAGTGTAGGATCTTTTTGCGTCGACAAAGAGTCAAAGACAGCGCCGATCTCGTGAAGAGAACCGAATTCGTAAAGGTCGAATGTTTTGAAGAGCGAATCATGCTTCGAATCCTTAGCGCGGAAGAAGATAAGCTGGTGATCCATTTTGGAAAAGCGCTCGATCAATGAACCTGGAGCATTGTCGGAAAATGAACAGGGACTTTGTGGAAGCACAGTGTATTGAGAATTGGAATCACTTGAACTGCGTGGCCCGAATTTCTTTGCATTGAATTCCCCGGTGATAAAATCAATTCCAAGTGTGTAGTAATCGGAGCCATAATAGTTCTTCAGGTAACATCCCATTCTTACGTTATTGTTTTCACATTGTGATTCTATGTGGCCATTGTGAGCCCAGATGAACACGGGGCCTTTCCGGAAAGACTGATCGACCACCCATTTTACATTAAGTGCCATCAGGCTGTCGCGGGAAAACTGATCATAAGAAAAAAAGACAGATTGTTCCAGCAGATCAATGCACCTTTCGCGGAGTGTAAATTCCTCGGTTCGATTTGAATCAGCTGGTTCCTTCAGATCCGTTGCAAGATCCCGAATCGCTGCGATGTTACTCGTGAAAAGTTGTTTTGTAAGCCGGTTAGCAGGATCAATGACGAGTGTTGAATCCAGCATAGGTTGGAGCAACTGATCAGCGTTCTTCGCTTTTTCTGACAAAAAATTTCTGAAAAACTCCTGTACACCTTTGGCGGCGCCAGTTACACTCTGCATGTCATTTCCAAGAAAAAGGATCTTGTCATCATTGGCCCTGGAACTGTTGAATGTCCGTATCCATTCTATGAGTTGCCATACTTCCTTTGTTTCCCAGATCCAGAAGCCAAGACTCTTCATCACCTCTTCCGGCTTACCGATTCCGGATGAAACATATTGATTCACATTCAGGAGATCAGGATAGGACGCTTCTATAACAAATGTTCTGCACCCTCTCACTTCGACCAGGTATTTAAAAACCAGGCTCTGCAACAGAAAGTTCTCATGTGAGCCATGAGAAGATTGTCCGCAGCCAACTACAGTTGCACTGTCCAGTGCAGAATCCCGGAATATTTTTTTCAATTCACTGATGTGTGAATAGGAAGAGTCGTCAGAAAATGTGCAGTAGCTTTTTAACCGGTCAGAAATGTGCGTTTCCTTATCAGTGGGTGGATTGCTTTCATGGCAGGAAGCAAAAAGAAGTATAACTCCAAGAACCTTCAAAAGGAAATGTTGAGCTGATTTCATAAGAGTAAACTTAAGAAATGGAAGTGGAAGAGGGAAGTAGTTGGCAAATATTGGGATGAACTCACTCACTCTTCGACCTTTGCGGGCCCGGATGAAAAGTCTTCAGGTAAAACGGTTCGAAGTAGGCGAGATCCTCGAATTTCTTTTCGGAAAAATATTTTTCTGCAAGTGAAGCAAGGTTCTTCGCCGATGGCATTCCCGATTCGGTGAAATTTGCATTTGGTAATTGTGAGAGCAGCTCTTTTGCTTTCGGCATTCCATCACCTGAAAAGATCAATGGAGAATGGAGAATGGAGAATTGAGAATGGATGGAGTTTTCGTCCAGCACAAGAGGTGAAACTTCTGTCAGGCGATTTCCATTTTTATCATAGGTCGCTGAGTAAACTTCCATTCTCCTGGCATCTATCATTGGAATAAGAATGGCATTCTCCATTCTCCATTCTGCATTCTGCATTCTGCATTCTGCATTCTCCATTCCCTTCGCCATGGCATCCAGCGTTCCGATCGCGATCAATGGTTTGTTCACCGCATAACAGATTCCTTTCGCGGCAGAAACGCCAATGCGCAAACCGGTGTACGAGCCCGGGCCTTTACTCACGGCAACTGCATCGAGCGAAATGAAATTCACTTCCGCTTCTTTCATCACTTCATCAATGAAAACAGTGAGCTTCTCCGCATGACAATTCTCTTCATTCAATTCCCGCGAAGAAATTATTTTCCCATCATGCGTCAACGCAACAGAACAAATGGAAGTGGAAGATTCGATCAGGAGTATCATTTTGCTTTGTCGCCTTCGGTACGTCTGCCACGGCAGCCTACTCAGTCTGACAAAGCAAAACTAAGGAAGAAATCAGAAGAACAACCACAACAGGAACATTCGCTTGTCAGATTGAGTAGCGCTCTTGTCTGCTTCACCCTTCGACTGCGCTCAGGATCGCTCTGCATGACAAGAGCGCGTACCGAAAGCGACAAGCGTGACACTATTCTTCTACAAGAAGCAACTGATCCTTCGAAACTTTTTCTACCGCCGCACCATTGTACAATTCCGTGCTGATGGATTTATACGGAGCCGTCACGACTTCGTCACCCTCTTTCAATCCCGAAATGATCTCGATGTTCGTGTTGTCTTCCACGCCGGTCTTCACCACGACGAGTTTCACTTTACCATCTGCGTAAACAAAAACACATTCAATGGCTTCCTTCGTTTCCTGTTTATCCTTAGTGCTGCCCGCAACAACGTTCGGGTCATCCGGATTTGAAGCATCGGTTGCTGTTTCATCCACTCCTGATTTAGCGGCTGTATCCATTCGTGTCGTAACAGAAGCGATCGGGATCGAAATGACATTCTTCACCGAACTGGTTTGAATTTCCACCGTGGCCGACATGCCGGGAAGAAAAACATAACGATCGGGATGAACCGGATCAATAAGATCGGCATACGAATCACGAAGGATGCGGATCTTCACCGGGAAATTGGTGACCTGGTCGGTTGTCAATCCTGTCGTATTCGCTGAACTCGCCACTTCCGTAACGACGCCTTTGAATTTTCTGTTCTTGTGCGCATCCACTTCGATCACGGCGGTATCACCTTCTTTCACGCGCAGAATATCATTTTCATTCACATCCACCTGCACTTCCATTTCATTCAGATTGGCGAGACGCAGAATTTCCGTTCCTTCCATCTGTGCAGTTCCCACTACGCGTTCACCTTTTCTCTTGTTGAGCGCCGAAACGGTCGCATCAACAGGAGCGTAGATCGAAGTCTTCGCGAGATTATCAGTCGCTTCTTTCAAAGAAGCCTGCGTACTCGTGACATTGAATTCGGCGCTCTTCACATTTTCGGCAGACGCGGCGACATCGGCAAATGCACTTTCGTACGTTGCTTTCGCCTGGTCGAAATCGGCATTGGAGATCGCGCCTTTGTCGTGCAGTGTTTTGCTGCGGCGATAAGCGGAATCAGCATTCGTGAGTGCAGCCTGTGATTGCTGCAAACGCGCGCTGCTCGTTGCGAGTG
>DATJEX010000250.1:0-8131 GCA_035496135.1 Bacteroidia bacterium
TTCAAACTCGACATGTCGTATCTCAGTTATCACTACACCAGAAAATCGGGCGTGACAAAAAAATTCACCGATCTCTTCGGCGAGTCGATGACAGAAGGAAAAAACTGGAATGAGCATCAGCTGAATGTCGCTGCAGCGGCACAACACATCGTGGAAGATGTCATTCTGCACATGGTGCGCACGCTCAAGAAGAAAACGAATTCCGAGAATCTCTGCATGGCCGGAGGTGTCGCGTTGAATTCCGTGACGAATGGTTTGATCGCAAAAGAAAATCTTTTCAAAAATATTTTCATTCAGCCTGCTGCCGGCGATTCCGGAACAGCACTTGGTGCAGCTTTGCTTTTGAATCACCAGAAATTCAACCGCAAGCGAAGCTGGATCATGAAGACCGCTTTCCTCGGCCCGGATTACACTTCGGCGCAATATGAAACCGCGATTAAAAATTCCGGATTACCTTATGTGAGGACGGACAAGTACAATGAATTCGCGGCAAAGAAATTAGCACAGAATAAAATTCTCGGCTGGTTCCAGGGAAAAATGGAATTCGGTCCGCGTGCGCTTGGAAACAGGAGTATTCTCACGAGTCCGCTCGGAGACGACACGAAAGCGATCGTGAATGCGCGCGTGAAATTCCGTGAAGCGTTCCGTCCGTTTGCGGCAATCGTGCTCGAAGAAGACTGCGGAAAATATTTCGACAACGATTTTCCTAATCCGTATATGCTTTTCGTTTACAACGTAAGAAAAGAATATCTCGGGAAAATGCCGGCCATCACGCACGTCGACAACAGTGTAAGAATTCAGACAGTGAATCAGACGGAAAATCCGGAGATGAGAAAACTGCTGGAAGCGTTCAAAAAGGAATGCGGTTATTCTGTGCTGCTCAATACGTCTTTCAACATTAAAGGAGAACCGATCGTAGCGTCGCCGGAAGATGCGGTGAAAAGTTTCGCTGCGGCAGATATGGATTACCTGGTGATGGGAGATTACGTGGTGGCGAAGAAGGGGGATGAGAATTCACTCCAATCCTTGTAATTATTTCAGATGAATCAGAATCTTGAGGACCTTCCACAAAAAGAAAAAGATGCACATCACTATTTTGCCTTAGTGAATGAATTCTTATTTAGAAATTTCACAATAGATAGTATCCTGGTTTCTCTAAGGAAATATGGCGAAGAAAACTATGATCCCGAACGCTACAGATTATCTGTTTTGTGGTTGATCCGCCGTCTTCATCATTCACAAAATGGGAAGGGGGTACAGGGAGAGAAATTGATGAATTTTCTCCTTCGAACCTATGCACTTGAACGTGATTTCAATAAAGCATTCATTCAGGTCTCCGAAAAATCCGTGACCAATGATAAGCCGACCGCGATCTTGTTGTTCTTTGCCAGTTTTCAAATGATCAAACTTGTTCCTGAATGGGGCAAAAAAGCGATGCGCAGAAATCTACTGCCCTATTTTCTTCATTTCTCGCTATGTTTCCTGATCTGCTGCATTTCTACCGCGATCAGTATTTTCTTCATTTCTATAGGTGGAGTGGTGATATTTTTTGCGGCATTGGCAATTGGAAGTTTCATTGCAAGTATAATAACCTTCGTAAGATATTCAATGTTGTGGCTAGAATTCCGAAAGTTCTCGAGATAGGGAAAATCAGTGTGCTGAATGCATTACCGACTGATCACCAGCTTCCTCACTTCTACTCCATTCTCATCCCTCTTCACATTCACTTTCACCTTCACAATTTCGTAAACTCCTTCCGCCAGACCAGAAACATCGATCATATTTTCTCCTGCCGAAATTTTCTTTTGCAACACCACCCTTCCTTCCATATCTACAATTGACACTTCCGAATTCTCATCCGCAACAATTTTCAATTCATCGCGAACAGGATTCGGAAAAACCAGAAACCCGTAACCAGAGATTTGAAACTGCGGAACGTCCGTAGGTCCTGAACAAAAAGTTATCGGTGTATAATTCGCCGTCAATTGTCCCACGACAAAACTGGATCCGTAATACGCCGGCGCCGCATTTCCTCCTGTGGTAGAAGCGATCGGAAGAAGGGTGACAGGAATCGTAACAGCAGAATCCCTGCAACCGCTCGAACCGTTCGCATCAGTTTTCACGAACCAGCTTCCTCTTCCAGCTGTTGCGCCATAATTACTTCCGGTCATGAAAAATCCTGCATCGGGTGTTTCGATCACGTTGTACATTTTATCATCCACACCGGCAGCACCGATCTCTCTCGCCCAGGAAATAGTTCCGGATGTATCCGTTTTGAAAAGATAACTGTCGTTGTACAAACCAAGCGCCTGGCTGATGTAATAGCCGCCGATCAGTAAGTTATTATCCGACGTTTTTACCAGGGAAAGTCCGCCGTGGTATTCTTCATAATTCTTCTGCCACAGGAAATTCCCCGACGTATCTGTCTTCGCGAGAAAAAGATTATCC
Organism: Bacteroidia bacterium; assembly: GCA_035496135.1. Classification (GTDB taxonomy): domain Bacteria; phylum Bacteroidota; class Bacteroidia; order Palsa-965; family Palsa-965. The sequence goes on from DATJEX010000250.1 coordinate 2,449, forward strand.
GTTGTGCTCGTGTACGCCGCATCGCCCGTGAAATAAAATGAGTTGCCTGGAAATTCCACGAAATCATAAATACGGTCGAAACGGTTGTTGTGGCCGAACACATTCGTGCGGATGATATTTCCGTTCGCATCCAGTCGCACGACATACGATTCCGTCCCAACGGATGAACCATAACTTCCCGTGTAACCGGCGCAGAGATATCCGCCGTTCGAAACAGGTTTCGCCATATAGAATTCCTCTCCGCCTGTTCCGCCACCGATATATTTTTCCCACTGAACCGTTCCGTTCGAATCTGTTTTCACCACATAAGCGATCGGGCGGAATCCGGCGCCGTTGATCGTGTCGCCGTAACCTGACATGATCACACCACCATCGGGCGTGCGCACCATCGAGTGAAGTTCATCCGCTTCCGAAGTTTTTCCGTACGTGTGCGACCAGAGCAGCGTTCCGTTTCCATCGAGTTTGCATAGATAAAAATTCAGGTTACTGCTCACCGTATTCACACCAGCGAGATAATATCCGCCCCAGCTTGTTTGCACCGCGTCAGAAATTTTTGTTCCGCCCACTGTTTTCGCCCACGTCACGGCGCCATTCGAATTCAGTTTCACGGCCGTTCCGCCGAATGGAACTGTTGAGGATCCGCATGCGAGATAACCACCATCGGAAGTGTTGATGCCACAGAGAAATTCATCATCCTGCCCGAGATCGAGTGATCGCTGAAACGTCGTTTGTGAATGGAGCATACAGCATGCAGAATGGAAAACGGAAAGAAGCAGAAATTTTTTCATGGGAAAGGATACGCTTTTTCGCCTGCCTGCCGGTAGGCAGGTACGGTCAAAAGTAGGGAAAACGGATGACAGCGTCCGGAAGACGAACAATGACACAGTGAACTCGCAGGCTTTTTGAGTACTTTTGCACCCGGTAAACCAATAAACATTTATGAAAAAAATCTACTTCCTTTTAACACTCGCATTTGCTGCTGTGAATTATGATCACGGCCATGCGCAATGCACGCTTTCACTCAGTACAACTGCTTCCACTGTTTGTGCGGGAGATAACGTCACACTCACCGCGAATGCAACTCCGCCGGTCACGGCTATGAGTTTGCAAAGCACATTCGCAGCAGGAAACAATCACCGCGGCAATATGTTCGACATCACCGCTGCGAACACAGTAACGATCACTTCCTTCGATGCGCATCCGATGGGAAACACAACGATCGCGATCTATTACAAATCCGGAACATATGTTGGATCTGAGAACGCTCCGGCCAACTGGACGCTCATCGGTTCGGCAGCTGTTACTGCACAGCCAACCGGGATCCCGACTCCTGTTCCTGTTACGGTCAACGTTACGATCCCTGCCGGGCAGACCTATGGATTTTATGTCACTTCGACGAATACAGCAGTGAGTTTGAATTACACCGACGGAACAGCAGTTGGAAATACTTACGCTTCCGATGCAAACATTGCTTTCAAAGAAGGTTGCGGAATGGAATATCCTTTCACCGCAGGAACGGGATCATTTTTTACACCGCGTGTCTGGAACGGTATCATTCATTATTCTGTTCCCACGAATCCAACTTACACGTATGCATGGAGCACAACAGAAACCACGCAGTCGATCAATCCAACAGTGAATTCAACTTCAACTTATTCTGTTTCTGTTGATGTAAGCGGATGCCCGACGACACTCACAGGTTCCGTCACCGTTACGGTTTCCACTCCTCCTGTAAATGCCGGAACTGATGTTACAGTATGTGCAGGAACACCTGTCACACTCAGCGGCAGTGGTGCGGTGAGTTACACCTGGGATAACAGTGTAACGGACGGTGTGGCTTTCACACCAACTTCAACTGCTACCTACAATGTGACTGGAACGGACAGTATCGGATGCACAGCGACGGACAACGTAGTTGTTACCGTCAACACTGTGAATGTGGCTACGTCAGTGCTGAATGAAACGATCACCGCGCTCGCTTCTGGTGCAGCTTATCAATGGATGGATTGCACGACCAACGCGATCATCCCACTTGCAACGAATCAGTCGTTTACGGCAACATCGAATGGAAGTTATGCTGTGATCGTAACAGAGAACAGTTGTGTGGACACATCCGCATGCGAACAGATCATTTCGACAGGAATGGATCAGCAGCATATTACCAATGGGATCAGTGTTTATCCTGTTCCAGCAAATGATAACGTGATCATCAGTTCTGGAAATGAGATCGCCGATCTGATCACGATCTTCGATGTCACAGGAAAAACGGTGAAGGAAATAAAACCTTCATCCGTTGAAACCACTGTTTCTGTTTCGGGAATGCCGGCAGGAATTTATTTCGCGCAGATAAAAGTCAACGGCGCATTGGTCAGCAGAAAACTGATCGTACAATAAACGATTTGAAATTTAAAAGGGGCCGGCCTTCAAGCCGGCTCTTTTTTTATGCTCCAACCAGCACTTTCATCAGCGCGGCAATATTCACTTTCTCTATCGGGTGCGGAGTATTTTCCAGCAGCATGAATTCCGCGCCGTGAATTTTCCCCGCTGCATTTTCAGATTCCTCTCTCGTTACCATTTTGTCCGAATCACCAAGAAGAATGCAGACCGGTATTTTTATCTGCGCGAATTCTTTTTCCGTCAGCACATTTTTCTTTCCGAGCGAACGCATCATAGCCGATGTCAACTCCAGGTTCTTCCTCCATCCGATCGCCGTGTGACGCGATTCGAGTTCCTTCGCGAATGCCGGAACTTTCTCCGCGATCTTTTCCGCATCGAGCATTTTCACTTCCTTCTCCGCGATCTCTTCTGTCCAATCGAACTTTGTTCCGAGCGTGGTGATGCGTGAAAAATATTCCGGGTAAAGCGCGGCAAGATAAAGTGCGACGAATCCGCCCATGCTGTATCCGAAAACTTCTGCGCCTTTCAGATCACTTTCATTCATCCACATCTTCAACGCATCGGCGAAACCTTCAATGGAAAAATGATCAGAGAATATTCCTGTTTTTCCATGGCCGGGAAATTCAAAACAGAAAACACCGTAACCGGAATTCTTCAATTCCTGTACAAGAAAAAGGAGCTGATCGGAAGATCCGACAGCTCCATGGAGTAAAATTGTTTTTCTCGACATTATGATGAAAATAATTTTGTCAGACTGAGTGTCCGAGCCTGCCGAAGAATGTATCGAAGGCTGACAAAATTATTTGATATCAGAGATCACAAACGCCGCTTCGCTGATGTATGGATCCCTGTTGATGCCTTTCAGCATTTCGTTCTTGCGCGACACTTTTGCTGAATCGCCCTTGATCGCATCTGCATCCACTTTCAGGAGGCTCGCTGTCATTCCGCTGATCGGATCCTCGAGTGGTTTGAATTTTTTGTTCTCATCCTCGAGCGCAGCTTGAGACGCTTTATAATCATCAAGATAAAGTGATTCGAGTGTAGCATCCTTCTCGCGCTTCAGCTGATCCGATTTCTGTTTGATCAGTGTGAAATAATTATTTGCAGCCACACGGATATCGCTCTGCCCTTTCAATTTGTTGTAATCGGGCGCGTGCGCATAAAGCGTGTAGGTCGCCGCCGGGATCTGGTCCCATCCCATTGGATAATCGAGATCCTTTTCTCCCTGTTCATCGTAATCGTAATAACCAGGCAGACGGATATCCGGTGTTACACCTTTGAGTTGTGTAGAACCTCCGTTCACGCGGTAGAATTTCTGGATCGTGACTTTGATCTGTCCGAGCGGTTTCAGATCATCTTTATTGATGAGTTTATCGAGATCGTAGAAATTCTGAACCGTTCCTTTTCCGAATGTAGAGGAAGAACTTCCGATGATCACACCGCGGTGATAATCCTGGATGGCCGCCGCGAGGATCTCAGAAGCCGATGCACTGTTCTCATTGATGAGCACCACCAGCGGTCCGTCATACGTGATGCTGTCTTTGTCGTCATCATTGTAAGCATGAATGCCCTGGTCGCGCGATTTGACCTGGACAACAGGTCCGTTCGGAATGAACAATCCCATCATACGGATCACTTCGTAAAGTGAACCGCCGCCATTATCACGAAGATCGAGGATCACACCTTTCACATTCGCCGCTTTCAGTTTGATGAGTTCCTTTTTCACATCATCAGAACAATTGTGCGCGGCTGATTTGTCTTTTGTAAAATCGGCGTAGAAGGAAGGAAGACGGAGATAACCGATCGTATCCTTCTGTTTGATGATGGCGCTCTGTGCGAATGTTTCTTCAAGAATGATCACATCGCGGACGAGCGGAATGACAATGATGGATCCGTCGGGTTTCTTGACCGTGAGTCTTACTTCTGTTCCTTTTTTACCGCGAATGAGTTTCACTGCATCATCCACACGCATTCCGGAAATATCAACCGGCTCTCCTGCGCCCTGCGCAACTTTGATGATGAGATCACCGACTTTCAGGTCTCCCTGTTTCCAGCACGGGCTTCCGGTGACAATGCTCGTGACTTTGATGTATCCGTCTTTTTCCTGGAGTGTCGCGCCAATTCCTTCGAGCTGTCCCGACATCTGGATATCGAAATTATCTTTTTCTGCAGGCGGGAAGAATTCGGTGTGCGGATCATAAATTCCAACCACCACATTCATGAAGACAGACATGCGGTCGGCGCGATCCACTTTATCGAGGCGGTCAAAAATATCATCTTCCGTTTTCAAAACTTTCTCGCGCGCTTCACGCTCAAGAGTAGAATCTGCTTTCGGCAGCTTAACCGTTTTTATTTTGGTTCCTGCACTATCGTGTTCAAGCGTAATCGTTGTTCTGCTGGCATCAATATTCTTCGGATCATTCAATTCAGCATCCTGTGTTTTTTTCGAGTCGACGAAGCGCACCATGGTGAGATATTTCATGTACAGTCTCCACGCTTCATGCATGGCAGCTGCGTTCTTCGGGAAAGAATATTTTTCCGGATCAAGTTCAATAGTCTCGTGCTTGGAAAAATCAAATGGTTTGGCAAGCACATCGTGATAGATCACGCGATCGTCTTTGATACGTTGTGTCACGATCTCCACTTCACGGTTGAAGAAATCGAACTTCGAAGCTTTCACTTCGTCGTCGATATCATTGTAATATTTCTTCTTCAACTCGTCGATGTCGGTTTGCAGGAATATTTTTTTGCTGTAGTCCGTGCGATTGATGTAGGTATTGAACACATCCTCCGAGAACGTATCATTCACAGCGATGGGGCTGTAATGGACACTCTGAAGGACTGTCATCATGATATCGAGGATGGCTTTTTCCTTTGTGGATGAATTGTCGGTGGCCGGTTTGTATGCATTGGCGCAACGGCTTCCCACAAGCGTATAGGCTGCAATCCCGAGGATGATCGGAATGGCGAGAAATGCGAATCTGAAACGTCTGATCATAGCTTTAACTTATAACTCCGAAATTACTCAAAAAGCGTGCGGGATATTCTTAAAGGGTGTTAACCATTGAGGGAACGGTATGAACGGCGAAAAACATGGAAATACGTCAAATTATTGTCAATACAGAGTAACAAAAAGTCAATTTCAGCTTATAGGGCTATCTCTATATGGTCTATATTTACTCTGGATTAGAACCCAATCAACCCAACTCATGAAAAAACCAAACCTCGTTTTCTGCATGCTTGTCATGCTGTTAACTTCTTTTGCCTTTTCGGTACATGCCGCTGG
>DATJEX010000251.1:0-9764 GCA_035496135.1 Bacteroidia bacterium
GTATGAATACGATGCAGCGGGACATCGCACGCAGGAAACCTGGTTCGATTCGGACAATGCTTTGGATTACCGCATCACGAGAAAATTCTCGAATAAAGGATTCCTGATGGAAATGTGCAAGTATTCCGACACCACCGCGACCTACGACGAGAAAACAGTTTATGAGATCGATCCGACCGGTCACCCGTTGAAAGCGACATTGTATGATGGAAGCGACGCGGTGATCAGCATCACGACTTACGTGTATGACGGATTCGGAAATTGTACTGAAGAAGATATGCTGGATGCGAAGGGAAAGTCATTGGGCAAATTGATGCGCACCTACGACAGCAAACACAACAAAACGAATGAAGATGCTTATTCTGCCGACGGCCTGATCATGACCAAACAGAAAATGCAGTATGAATACCGCGGCCATCTTTCCCAACAGCAGAATTTCGACAATAACGGAAAACTGGTGGAGAAGAATATTTTCGTTTACAACGACAATGCCGACTGGAGTCAGTGGACGAACTTCGATCGTACAGGATACGTAGTCTATGATTATTCCTACACGTACGAATACGATTCACAGGGAAACTGGACGAAACAATATCAGCTGAAAGGCGGAAAGACGGTTTTTGTTTCGGAAAGAGAAGTGACTTATTATTGATCTGATTTATTTTCGAAAACATCATAGCCCATTCGCCGCGGTGAATGGGCTATGATGTTTATATCACTTCGAAACTTTCACTCTTATTCCTTCCGAATGTGTCGAGAATTCCGGCGCGTACATGCACTGCACTTCCGTGATACCATTGGAGAAATCACCAGCGTTCACCACGTTCAATTGATATTCGAACACGTGCGTTCCTTTCGGCAGGAAGCTGAAGAAGAAATCAGTTGACGCATCTTTCGTGCTCTCGTAATAACCGAGTCCGTCCTGCCAGTGGTAAGAAGAGATCACGTTGATCGGTTCGAATCCGGATGCGCGCATGTCTTTCATGTGAATGTACTGCATGTCGCGATCGTTGCGCAATTCAACGCGCACTTTGATCTTGTCGCCCGGTTTCAGAACGGTGTTGGAATCGATCGGCGTGATCACAGGACCGGATGAAGTGTTCACCACTTTGAATAATTTTTTGGAAACACTCAATGGAGTAACGGCCGGTGTGATCTGGTCGAGATCTTCGAAGTATTGCCAGTACATCGCACCCCAGGAAACGCCTGGACCTTTTTTCGTCACCGAAACTTTTCCCATGTCGGGTGTGATCTGGTCGGCTGTCCACGATGTTTTGAAATATCCTGTTCCGGCTTCCTGCGCCAATCCCATTTTCTGCGGATCGATGGTTTGATTTCCGACCACGATGGAAACATCCGATTCCGTCGCGAGCCAGTCTGTTCCGTCGATGAGCAGCGCGTAACATGCTTCAGCTGTTGCAGTGGTGGTCTTCCAGTCGTTCGTTTGTTTATTCTTCAGCAGCCAAACACGCATCGCATCCACCGACTTCTTATCATTCTTGACATCCTTGAACGCTTCGATGAGCAGCGATTGTGTTTCGATCGGCGCCTGGTACCAGTAATATCCCGCCGTGTTGTCTTTCCAGTACATTCCCATTTCATCACTGTTGAGCGCGGTTTCCAGAAGTGATTTCATGACATCATCCGAAGTTGTTTTGTCATCGTAACGGAACGTGGCGAGTGCGATCATTCCTTCCATGTAATTTCCCTTGCTTGTCCAGTATTTCTTCGCTTGTCCCATGAAGTAATCAAAAGCCGTTTTATTTTTTGAACTCATTGAAACATCCTTGAAATAACTTCTCGCGTAGAGATACTGGATCTGCTCATAACTCAAATGATCTTCGTCCATGTGCGCTTTGTCGTATTTCAGGATCCAGTCGTAATCTTCACGAATGCGATTGTCGAGATAGTTCACGCCGTTCTGCACCATTTTCCAGCAGCGGCTGTCGGAACGGACAGATGTCACGCCAAGATGATCGAGATGCCCCATTCCGGTGATGATGTATTGCGTGATGTAACGATCGTCCGGCATATCTTCGAACCACGGCCATCCGCCATTCGACACCTGCATCTTTTCCAGTTTCGTCAACGCATGATCAAGTTCATTCGACATCGTGTTCATGTCAAAAAGTAAAGCCACGCGGCGTTTTCTTTCCGATTCATCTTTCGAATCGAGCACCCACGGTGTTTCGGTGAGAATAAGATTCTTCAGATCCTGGTTCTTCTCGAGATTGGAAAGGAATGCGTCCGGGGTTTTTGTCTTCCACGTGTCGAACACGGCTTTGATCTTCGGCGAAGAATTCGCGATGGTGGAAGCGATACTGTTCGCGTAATAACGCTCGAACGTCTGTTCCGCGCATTCGTATGGATATTCCATCATGTATGGCAATGCCTGCACCGCATACCACGCGGGATTCGAAGTGAATTCCAGTGTGAGCCGCTGATTCGTCAATGTGGATGAACCATTCGACATGCTCAATAATTTTTCGAACGTGAAGTTCTTTGTTTCACCTCCGCGGATCGGCAATGGCATCGTTTCGGTGACGAGCATGCGATTGCTCAATACAGGAATGGCGTCGGTCTCTCCGTCTGAAAAATTACCGGCACTCGCGACCACTTTGTACTGGATCGGCCCCATTCCTACCGGGATATAGAGATCCCACGAGAGCGGTGCGCTCAATCCTTTTTTCACGCTGAACGGAAGTGTTGCGGCAGATGTGAGCACCTGCGCATCCACCGGTTTCATTGTGGTCGCATCGAACAATTGAATCATCGCTGTTCCGTCGAGATCTTTTCCGCTGAGGTTGGCAACTTTCGCGGTGAATGTGAAATGATCTTTCTCGCGCAGGAAGCGTGGCGGCACCGGCATGATCATGAGATCTTTTTGCGTAACAACCTCCTTCGTCACCTGAGCATACTTCAGATCTTTCGTGTGCGCGAATGCGGTGAATTTCCATTTGGTGAGTGCTTCGTTCATCGTGAACTTGATCGTCACGGTTCCGGAAGAATCCGTTTCGAGTTGCGGATAGAAGAAAACGGTTTCGTTCAGATTCTCTCTTGCCTTCACATCGGCGAGTGAAGCTGTCTTTCCTCCCAAACCGCTTCTGAAATCAGTCTCCGTCTGTTCTGCCTGCTGATCATTTCCGGCCACGGTTTCCAATCTGTTCGTTGTAGTTCCCGTTGCAGCATTCGAATCAGTAGCGGTCACGCTATTTTCAGCTGTCGCATCCGGTTCCGCATTATTCTTGTCCTTCTTGAGTGCGGCTCGTGAATGTTCAGCCGGAATGTCTTCGTCCAGTGCGTCTGCTTTGGGAGCATTCCACGCATAAGTTACTCCGTCTCCTTCGTAATCATCGATATAGGAATTGTACCCGTAGTAAGCATAGTAATAAGAGTAGCCGAACCAGTTCAGTCGGTCATAAGACCTGTGCTCATAATAGGCGTAATCATTCCAATTCCCATTATATAAATCGGAGTTCGAAATTCCTTCCACACCATGCTGCCAGTACAAGGTATTGTAATAAGATTGATAGATGCTGAAGCTCCAGTAATTCGCCCTGAACTCATCGAGTGATGCGTCGTACATAGCCGCGACCATTTCCGCCGCCACTTTTTCTCCCTTGGGTCCTTTCACTTTCAGTTTCCATTCTTCTTTCGATCCCGGCTGCAGTTTATCGCGGAACGTTTCGAAACTGATGTCGAGATCCTTGCTTTCCCACGGAACATAAATGGTCTGGTCCTGCGTGTACGCGTGATTGTGATACACGAACGCGAAATGCACAGCGATGTTCCCGCGGTATTTTTCCTCAATAGGGATTTCGATGTAACGCTGTTCATTATTCAGCACGATCCATTCTTTACTCAGGATCTGCTGATCCTGTTCAATTTCATACAATACATCAATGTTCTCTGCCGCCGTTCCGAAAAGGAATTTCGCTTTTTCGCCCGGCTGACATTGCGTGTTGAGTGCCTGGAAAGAAAACACTTCTTTCGTTGCCGGAGTTTTCTGTTTGATGTCATACAGCGTGAAGTACTTCACATCCTTCACATCATTTCCGTATTTATCTCTCGTGTGCGCTTCCACTACGTACGAGCCGGGTTCCCAATTGGATTTATTCCATTTGGTGTACCAATTGTTTTTGCTCGTGCGGAATGAAGTGGAAAGGACCTGCGTTCCTTTTTTCCAGTTCGTCATGTCGCCCTCCTGCTTGTACGGATATTCCGGGAACCATTTGTTCCAATCTGCTTCGGAATAAATGTATTTGTCCGGTGCTGACCACGTCCGGTCGAACAGAACATGATCGGGGCTGTTCAGTTTTGTCACAGTGTAGTTCACAACGCCGGAATCACTTTGTCCTGACAAATTCGTGAGTGCGAATGAAACAGAATCTTTTTCATTCCTGTCGATGTAAGAAGGCGTACCCACGCTCAGGTTGAGCGCGACGTATCCCACATACACGTATGCAGTTGTGCTGTGTGTTTCGCCGGTGATATCTGTAACATCAACATAAACCGTGTAACTGAATGTCGGCGAACTTTCGGATGGAACAGTTCTGTCCGGCAATGCTTTGAACGGAATGCTGAATCCACCGGTGTCATTCGACGTAACTGTTCCATTGGTGATTTCCACGGTTGGTGATTGCGGATAATATCCTCTCCAGTAATAATACCAGTACGGGAATGAAGCACTGCGCACTACGCGGTAATTCACCGTCGCTCCATCCACATCTGATCCTGCGAACATCGTTGCTTTTCCTTTCACACGGATGCTGTCGTTCAAGCGGTAGGCTCCCTGTATCGGTTCCATGTTCACTTCGAATTTAGGGCGCTTGTATTCTTCCACGCTGAAAAAGAAATTTCCCGATTCATTCTGCATATGCATCTGGCCGGTGAGTCCCGATGAAGGTGCAGTGAATGTTCCGCTGAAGGAACCGTAATCGTTCGTGGTGAGATCGAGCGATGCTACTTTCTGGTAATTGACATCATAGAACGTAACCGTACTCGCTGTGTTTTTCAGGATTTCATTGTTCGTTCCATCTGTTTCGATCATGATCCCTTTGAAGTAGATGGTTTGCCCGGGACGATAAATGGCGCGATCGGTGAAGAAGAATGTCTTTGGATTTTTCTTCGGCGCTACATAATAGTTCTTGTATTGATAAGCTGAGTTGGTGTAGAGGTGATAACCGTTCCAGTTCGCTTCGAGGAACATGGTGCGGTAATTTTCCGTCGGAGGAACCGTCACCATTCCGTCTTTATCGGTCGTGAGTTTTTCTGCGCGGCGATAATGATAACCGCGATCGGTGTAATCATATTTCTGCTGCCACACCTGGACGTCCGCATTTTCAAGCGGGGCTCCCGTATTCCTGTCGAGGAAGAAATATTCATATCCGCCTTCTTTGGTCTGGCGATCGATGTAACTGATCATGGAACTCCAGATCTCGTTGTAGGCAATTCCATTCTTGTCGAACGAAAAATCTTTATCAGCAGAAGCAAGGATCACATAAGCTCCCGCTTTCAATTCCGGGATTTTTATTTCTGCTGAATGTGTTTGATAATCGCTGTCGTTCGGAATATTCTCTTCCCACGAGGCGATGAGCGGGCGTTTGAGATAATCTTTGATGATATCTTCCTGGCTGCGGTAATCGTAACTCTCGTCGAATTCATCTTTCACACTCACGATGCGGAACCAGAGATGATTCACATTTTTGAAAGTGAGCAGTGCGCGGGAAGGCTGATCGGGAATGGTGGTGATGTCGTTCTGAAAACTGAAATTCTTCTGCAGGATCTGCAGGCGCAACACATTGCAGTTATTTCCTCCCTGTGTCAATGGGAATTTTTTGATCGTCGCGTCGCAGATCTCCACCGCGCGTTTGTTCTCCCATTGGTATTTATCATCTTTTCCCGCAGCATATCCGCCGGCAAGACTTGAATGATAAAGCGCGAGATAATAATACACATCGGCGGTGACAGGACTGTCGGGATAGTTCGCTGCGAGTTGTCGCAAGGCGACTTCATACAAACTGTCTTTATCCGGCATTACACCGTTCTCCCGAATGAAAAGGATCCGGTCAAGGTCCGCATCCACCAGCGCGTCATTGTTTTTATCGTTGAGATGAAAATCCACCAGCGACTGATAGACCTTCAACGCGTCATATTTCATCGAGAGCGTATCGGTCGATGATAATTTCATCCACGCGAATTTCTGCGCGCTCATGAAATAACCCGGATCTTCCAGTTCGAAGTGATCTGCAGGCCGCGAAATATCCGCTTCCTGGCTGGAGAAAAATCCAGCGGCACGGAAAGCGAGAAAATCGTAAAGTGTCGGGCGCAATTTCTTGTCTGCGGTTCCATCGGTGATCACATCGGCGTAAACGGTTTCTTCCACACGCTTGAGCGAATCAGCAGGGACGATGGACGCGCGATATTCTTTCATCGCCTGGTCCACGAGATGTGTGAGATCCCACGTGTTGATGGAATCATTATCGAAATTGATCGTCTGGCTGCGTTGCGCGAATTGATACCGGTGAAGCTGGTAATACTGCCAGTACATATCTCCGAGCATGGAATGCAGCACCTGTGTCAATGGAAATTTCGAAGTCTTCAATTCATTTTTCAGATCATAGATCGCGAACTCGCGGCTGTTCTCCTGGAAGCGCTCCGAGAATTTGTAGCGGTGAATGAGGGCCTTCACGATCTGCGCGTTGTTCTGTTCCGCTTTTGCTTTGGTGTAGATCTGGTTGGTAAGATCGAGTGCCGAACGGTAAAGTCCTTTGTCGTTCAGCGAATCGACACGCGCCCATTCCTTCTCGTAAGAAGTTCCTTTTCCGATCTTGAACATTGGCTCAGCATCGGCAGTATTGTGACGAAAATGCCAGAGCAGCAATCCGACCACAAGGACGACGATACAGACGATCGATTTCGGAAGATTGTTCTTTGAAGGGGTTGGCTGAGGATCAGTGTTTTGTTCGGTCATAGCTGGTGGAAATGATAACGTTTCACTAATGATGCAATATACCCCCGAAATCCATATCGGTTCATTGGGTTTTTACACCTTTTAGCAAATGTTGGGACTGATATTTATCATTGGGTACTAAATACTAAAAGAAGAAAGGCTGATCCAATGACGGACTCAGCCTTTCGTAACTATTGGCAGTGTTTTAGTGTTTGGTGTTCTCCGCTTGTCTACTTTTTCAATTTATCCTTGAACACCTCGCGGAACTTCTCCACTTTCGGTTTGATCACGTACTGGCAATAACCCTGTTCGCCGTTGTTGCTGTAATAATCCTGGTGATAATCTTCCGCTTTGTAGAACGCAACGAACGGAGAGATTTCTGTCACCACGGGTTTACCCCACGTATTCTTCGCGTTCATCTCATTCTTGTAATATTCCGCTTTTGCTTTCTGCGCGTCGTTGTGATAGAAGATCACCGAGCGGTATTGCGTTCCGATATCATTTCCCTGGCGATTCAGGGTCGTAGGATCATGACATTCCCAGAACGCGGAGAGCAATTCGTCGAAAGAGATCTTGTTGGTATCGTAAACGATGTTGCACACTTCAGCATGACCGGTATTGCCATCGCACACTTCGCGGTACGAAGGATTTTTCACTGTTCCTCCGCTGAATCCGGATGTAACGGAAACAACACCCTCGAGCATTTCAAATTGTGCTTCCACACACCAGAAACATCCGGCGCCGAACGTTGCAGTATCTAAAGCCTGGTTCATAGAAGTTGTTTGTGTTTGTTGGTTACTTGCGTTTGTTATTGTCGACGTGTTTTTCAAGGTATCTGCCGCGGAGGAAGACGAACTTTGTCCGCAGGCTGTGAACGTGGTTCCGGGAACCAGGGCCAGCAGCGAGTATAGGAATCGTTTCATGTGTACAGATACGTCTATGCAAAGTTACCGGATTTCCTTTTAAGGAATTTTGGCATGCGGGTTTCGCGGAACTTTCGTCAATTGCTGTGCAAAACATCCATTTCCAACGTCTACCAGAAGAACCATTCATTCACCAAAATCAATATCATGAAAAAAACTGCTTCACTCCTGCTCTGTGTTTTTGCACTTACGTTATTCGCAAAAGCGCAATCGACCGCCACCATTACCACCAATCCTCCCGAACATGTCATATCCGTTACCGGGATGGCCGAGATGGAGATCGTTCCCGACGAAATTTATGTGAACGTGTGCATCACCGAATTCACGAAAGACAAGAAAAAATATAACATCGAGGGCCTCGAAAACGCGTTCTTGAATTTTCTCGATAAGTCAACTTCCACACCGCGCACCGATGTGACGATGGATTTCAACGACGCGCGTATCATCGCGATGAAACGCAAACAGAAAGATGCGATCATCACCAAGACGTACGAAGTGAAATTCAAGGACAATGACCAGGTGACAATGTTGTTTCTCGCCGAAGATTCATTGAACCTCACTGACGTTTACATCAAGCGTTACTCAAGCAGCAAGATGGATGATTACAAACAACAGGTGCGCGTGAATGCGATGGCCGATGCGAAAACGAAAGCAACATACATGCTGACAGCCATCAGCCAGAAGCCGGGAAATGCGCTTTACGTCAGTGAAATTTATCCCGACGTACTCGTATTCGATGGCATACACGATATGGATTACTACAACAATCTCTACAGGAACGTCAGCACGATCACAGGTGGTATTCCGTCGCTGAATCCTTCGGGTAATTACGGACGCGAAGATTACCGGTATCTCGAAGACGAAGAATATTCCGGCGGATCGCAATACGATCCGATCGTGAAGAAAATAAAACTGAAATACTGGGTGAACGTGACGTTTGCGATCTCGCAGTAGTGAGTACTTGGTATTTAGTATGGAGAATCTGAGGACGCAGGTTTCTCACTACTCTGTACTCAATACTCACTACTTTCGTAAGCATGAACATTCTCCACATCATTTTCGCCTGGATCCTGATCATGGCCGGGATGGTGCTGTGGAATAAATTCAGATCGGATCGTGCGGCGGGAAGAAGTTTTTTCAATTTCGGTGATTTCAATTTCCTGATCGCCTGCCTTACGGTCATCGTGGTGCTGTGGGCGACATTTTCCATTATTGCTCCCGAACCGAATTTCAAAACCGCGCAGGAAGAAATTGATTTCGGGACAAAAACAAAACAATTACACCTGGTAACGGAAGGTTACTGGAAAGCGGTGCAGAAAGAACCGTTCCGGCTCGACCTGCATTACGGTCTGCTGGAAAATCATTTCGACCGCGGAATGAATGTGAGCAGCCCGGAAGAAATGATGATGTACCAGCAGGAAGGCGGAACGATCTACAATTATTACAACGACCTGATCGATGACAATGATCCGGGCAAGCGCGATATCGGAAACATGTTCATGGCGTACTATGTGCTGCGCGATGACCAGGATGTGAGCAACGCGGCGTTCTACCTGCGGCAGGTGAAGAATAAAAAACTGAAATACTATAATTATCTCATCGGGAAAGTGAATTTTCTCGCGACCGGTCCGCAATCGGCCGCTGCTGATTTTGAAACGGAGATCAGCAACAATGGATTCTACCGCGGAAGTTTCGAAGAGCTCGCGTGGATCTACAAACTCACGGAGGAGGATCAAAAACTGAAAGATCTTGTGTACGATCCGATCAGCAGCGATGCGGTGCCGGATGAGCTGCGTTCGAAAGTTTATTTCATGAACAATGACCTGGTTGC
This sequence comes from Bacteroidia bacterium, assembly GCA_035496135.1. Lineage (GTDB taxonomy): Bacteria > Bacteroidota > Bacteroidia > Palsa-965 > Palsa-965. Next base: position 9,707 of record DATJEX010000251.1, read on the forward strand.
TTTCTACCGGTTGCGATTCGACTTGATGATCGCCACGTTGCCTTTGTGGGGACTCATC
>DATJEX010000252.1:0-9223 GCA_035496135.1 Bacteroidia bacterium
CTCTTCTTCCTGAGAATGGTGCTCCTGTCGGGTGCTGCATTTCTTATCCTTGAAAAATTCGATTTCGAACCGGGAAGCCCGCTCAAGTCGTTGTTGCCGGTTGTGTTCGGCGCGGTGCTTGTCAATTATTGGCTGCCGCGAAAATTCTCGCTCTGCTTTCTTTTCCTCGCATCCTGCGCCGGAAGTTTTTTATTGCTCGATCCGCTGAATGCCGGCGCGCTGATCGTTCTACTGCTACTGTTCGGATTGCTGATGCGGACGGGGATCGGCATCAACCTGAAAATTTTCATTTCCATTCTCTTCATCGCTGCACTACTGTTGATCCGCATTTCGATCGTTCATGTTCCGTTCTTCAGTTACGCGATCCCGGTCGCGGGTTCCATGCTCATGTTCCGCGGCGCGCTCGTGCTGTACGAGCACAAGTACGCGAAGGAGAAGCCAACGTTCATTGAAGATCTCTCGTATTTATTTCTTCTTCCGAATCTCGCGCTGCCACTTTTCCCGGTGATCGATTACAAAACATTTCTGCGGAATCACACACCGTCCGATCGTGTTGCGATCAACAAAGGAATTGAACGCATTTCGCTCGCGATCCTTCAGCTGCTGATTTACCGTTTCTTTTACACATTCATTACGCCTCCGCTTTCCACGGTACATGACGCAGGCAGCACACTCCTTTATATCACGAGCAGTTACGCGGGCATCATGCACTTCACCGGTTTGTTGTGGCTCGGCGTTGGATGTCTCGGCTTGCTCGGGTTCGATCTTCCTTTCATTTTCAACAACGTGTTTCTCGTCGACAGTTTTTCGGACATCTGGAGGAGAATAAATATTTACTGGAAGGATTTCATCACGAAGCTGGTTTATTTCCCGGTGTATTTCCTCCTTCGCAAAAAAATAAAACAGTCTGTTCTCATCACGGTTCTCATCACTTTTATTTTCACCGCGGTTCTTCATGGATGGCAATGGATCTGGCTGCTTGGTATTCCGAAGATCTCTCCGAGCGGAATTATCTATTGGGGAATTCTCGGCACATGCATCGCCATTGCGCTCAGCCGCGAGTCAAAGAAAACTCCTGTTCCGGAAAAAGTAACGATGCTTTCATCGGCGTGGCGCTGCATCCGCATCATGCTCATGTTTCTCTTCATGAGTTTTACGTGGTCGCTCTGGAACAGTCCGTCCTTCAACGATTGGTTTTTCCTGCTTTCACATTTCAGGACATTTTCCTTCGACGATATTTTTAAGATCGCTTCGTCTTTGATCATTATTTTTTTCCTGCTGTTCTTCGGTTTGAATTTCAACACCGGCGTAAAAGATCCGGTAAAGTGGAATCGTATTTCCGCGAGAGCAACCATCTGGCTGATGTTACTGGTTCTTCCTTTCGGCTTCTACCAGGTCGTAAATATTTTTCCAGCTCCGATAAGAGAATACGCATGGAGCCTGAATGGGCCTGAATTGAATTCAGATGACAGGGATTACGCAATAGAAAATTATTATGACCAGATGCTCGCAGTGAACGGTGGACGTCATCCGTGGGAAATGTTCATACAAGCGCCCGGTGCTTCATCCGGTCTTGACAAAGCCTGTACGGCAAGACAGGATGTGGTGATCCGCGAACTCATTCCGTCTCTGACAACTGACCTGGGCACATGGAAGATCATCACGAACAGTTTCGGAATGCGCAGCAAAGAATATCCAATGCAGAAAGGGAAAAATGTTTTCCGTATTGCCATTCTTGGCGGTTCATATGAAATGGGATCAGGTGTTGCACAGGACAGTGTTTTCGGAAATGTGCTGGAAGAAATGTTACAGGATTCATTTCCTGAACTGGATATCCAGGTGCTGAATTTTGCCGTTGGCGGATATCATCCACCGCAACAGGTGTGGGTCATGCAGAATAAAATCAAACAATTCTCGCCCGACCTCGTTCTTTACTTCGTACATCCCGAAGACCGCTCACGTCTTGATGCTTTCTTGGCCAACATGGTTCACAACGGATATGATCTTCATTTCGCGGAGTTGAAGAATATCAGGACGCGTTGCGGAGCGAAACAATCGATGAGCGTGACGGAATTGCAAAACCGTTTTGAACCTTACAATTCCGACATTTCCCATTGGGCCATTTCCACTGTGCTCGACAGTGCTGACGAATGGAATGAAGCGATGTACATCGTTTATCTTCCTACGATGAACAGCGATGATATCCTGGAAGATAATTTTTACCGGAACGAATTGACACTGGCGCCTGCTTATGAAAAGAAAAACCTTCATTACATCTCCCTGCACGGCATTTTCGCCAGCGATCCTGATCACTGGAAATTAAAGACAGATCCTTCGCATCCCAACGCGGCCGCGCATCAATTGATAGCAGAACGGCTTTTTTCGGAACTTTATCCTACCTTGGCATTCATAGAAAATAAATAGATCATGGCAAACGATATCAGCGCTACCATCCGTGCTTTCCTCATCGAAAATATTTTCGGAGGAAAAGAAACAGCGGAATTGAAGAATGACACGAAACTCATCAGCACCCGCATGATGGATTCCATCATCGCGCTGAAACTTGTTTCACATCTTGAAGAAAAATTCGGGATCGAATTCGAAGCGCACGAAGTGGACCAGGACAATCTCGAGACGATCGATGCGATGGTGAAGTTCGTCCAATCGAAAATGAAGTGAGCGCAGCTTCGCTCATAGAACGATTCAGGAATTCCGCACGACATTCACCCGATGCCGTTGCTCTTGTTTTTCCGGCGACAAAAAATCCGGCAGAAGAAAAGATCACTTATTCCGTTTTAGCCGAACGTGTCGCACAACTTGCCTCTCATTTATCATCAAAAGGATTGAAGGAAGGCCATCGCGTGGCTTTCATTTTTCCGAAGAGCATTGATGCGGTGATCGTGATGCTCGCCACGCTTTCCTGTAAAGCGACCTATGTTCCCATTGACGCAGAACTTCCGGCTGACCGCGTGAAATTGATCTTGCGCGAAGCCGATCCGCATTGCCTCATCAATCATCCTGATCATTTTCCTTCGGAGAGTCCTTGCCAGCAGGACCAGATGAGTTCGAAACTGGATCTCATTAATGCCTGCGTCACTTTTCTTCCGGCGGAGGATGAATCGAATTACAAAGATCTCGACGCTATTCTTTATACTTCCGGTTCAACCGGTACTCCGAAAGGTGTTTGTCTCTCGGAAAAAAACATTTCTGCATTCGTCGATTGGGCGCTGGAAACATTTGACGTTTCGAATACAGATATCTTCTCTTCCATCGCGCCATTCAATTTCGATCTTTCGCTGTTTGATCTTTACGTGGCATTCTGTGTTGGCGCGACCATTGTACTTTACGATTCTTCTTTCACGCGCAATCCGAAATCACTCGCCGCTTCCATCGCGAAAAATAAAATTTCCGTTCTTTACGCGACACCGAGCCAGCTGAATGTGCTTTATCATTTCGGGAAAATATCAAGTGAAGATCTTTCTTCGCTGTGGCTTGTGCTTTTCGCGGGAGAAGTTTACCCTGCACAGCAACTTCATTTGTGGATGAAGGCGTTCCCGCACATTTCCTTCTGGAATCTCTACGGCCCAACGGAAACGAATGTGTGCACTTGCTTTCCTGTTCCGAAAACATTTGATGAAACGCGCATCGACCCTTACCCGATCGGGAAAGTGTGCAAACATCTCGAAGGAAGAATTTCTTCGGAAGGAGAATTACTCATTGCGGGTGACAATGTGATGGAAGGTTACCGTGATCACGAGGAAAAGAATGATGTGGCGTTCATGGAGATCGAAGGAAAAAAATATTACCGCACAGGCGACCGCGTGGAAGAAGATGTGAACGGAGATCTTGTTTACGCCGGGCGTCTCGACCGCATGATCAAAAAACGCGGATACAGAATCGAACCTGCTGAAGTGGAAGCCACACTCTCTGATCTTGAAAGTGTAGTGGAATGCGCGGTGACTTCGGAAAAAACGCCGGACGGATTCACGCAACTCGTCGCGTTCCTCGTGATGAATGATCCCGAACAGGAATCGGTGATGACGATCAAACATTTCTGCGCGGAGAAACTTCCGTTGTATATGATCCCCGATCGTTTTGTGTTTTTGAAAGAGTTGCCGAAGACGAGCAGCGGGAAGATCGATGTGAGTGTACTGGCTAAAAGTGATTAAGTCACCGCCGGCCAGATCACTTCGAGGTGAAACACCGGCGCACCTTGTTTTCCTCCACCGGCTTCATTCAACCGGATCACCATGGATTGTCCTTCCACTTTATTCCATCTCGCCTGGTATTCGATATCGCTGTAGTAGATCTTCAGATCGCGTTTCTGATATTTATCGGAAGCTGAAGTAAAATCGTCGGGCTTGCCGTAATTCTTTTTCATTTCCTTCGTGAGTGTCTTGCAACGTCCGAGCAGTAACGCATACGCCTGTTCCGCCTGGTTCTTGTAAATCGCGCCGTCATAAATATCGAGCGTGAACGCCGAGAGTTTCCCATTCACAAAACTGAAACGCCAGGTGCCGTAGTTCGTATCGAGCGTGTCGCGCATCGTCCACTTGTCGGGATAATCCACGATCTGCGGTGAAAGTTTCGGATGTTTCTTTACAAAATCCTGTTGTGATGTTCCTACTCCGAATTTCCACCCGATCTTCTCACTGCTTCCGGAAACCTGCACAGAGAGTTTGTAATAGCAATCGTAATTCTGTTTCGGGTGATACGGCGCATTCGGTGCGTTCGGCATATCTTCAATTCCGCTGTAACTCGGCCGTGCAACCGCCAGCACTACATCCGTTACCTGCGTTTTCCATTCGCGGTAAAAAAGATATTTTGATCCAACCGTATTTTTATCCGGAGCGATGAGCGTAGGCGCACCGAAAAGATCCGTGTATTCTGTCAGCAATTCATTCGCCTTCTTCATCAATTTGTGATTGGCAGAAGAATCGGCATTCGCAAATGCATCGCATGGGCCCAGCACATCTACGCTCGCGAACTGGTAACTGCGCAGCGTATCGCGCATGATGATCCACGTTCCTTTTCCCTGGAGCCCGCCCAGCGTATCGTCGCCGTACAGTGTGGACGTCATTCCCACCAGGTCAGGTGACATGGAAGGAAATAATTTCTGCATGTCCGGTAAAGACATTCCCGGTTTGATCTTATCCAGTTGCGCGAAGGCAAATCCGGGAAGTAAAACGAGTAGAAGGAGGATCGATTTTCGCATGAGGTTAGTACAATTTACAACTTTTCTGATGATTGAATCTTTCGCATGGAAATCGGAGCTGGGAGGTCGGAGGACGGATCATCCAGCCACTTTTCCTATTCCTCGTTCCGAAGGAGGAAATGACAGGACGTTCCAAAATCCGTCATCCGACTTCCGCTGTCCGGCTTCCGTATTCCGGCTTCCGAGTTCCGACTTCCGTCATCTTCCCTATCTTCACACAAGAATTATTCCAATGAATTTTTCCGATTCACAACATACCAGTGCCATCAGGGAATCTGCCGCTGCAAAAGCCAGGCAGCTGAATGATTTTAGCATCTTTTCTGAAAAATGGGAATGCGCTACGGATGGGTTTCTGAATTCCCTCCCGATCCCGACGGAATTCGGAGGAGCAGGATTCGGCGCTTATCAAACTGCTGCTTCCTTTTACGAGATCGGAAAAAATTCCAGCGACAGCGGATTCAATTTCTCGCTCGCCGCTCACACTTTCGCGGGGATCATTCCCATCCTGAGTTCTTCAACTACCGAATTGGGGAAAAGAATTCTTCAAGCGGTTGCTCAACAGAATTTCATTCTTGCCAATGCGATGACCGAACCTTCTTCGGGCAGTGATGCTTTCGCTTTGAAAGCTTCAGCTGAAAAAAAAGGCGACGATTTTATTCTGAACGGAACAAAAATATTCTGCACCAATGCACCCATCGCCGATGGAATCCTCGTTTATGCATTGACGGATCCGTCCAAAGGATTTTTTGGCGGCATCACCTGTTTTCTTCTTGAGAAAAAAATTCACGCTTATAAAGTCGGGCCAACAGCTGTGAAATCAGGATTGAAGAATTCCCCGATGGCGGAAATTTTTCTGAATGATGTGAAAGTGAATAAAGAAAATATCATCGGTAAGATCGGCGGAGGCGCGATGCTGTTTCACGAAAGCATGAACTGGGAGCGCGCGTGTATCGCCGCGATGCATACGGGTACGATGGCGCTTATCTGCGAGCGGACGAGAAATTATATCCTTCAGAAGGAAAGCGGCGGAAAAACCATCGCTTCCCACCAGGGCGCACAATTCAGACTGGCAGAAATGTTCCTGCGGATGGAGAATGCACGATTGCTTTCCCAGAAAGCGGCGCTGCTGATCGACGATAAGAAAGATGCGACGGTTGCGGCGGCGAAAGCGAAAATTTACGCGAGCGAGGCTTTTCAATTCATCGCACAGGATGCAGTACAGTTGCATGGCGCGAATGGAATTCTCGATGAAGAGCTGATGGGTTACGTGAACGACGCACAAGCTTCTTCCATTTATTCCGGCCCGAATGATGTGCTGCGGGAATTGATCGCGGGAAGATTGTGATTTTTCCCTCTACAAAATATCTCCACACTTCAGCATCGGATCAATTTCATTTTTCAAATCGCCTAACATTTGATAATTTGCGGGGATATGCCCCCAGAACTTTACGATTTCATCATCATTGGCGGTGGACCAACCGGTTCCACGGCCGCGATCTGTCTCAGCCGCAAGAAGTACAAAGTACTCGTACTCGAACGCGAATATTTTCCACGCCAGCATGTCGGAGAATCGCTACTTCCTTTTTGCTATCCGCTTTTCAAAGAACTTGGTGTGCTGGAGACAATGAAAAAAAGATTCGTGCGTAAGCCCGGCGCTCGATTCACCAATCACGACGGAACGAAAAGTTCAACCTGGTGTTTCAGGAATGTGATCCACGATGAAAGTTATCTTTCTTTCCATGTGGTTCGTGCCGACTTTGACAAAATGCTGCTCGATAAAGCCAAGGAAGAAGGCGCGATCGTGAGCGAAGGCACAAAAGTGGAAAGCGTGGATCTTGACCGAAGTGACGATATCGTGGAGGTGAAAGCAATGATCAACGATGATCAGAAAATATTTCATTGCAGATTTCTTATTGACGCGAGCGGGCAGGATACTTTTCTCGCGCGGCGTCTCGGCGATAAAAAAGCATACAAGGAACTCGACCGCATCGCTTTTCTCACCCACTGGAAAGGCGCGAAGTATGTGCAGGGAATTGATGTCGGGCTTTTGCAGATCTGTTATCTGCCCCCGCACAAAGGAGGATGGTTCGGAATTCAGCCCGTCGGAAAGGACCGCATCAGTGTCGGGTTGATCATCGACCGGAAATACCTGAAAGAACAGAAGGCGAAATTCAAAGCGATGGGCCACGAGAACGACTGGCAGATGCAGTTTTACCTGCAGGAATGCCGTGAAACTCCATTGACAAAAAATATTCTTGAAAACGCCAGTATCGCGCAACCGCTCATTGCTGTTTCCGATTTTTCCTATTTCGCCGAAAAAACTTTTGGCCACAACTTCGTGATGCTCGGTGATGCCGGAAAATTCCTCGATCCCATCTTCGCTTCCGGAGTTTATCTCGGCATGAACAGCTCCAAGTTATTCGCCGAAGCGCTCGATGTGCTGATGAAAGAAGGAAGAGAAAAAGGAATGCAAGTGATGACGGAAAAGAAAAAGCACATCGACGGCGCATACGATCTCATTGAGAAATTCGTCGGCATTTATTATGATCCGGAATCATTCAATCTCGCCGAAATCAGTTCCACTTCCGATTCCAATTACAAAGGATACGAGACCGCTTTTTCATTACTGCATTACCTGCTCGCCGGTGACTTCTTCAACAAATATGAAACGTACATCGGTTTTCTCGATATGCTCAGGAATCCGAAACAGTTCGCGCGCTGGAAAAATCTTGTCGTTCACAAACCCAATGTGAATGAAGAAACCTGCGCCACGGACTGGAATACTGTCTTTGGAGAAATTGATGATGAGTTACTGCGGACGACTTCCATCAATAAAGAGCAGGCGTAATTAACCCGGCACTTTAGTGTCGGGAAAAAAAACGTACTCATTCTTTCCAAGCGGCGGCGCGACTTCAGTTGATTCACGATCAAAGACGCGCCGCCGCCCTTTTGAAGAGGAAAGCTCGCTGTGACCCCGACACTAAAGTGCCGGGTTAATTCATGACAACCCACATAATACCTATTTTTACAGATGCGATTTTTCCGACTTCTCCCCATCTTCATCCTGATCCTGCTCTCCTCCTGCTCCCACACGGGAAAATACATGGCACCGGTGAAACTGGACGGCAAATACGGTTACATCAATGAATACGGTGATATGATCATCAAGCCGAAATTCGAAGATGCCTGGTCATTCATTCGTGGTGCAGCGATCGTGAAGGACAGCGGGAAATACGGAATGATCGACAAAGAAGGAAACTACATTCTCACCCCGCAGTTTGATTCCGTCATTCCTTACAGTTCTTCCACGATCATTGTGAAATCGAACGGACTTTTTGGTTTCAATGAAACGGGAACGGGAAAACAGATCATCGCACCGACTTACCAGGCCGTGTTCTACTACACCGATCATTTGTGCGTCGTGCAGAAAGGAAGTGCATTGGGACTCGTCAATGATCTTGGAAAAATTGTTTGTCCTGTTGAGATGCAGGATTTCAAAGACATGATGGGACCGGGAGCGAAGTGCATGAAGCAGGACACCTCTGACCAGGTGGCGATGCTGCTCTCGCTCATGCAACGTGGCGGCGGCGGAAAATACGGACTCATCAATCGTAAAGGAGAAGTAATGCTGCCTGCGCAATACGATGAAATTTTTGACGACATCACCGCCGGATATTATTACCCTTATTTAAAATCGCCGGATTGTCCAGTCGACACGTCGATCAACCTGGAAGACACGCAACCTCCGATCGGTCCGGGTACATATGGAATTGTAGACACGACAGGAAAAGTGATCACCGAACCGATATTCGAAGACATTCCGGAATACAGTGATGGTTTTTTCCGCATCAAGCAGCATGATAAATACGGATTTGCGGATCGCTCAGGGAAAGTCGTGATCGCAGCAACGTATGATTTTGCAACATCATTCAGTGAAGGAAAAGCGATCGTACTCAGCGGAAGCAAAGCTTCGATCATCAACAGGAGCGGGGCGATAATGGTTGCAGA
>DATJEX010000253.1:0-14574 GCA_035496135.1 Bacteroidia bacterium
TTTGTTTTTGATGGACCCATCTTCAAAAAACCAATTCCGATAAAGACAGGAGAGATTGTTTACCGGAAATATGAAGCACCAAGATCTGAAAAGAAGGATGATTGTTTTGTGAAGGAGGAAGATCGGGAAGACCCTTATAAATACGGATTTTGGTATTGCGATCTTTTGAGTGATTAGTAATGAGTTAAGAGCGATGAGCAATTGGTGCAAATTCGTATCTCATAACTCATCACTTTTAACTCATCACCTTCACTTTCCCCCGTTCTTCAATTTACGCAGCATCTCAGTATTGTACTCCTCCGATTTTCCCTTCGCAATGGAAAGCGTTTTCCATTCGGTATCTTTCAGAAGCTTTCCAACGTAAACGATCTGTCCCACATGATACGCGTAATGCGCCACCTGGCGCGTGAGTGCGTCCGTTACGGTTTGTCCTTCGCCGCGAATGAGAATTATTTTTTCAAGATCGCTTTCTGTCAATGAATCGAGCGTTGTGAAAACACAATTCCATCCTTCATTCCATTTCTTCATCATCGTTTCACGATCGTGGATATCGTCCGCGAATTCCGAGTCGCGATTGCGCCATGATTTTTCCCCGTCGCTCGTCAAAAAATCGGTGAAACGTGAAAGCATATTTCCCGCAAGATGTTTGACGATCATCGCGATGCTGTTGCTTTCTTCGTTGGGGCGATGAAAAAGATCGGCGTCACTTAATTGCGCGAATGTTTTTTCACCGAGTGAGCGGTAATAGGAGAGTTGTTTTTTAGCGGAGGGGAGGAAGGAGGACATCAGGATTTGACGATCTTTTGTGAGAGGATCTTATTATCCGTTTTGATTTTTATGAGATAAATCCCATCGGGCTGATCTGAAATATCAATGCGTTCTCCCTGTTTGAAATTGTCTTCACTGAAAATAAGCTGGCCAGTTGAATTGTAAATTTCAACGCGTGAATTATTTTCAATTCCATTCAGTGTGAACTTTCCATTCGAAGGATTCGGAAATACACCAAATGAGTTTCCATTCAGATCATTCTCCGTTACGCCAAGATAAAAATCGATCTTGCCTACAAGAATATCCGCGTAACCGATCGTGGAATCGGTGTTCGTGTAATTCTGTGTGCCAATACCAAGTGTCGGGCTTCTCCAGTCGCCGGTGAGATAAACTGCATTGAGATCATCGATCGCTATGGAATTCAATTCATCATCACCGGTTCCGCCGGCGCTCAACGCCCACAAATTATTTCCGAATTGATCGAACTTCATCAGGATCATGTCCTGTGTTCCGGGAGAGGAATTGAGCACCATGTCTGCTCCGACAAAAACTGTGTCGCTGTTGAACATTCCGCTGACATAAATGTCGTTGTTTCCATCCACCGCAACGGCATAACCGAAATCGTGCATCATTCCGCCAGCGCTTCGTCCCCACATTTCATTTCCATTTGCATCGTATTTGAGAAGATAAAAATCTCCCATGCCGTGATTCACCACATTGCCGGAAGCAAACGGAAAAGAGGTGCTGTGAAAATGTCCGCTGACATAAACACTTCCTGAAAGATCGGCAGCCACACAAACGGAATGATCATTGTCGGTTCCTCCCGCGCGGTGTGCCCAGAGATTAGTTCCATTCGCGTCATACTTGGCGACAAAAATATCGGGAATGCTCGCGTTGGCATTCACCAGTGTTCCTGTTCCAAACGAAATGGATGCACTCATGAATCCGCCGGAAATAAAAACATTTCCATTGTTGTCGGTCGTCACTGCGTTGCCCATGTCGTTTGAAATTCCACCGGAATGATCGGCCCAGATCACATTTCCATTCGGGTCGAATTTAGCGAGAAGAATATCGTACGCACCTGCGTTCGCAAAATTGTAAGTACCGAGTGTGAGTGTGGAGTCGTAATAGCATCCCGCGAGATAAACATTTCCTGAATTCACATCCACCCAAACCGATTGCCCGATATCCCATGATCCGCCACCGAAACTCTGCGCCCAGACCGGATTTCCATTCTGATCATATTTCGCGAGAAAAATATCACTGTAAGAACTCGTATGATTGATCATCGTGTCTGTTCCGATGATCAGCGTATCGCTGATGAAATACCCGGTCACGTAACTATTTCCAACTGCATCACATGAAACGGAGATCGCGTAATCGTCACCGATGCTTCCTTCTTTCCTGGTCCAGATGAGATTTCCGAAGGAAGTATATTTGGAAAGATAGAAATCGTCGGAACCGGAACAGAGGAGCGTATCAGGATTTACAAAAAGTGTGTCGTCGTAATAATAGCCGCACGTTACCACATTTCCATTGTGATCGGAAGCAATACCGCTGCCCACATCATAATTCTGTCCGCCCATCGCATGCGACCAGCTCCAGAAGGGAACCTGTGCGTAAGCGTACGAAATCTGGATCACTAAAAAGAAAGTGAAGAGGAGGAGTTTTTTCATAGATACAATTTACGGAAAGGGAACGAATTACGGATAATACGGATATACGGATTACGGATAATTCGATCAGTATGTCCGTATTATCCGTAATTGATCCCCATGAAAAAAGCCACCCTGCAACGAGTGGCTTCCTTTCATTGAAATGAAATTTTATTTGACGTCTGCAGCATTCTGTGCGACAGGTTTTCCATTCGCATCAACAGTAACCACAACAGCAGGTTTATTCTGATCATTCAACGTTGTTGTTGTATTGTTCGCCGCTTTTTCTCCCAGCAGCGGTGCGAGTGTCAATCCGACAAGACAGGAAAGTTTAATGAGAATATTCATGGATGGACCGGAAGTGTCTTTGAATGGATCGCCTACCGTGTCACCAACAACAGCAGCTTTGTGCGGTTCTGATTTCTTGTAGAAAATTTCTTTTTTCCCATTCACTTCGATCTCCACACCTTTCTCGAAAGATTTTTTCGCGTTGTCCCAAGCACCACCGGCATTGTTCTGGAAGATCGCCCAGAGTACACCGGAAACAGTTACACCGGCCATGTATGCACCGAGTGCTTCAGCGCCCATCACCAAACCAATGATGATCGGGGAAACGATCGTGATCACGCCAGGCAGGAGCATCTGCCGAAGTGCGGCCTTTGTAGAGATCGCAACGCATTTCGCGTATTCCGGTTTCCCTTTTCCTTCCATGATGCCCGGGATTTCGCGGAACTGGCGGCGGACTTCATTCACCATGTCCATCGCGGCTTTACCAACTGAATTCATCGCAAGCGCGGAGAATACAACAGGGATCATTCCGCCGATGAATAACGCGGCAAGGACTTTCGCGTCGAAAATATTGATGCCTTTGATGCCTGTGAATGTTACGTAAGCGGCGAAAAGAGCAAGAGCCGTCAATGCAGCAGAAGCGATCGCGAATCCCTTTCCGATCGCGGCTGTTGTATTTCCAACTGAATCGAGCACGTCTGTTTTCTCACGTACTTCGGCAGGAAGTTCACTCATCTCTGCGATTCCACCAGCATTATCTGCGATAGGTCCGAATGCGTCGATCGCGAGCTGCATCGCTGTATTCGCCATCATGGCTGAAGCTGCAATACCAACGCCATAGAATCCTGCGAGCGCATATGCACCCCAGATCGCGCCTGCGAAGAGAATGACCGGCATTGCTGTTGAAAGCATTCCTGTTCCGAGTCCCGCGATGATGTTGGTCGCAGCACCTGTCGCTGATTTCTGTACGATTCCGCGAACCGGACGTCCGCCGAGGCCAGTGTAGAATTCTGTGATGTAAGAGATGGCTCCACCAACGAACATGCCGATACACACAGCGTAGAAAACATTCATGCTCGTTGTGGTGGTATGGCCGAATTCACCGGCGTTGAAGACGCTGATGTTGAGTGTCTCGGGAAGACAGATGCGGATGAGGGCATAAGCGGCACCGAGCGAAAGAATGATCGAAGTCCAGTTTCCGAAGTTCAACGCGCGCTGAACAGTGTTGATGTCTGCTTTTGCATTGTCGCTGACTTTCACAAGATAACTGGAGAGAATGGAAGCGAACAATCCTGCAGCTGCGATCATGAGCGGAAGGAAGATCGGGCCAAGTCCGCTGAAAGGAATGAGATCGTAACTGCCTGCAGCGATCATATCACGGATCACATAATTTCCGAGCACCATTGACGCAAGAACTGTTGCGACATAAGAACCGAAAAGATCGGCACCCATTCCGGCAACATCACCAACGTTGTCACCAACGTTATCGGCGATCGTCGCAGGATTGCGCGGATCATCTTCAGGAATTCCTGCTTCAACTTTTCCAACGAGATCGGCGCCAACGTCAGCAGCCTTGGTATAGATTCCACCACCAACACGTGCGAAGAGCGCGATCGATTCAGCACCAACGGAAAATCCTGCAAGTACTTCAAGTACCTGTGTCATTTTTGTGACACCATCCACCTGGTTGTAAACACCACCCATGAAGAACTGGAAGAAAATGATGAAGAGCATGCTCAGTCCGAGAACAGCGAGTCCGGCAACACCGAGGCCCATGACCGTTCCGCCGGTGAAGGAAACGCGGAGTGCTTTTGCGAGTGAAGTACGTGCAGCCTGTGTGGTGCGAACGTTTGCTTTTGTCGCGATACGCATTCCGAAGAATCCGGCCATTGCTGAGAAGATGCATCCGCAGACAAAAGCTGCGACGATCAGAATATGAGAAGAAGCTACGACCTGGCTGAGCCACGCAAGGCCTGAACCGGCGAGCACAACATAAATCGCGAGAATGCGGTATTCAGCTTTCAGAAATGCCATTGCACCTTCAGAAATGTATCCGGCGATCTCTTTCATCCGATCGTTTCCGATCTCCTGTTTGGTCACCCAGGCAGATTTGATGATCATGAAAATAAGTCCGAGTACTCCCAGTGCGGGAACGAGATAGATCAAGTTGTTGTTCATAATTGTGGTTAATTAAAAATCAAGCGGTTAAGGGCGCTTTTGTTATTGAAGGGCGCAAATCTAGGAAGAAAAAACGTAATGAGAAAGGAACTGTAAACACGGCTTTTACGGCAGTTTGAGTCACCGCACACGCCTGTTTAAGGCGATAAAACACAGACATCACTTCAAACTCACCTACTATGGTAAATCCGGTTATTGCCTCGTTCCGGAATGCAGGAAGCGGCCGTTTCAAACGGTTAAGCAGTCATAACATGACCGGATCAATGCGCAATGATCACTTCGTCAAATACAGATCCTTGTACTGAACGCACCTCGATGGTGTAGATCCCGTTCGCCAACTCCGACAGATCGAGTTCATGATCACTTTCTCCTGAAGGTGTTTTTCCCAGGTCGATCGTTTTGATCGTTTCTCTTCCGGCGATATCCCAAATGACCACCGTTACATTCGTTTCTTCGGTAAGCGAAAGGTGGAGTTTGGTTTTGTTTTTAGCCGGGTTTGGGCTCACAGAGATCGAAGCAAAAGAATTGATCTCGTGAACGGCGCCCATGAAATTATAGTAATCGCAGGAATCGATCACCGTTGATCCCTGGTTGCCTGTCGACAGTGCGACCTGGTACGCACACGGATCATCGTACACGCGCGATGCGTGATTGAAACAGCAGACAAACTGCGAGAATTGATGCTGTATACCGGCACAACTTGAGAAAATACTCGGGGACATATAATTGCTGAAATACGGATAGAAAATTTCAGTCGGGCATCCAACACTTTCGATCCAGGTCATGGTAGGTGACCCTGCCGAAGTATGACAGTTGAGGTAAAATGCGCGGCGTTGTCCGGCGTGAATTGTAATGGTCCGGATCGAATCAAGTGTATAGATCCCGGATACATATCCTCCAAAAGAATCGAAGTTCAGCGACATGGTATCACCCGGCTGCATGGAAAAGTCGTAGAGTGTTTTTTCCACTGTACTGACATTGTCGAGGAAAAGGATCTTTCTCGCAGCTGTGTCTTCACGCACAAAACCGAGATAACAGCCAAACATAGAGTTGTCCACTTTTTTGTAAACGATACTGTTGATGGTCGTGTCGTATAATGTTGTTTCCTGGAAATTACCGGAAGTAATGGGCAACGGATAAGTGCAGCCGGCATTCTGTGCTTGCTGAGCGATCCGTACACCGATCATCTGGGTTGCGTACGACCATACATTCACTGAATCGAGCATCGGAAAGTATTGCTGCGCTTGTGAAGAAATGGAGATCGTGAGGAGGGCGATGAAGAAGTAGATTTTTTTCATGCGTATTTTATTTACAGTAAATTTCGTCATATGGATCCGGATGGAAAAACCAATTCCTGAAAAGTATTACGTATTCAGAGTGTGATGATCCCGCTAAGCCGGACATTGATCGACCGGCCCGCCCGTTTTTATTTTTCCTTTTTTCGTTTTGAATTTGCCGGTCGGGAACAACGGAACTTTGATCGCGAAATAAAGATCGGCGTTGTATATTTTTTTGTTCTTAAGCATGAAGTTGAGTACATCGGTTGTTCCGATGATGAACGGGCCGATCCTTCCTCCGGCTCCAACACTTACAGTTCCCATTCTTGTAAAAGAAACGGGGATCCAAGCGCCGTACCATCTTGTTTCATATCGCGCCGTTACGCTGAGCCGTGTCAACTCGTGCACTTTTCTGAAATCTGTTCCGCGGGAATAAAGTCCGGTGAAGGATTGTGCGTTGAAATAAACGTGATCGGTGAAATGATAATCGTAAAAAAGATCAAGCGCAAGCGGTGTTCGCATCCACAATCCTTTCCCGCTCAACGATCCGGCATTTCCCAATGTAAAATTATTGTAGATCGGCCCCGGCGCGGTGTACGACAAAGCGGAATCATTGATGTACCACAAATTGGAATTGGCCTGGTAATGATCGGTGTATTGGCCCGAATGAAAATGAATGATGCCGAGATCGGTCAATGAAATTCCCATCCGGTATTTCCAGTAAGGACGTTCTTCGTCGCGCAATCCCGGCCAGGGTTTTGCCTTATCTTTTTTATCCTTCTGTTTATCATCCGGACGGAATTCATAGATCATTCCCGCATCGATACCAAATCCTGGATTGAATCCGATTTTATATGAAGGATTGAAATCCTCGTCGAAAGAGAAATTATCGGAATGGCCGAATTTTACATCGGAACGGAAAACACCAACGGTGCTGTCACTGTAAGCCTGGTACTCGAGATCATTGACAAAAGTGTAAGCCGCGCCGAGTCCGAGCAGGAATTTCGGACGGAAACCGATGCTCACGAAATGTTCGGCACCAGTCCAGATGACTTTAGCATACGTTCCGCCGAGTTCAAACCAGCTGCAGGCATTCACACCAACATGGTTGTTGTGAAATTCCTGGTAGTCGGCGGGATCTTTCAATCCTCTCGCGAGCAGGTGCGCAAGCGGAGGTTCAATTCCATCCGCATCGGCATACGTGCGGATCTTCATGTCGATTCCCCATCCGTATCTTTCATTTGAAACCATGAAAGCCGGCAGGAGCAATTCCGCTCTCGCGAACGCAGCTTTTTTCGTGTTCCTTCCGTCGCGCAGATAAAGATTTTGGGTGCCCCAATCCGGAATGCCGAAATCTTTTCTTTTTATACCGACATAATTATTCGCGCCTTCCACATCCGCACCGATCAACAGGATGTCGAGTGAATAATTATTATCGGCGAGTGATGCGGGGTTGTAGGATGCACCGACAATTCCAGCGTAATTGCTGTGTTCGTATCCCAGGAAACTCTGTGCATGAAGAAAAGTCAGACTGAAGAAAGCGAAAAGCAGGAGGATTGAACGCATTTGTATCAAATATAAAAAAAGGCGACATCGCTGTCGCCTTTCCCTATGAATGAAATAAGAATTAATTCTTGGTGATCCGGAATGATGAATTGCCGTTGTCAGTGATCACACGCACGAGATAAATTCCGTTCGCCTCACCTTCGAGTGAAAGGACAATATCGTTGCTGTTCGATTCCACAACGTCGCGGATCATTCTTCCGTCAGCAGCGAAACACTGGATGTGGATCTCGCCGCTTGCATTTCCGATCATGTGGAATTCACCGGTCGTTGGATTCGGGTACAGGTTCCATGTATTTGAGGCAAGTGTTGATTGTACGCCCGTGCATGGGTCAACAACGATAGTGTCTGTTGCAGTACCTGTACATCCAAGTGTGTCGGTGAAGGAATAGGTAACTACGGCAGTTCCATTGCCAGCTGTGAATGGATCGAATGAATTACCTGTAACGCCTGTTCCGCTGAAAGTTCCGCCTACCGGTGATTCACCGCTGAGTGTGATCGCTGCATCATTCAAACAGATCAGTGAAGTAGGTTCTGCAAGTGTTACCACCGGTGGGTTCGGATCGCTCAGTGAATCGATGAATGTGCCGACACAACCGTTTGCATCAGTTACCGTGTAGGTGTAAACACCTGCGCCAACACCAACGAGATCTTCGGTTGTTGCGCCCGTACTCCAGGAATAAACATAGAATCCGGCACCACCTGAAGCGGACATATTAAATCCACCATCCGTCGCACCGCAACCACTTGGTTCGAATGTGTTGATCACAAATGGATTGATCGCACCCGGATCGAAAACCATCACAATGAGTGAATCCAGGCAACCATTCGCGTCTGTTACCACGCAGTTATAATTGCCTGCAGCTAAGTTGGACAGCGAGGAAGTTGTTCCGCCCGTTGACCACAAATAAGTGTAAGCAGGAGAACCACCGCTCACTGTAATGTCGGCTGTACCGTTCAATGAATCATGGCAGGTAATGTCCGTTGAAGTAGAAGACATCGCAAGCGCTGATGGTTCAGTGATCGTGAATGAATCGGTGATCGTACAACTGTTCGCATCCTGGATCGTGATCGTATATGTTCCTGCGACTTGACCAGTGATGGACGATCCGTTCGTCAGGTCGGACCAGTAATAGAAGTAAGGAGAACTTCCTCCGCTCATGTTCAATACTACAGATCCGTTATTTCCTCCGCCGCAGCTCACGTTGGTGATGACCGCGTTATCGAGCATGGAAGCAGGTTCTGTGATCGTTACTGTTTGTGAAACTGCACATCCGTTCTGATCAGTGATGTCGCAGGTGTATGTTCCGGCCGGAAGTCCGTTCGCAGTTGGATTGTTTCCTCCTGTTGGTGACCAGGCGTAGGAGATCGTTCCTGTTCCGCCACTCACGCTCATGGTTGCGCTCGCATTATTTCCGTTAAAGCATGTTTCGTCATAATGCGTTTCGAATACAGTGATCATTCCGGGTTCCGTGATGTTGAATGTATTGGTGATCGAACAACCATTGATATCCATGATCGTGCACGTGTATGAACCGGCAGCAAGGCCGTTCGCTGTCGCAGCTGTTCCGCCTGAAGGAGTCCAGTTGTAACTGTAAGATCCGTTTCCGCCACCCGCTACCACTGTAGCTGTTCCATTGCTTCCACCGAAACAGGAATTATCGGTTTGAGAAGAAGTAGATGTGAGTGGTGAAGGTTCAGTGATCGTAGTGCTTTGTGTTCCGGTACATCCGTGGAAGTCGGTAACCGTTACACTATAAGATCCTGGTCCAAGATTGGTCTCTGTTGAAGTTGATCCGCCAGTCGGTGACCAGCTGTAGGAATATGGACTTGTTCCGCCCACTACACTAACAGTAGCCATGCCATTTCCGGCACCAGCGCAAGTCACGTTTGTTGTCGTGATCGTCGGAAGGATCTGCGATGGAGAATTGATCGTGATCGTATCCTGTGTTGTACATCCTGTCGCATCTGTGATGTCGATGAGGTACATGTTCTCCGGAAGATTTGTTACGGAAGAAGTGGTGTATCCGCCGGGAGCCCATGAATAATTATAGGAAGGTACACCGCCTGTTACGTTGATGGAAGCTGTTCCATCGGTGTTGCCGAAACAGGTAATATCAGTTGAAGTATGTGTAGGAACGATCTGTGTCGGCTCTGTGATCTGGAAAGTCTGCGAAGAAGAACATCCGTTCACATCCGTTACAGTACATGTATAAGATCCCGCGTCAAGTGGAGATTCGGTCATTCCGTTTCCGCCCGTTGACCAGGAATAGGAATGAGCACCTGTTCCACCGGAAGAAGTTGCGGTTGCCGATCCATCCATCGCGCCGAAACATGTGACGTTCGTTTGTGATGGAGTAACAACGATCGGCGAAGGTTCAGTGATCGTAATTGTCGCAGTACCCGTGCATCCTATTCCGTCGGTGATCGTGCAGGTGTATGTTGCCGGATTGAGTGGAGAAGCTGTTGCAGCAGTTCCGCCTGATGGAGCCCAGTTGTAAGTGAATGTTCCGTTACCACCACTTGCACTCACCGTTGCGGAACCATCATTCGATCCGAAGCAGGTGCTATTCGTTGAAGTGATCGTTCCGGTAACGGCCGATGGTTGTGTAATGATGAAAGTGGATTGAAGGGTGCAGCCATTTCCGTCCGTAGTAGTACAGGTGTACGATCCTGCTGTGAGGTTCATTGCCATCATTCCTGTTCCGCCTGTCGGAGCCCAGTTGTAAGTATAAGATCCTGTTCCGCCGCTTGCCATTACCATCGCATCTCCGTTGTTTCCTCCGAAGCAGCTCACGTTGGTCTGCATCGTGGAAGCGGTCATTGCTGATGGTTCGGTAATGGTGATCGTAGCCGCAGCTGTGCAGCTGTGTGAATCTGTCACCGTCACAGTATAAGTTCCCGGACAATAACCGGAAGCAGTTGAACTGGTCGATGCGTTTGAAGTCCAGCTGAAAGAATAAGGAGCAGTTCCACCAGTTACCGATGCAGTACCTGTTCCGTTGCAAGCGCTGAAGCAGGTAACGTTTGTTGATGTTGCGGTAACGGCAAGAACAGCAGGTTGTGTGATGTTGACTGTTTGATTCACCACGCAGTTGTTTGCATCTGTTACGGTACAGGTGTAAGTTCCGGCACAAAGTCCGGAAGCGGTTGATCCGGTTCCGCCTGAAGGAGACCATGAGAAAGTATAACCCGGTGTTCCGCCTGATGGTGTTACCGTTGCGCTTCCATCGCATGCCGCGTTGCACGACACGTTTGTTTGTGAGAAGGAAAGTGTGATCGCAGAAGGTTGTGTGATGTTTACGGTTTGTGTATGCGTACATGAATTCGCGTCAGTGATCGTGCAGGTATATGTATTCGCAGTCAATCCGGAAGCCGTCGCAGCTGTGCCACCTGATGGTGCCCAGGAGTAAGTGTAACCTGGTGTTCCGCCCGAAGCGGAAACAGTCGCAGATCCATTCGAGCCGGCATTACAGGAAACGTTTGTCTGTGAAGAAACAGAACTTGTGATCGCTGATGGAGCCGTGATATTGAAAGTAGCGGTACTTGTACAACTGTTCGCATCAGTAACAGTACACGTCCACGAACTTGCAGTAAGTCCGGTTACACTTGCGGTTCCATCACCGGTTGGTGTACCAGGAGTCCAATCGTATGTATAAGCCGTTGTTCCGCCGGAAACAGTTACAGAAGCTGCTCCATTGGATCCGCCGTTACAGGAAATATTGGTTTGAGAAACAGGAGAAACAACAAGTGCAGATGGTGCAGTGATGTTAACGGTTTGCGTATGCGTGCAGGAATTTGCATCGGTGATCGTGCAGGTGTAGGTGTTCGCGGTCAACCCGGAAGCTGTAGCAGAAGTTCCGCCGGTTGGGGCCCATGAATACGTGTATCCCGGTGTTCCACCTGATGCAGAAACGGTAGCAGATCCATTGGATCCGCCATTACAGGAAATGTTTGTCTGTGAAGAAACAGAACTGGTGATCGCTGAAGGAGCCGTCACGTTGAATGTTGCGGTGCTTGTACAACTGTTCGCATCAGTAACAGTACACGTCCACGAACTTGCAGTAAGTCCGGTTACACTTGCCGTTCCGTCACCGGTTGGATTTCCCGGAGTCCAGTTGTAGGAATAAGCGGTTGTTCCACCCGACACGGTTACGGACGCTGCGCCATTGGATCCGCCATTACAGGAAACGTTGGTTTGAGAAACAGGTGATACAACGAGAGCGGAAGGAGAAGTGATGTTGAATGTAGCCGTACTTGTACAACTGTTTCCATCTGTTACCGTGCAGGTCCATGTGTTTGCTGTAAGTCCAGTCACACTTGCCGTTCCGTCACCGGTTGGTGTGCCCGGAGTCCAGTCATAGGAATAGGATGTTGTTCCTCCCGATACGGTAACTGAAGCTGCACCATTGGATCCGCCGTTGCAGGAAATGTTGGTTTGAGAAACAGGCGATACAACGAGTGCGGAAGGTTGCGTGATGTTTACTGTTGCAGTTCCGGTATTCGCACATTGATTCGTAACTGTGACGGTATAAATTCCTGATGTTAGGCCACTGGCCGTCGCGCCTGTTCCACCAGATGGTGACCAGCTGTAGGTAAATGAAGTTCCACCAGATGCGTTAACGGTTGCAGAACCATTTGAACCTCCGTTGCAGGAAACGTTTGTTTGAGAAAGCAGAGTGACGGTAACGGAAGGACAACCTGAGCAGGATGTTCCGGTCGTGATGATACTTGGTGAGATCCAATTGGATGTTGCACCGTTATCTGCAAAATTAACCAGCGTTCCATTGTTTGCGGGCAACGCAATATCAGCCAGACTTGTCAATCCGGTATTGTTGCCTCCTGGAATTCCCTGGTTGAAATTATAATATACGATCAGTCCTGATTCATTTCCTGCTAATTCACAGTTCATAGATGAATTGATCTCGGCAGCGGTCAATGCCCGATTCCAGATTCGGACTTCGTCTATATTTCCTTTAAAAAGATTGCCTGCATTATTGAATGCGCCAAGGCGTACCGCTGATCCTGATGTAAATGCAGGTACAGCGGTATTTGTCGAAACAAGGACCCCGTTTTTGTATAGTTTCATCGTTGTTGTTGCGGCATCGTATGTAACGGCAACGTGATACCAGGTGTTTGCGAGTAAGGGTGTCGGATCCTGGACAGAATTATACGTTCCGTTATGTCCGGAACTCAATCTGTTTCCATAAGCATTAGGAGCAAATAGAACATGCTGGCCATCAGTCGCACCGCCCGATATGATATTATTTGCTAAAGCAAGGTTTGTGATATTGATCCAGGCTTCTTTGGTATAGCTCGGCGTAAGCACATTTCCGCACGTAACATAATCATTCGTCCCGTCAAAATTCAGCATCTCGGCTGTTTGGGAATGCAGGTTCAGGTTGAGCAGGAACAGGGGAACCATTCCGGCAAATAGAAATTTCTTCATTGTAAGATTCATGGATTGATTAGGGTAGCGGTTAGGGAAAGCGAAGATAAACAAATGGCGCAATCCATAAATGAAAAAAGCGGTCATTAAATAACCGCTTTCTCAATAGTTTTTCACTATTTAAGCAACATACATCACTTCTTTCACTGCCTGTATAAGTTTTGCAGCATTCGGTAATGCCGCTTCGATAAGCGTAGGAGCATAAGCAAGCGGAACATCGGCGTTGACCACGCGCTGCACAGGAGCATCGAGATAATCGAACGCGTTCTTCTGAACATGATATGCGATGTCTGTTGAAATATTCGCGAGCGGCCATGCTTCTTCCAGGATGACGAGACGATTTGTTTTTTTCACTGAACGGATGATCGCCGCATAATCGATGGGGCGGACAGAACGGAGATCGATGATCTCGCAGGAAATTCCTTCTTTCGCCAATTCATCAGCGGCCACATAAGCATGCTTGATGATCTTTCCGAATGAAACGATCGTAACATCTGTTCCTTCGCGCTTGATATCCGCAACACCGATCGGAATGAGGTATTCACTTTCCGGAACTTCTCCTTTATCGCCGTACATCAATTCCGATTCCATGAAGATCACCGGATCATTATCGCGGATCGCAGTTTTCAAAAGTCCTTTTGCATCTGCAGGATTCGAAGGAACAACAACTTTCAAACCGGGACAGTTCGCATACCAGCTTTCAAAAGCCTGCGAATGTTGTGCCGCCAATTGTCCCGCGTTTCCTGTCGGTCCGCGGAACACCATCGGAATATTGAATTGTCCACCCGACATCTCGAGCATTTTCGCCGCGGAATTGATCACCTGGTCGATCGCGACAAGAGAGAAATTGAACGTCATGAATTCAACCACCGGACGCAAACCATTCATCGCTGCTCCCACTGCAATTCCGGCGAAACCCAATTCGGCGATCGGTGTATCGATCACACGTTTCGGCCCGAATTCGGCAAGCATTCCCTGTGAAACTTTGTAAGCGCCATTGTATTCGGCCACTTCTTCTCCCATCAGGAAAACTTTTTCATCGCGGCGCATCTCTTCATTCAATGCTTCACGTAATGCTTCACGAAAGGCGATCGTTCTCATAGGTAATTTTTTGGAAAACCAAAGATAGGGAAAGTTGCCAGTTCAGTGTTGAGGGTTTTGGGTTTTGAATTGACCGTTTGAAGCTTTCTTTCGAACTTGATTTTGCGCCTTTTTATTCTATTTTTGAAACACACCAACCCTACACAGTTATGCCTGACGGAATTGATATGTCCCAATACGGAATGTATATCGGGATCGGAGTTTTTGTTTTCCTCGCTCTCATTATTGTTCCACTTGTCCTGCGTTCAACAAGAAAAGCAAGATCGAATGCCAATAATTTTTTTCCGGATCTCGC
>DATJEX010000254.1:0-3044 GCA_035496135.1 Bacteroidia bacterium
AAAAGAAGAAGACAAGGGCGAATAGCGCGCGCAGTTCACGTTTCATGACAGAATTCAGAGAAATGGATTCACGATGCCCTGTCATACTGAACTTTCAAACCTATCATGAGAATATCATCGACCTGTTCGAGCTCGGCCCGCCATTTATCGATCGTCTCATCCAGGATCTCCTTCTGCCGCTGCATCGTTTCATGCTGAATCGTGCGAAGCAGATCACAGAGTTGTTTGTACTTGAATTTTTTTCCGCGGGGCCCACCGAACTGATCAGCATAACCGTCGGAGAACAAATAGATCGCATCATCTTTCTGCAGATCGATCTCGTGATCGATGAATTGTTTTCTTCCCGTATTGTATCCACCGATCGAAACACGTGTAGCGCGGAATTCCTGCAATTCTCCTTTGCGCAGAATGATCAGCGGCCTGTTCGCCCCCGCATATTGCAACACATTCGTCGAAGTATTCAGCGTACACAGTGCGATGTCCATTCCGTCATTCGCCCCAACTTCACCGCTCTTCCTGAGCAGCTGCTGCAATTTGATGTCGAGTAGTTGCAACGCCATTCCTGGAGTTGTCACTCTTCCATCACGGATCACCTGGTTCATCAAGTCATTGCAGATCGCCGACATGAATGCGCCTGGAACACCGTGCCCCGTGCAATCCGCTACGGCAAACACCAGTAATTCGCCCATTGCTGCATACCAGTAAAAATCACCACTCACAATATCTTTCGGCTTGTAAAAAACAAAACTATCCGGCATTTCCTGGAGGATCTCACGTTCATCCGGGAGAATGGCTTGCTGGATCTTCTTTGCGTAAAAAATACTGTCGGTGATGTCTTTATTTTTTTCTTCGATGATCGCCTTCTGTTTCACCACTTCCGCGGTCCTTTCTTTCACTTTTTCCTCGAGATTCTCATACAGGTTCGCGTTCTCGAACGCGATCGCGGTGTAGGAAGCGAGTGTGCGCAGAATATCGAGGTGATAAGGAAGATAAGCGTGCTTCCTGAACGATTGCACCGTGATCACACCGATGATCTTTTCGCCGATCGTGAGCGGGAAAAAGATCAGTGAATGCGGCATGTCGCCCGAAACGACTTTGATCTGGCTCGTGTATTTCGAATATTCAGTGAGATTGTCGTTGATGAAGATCGGTTTGCGGTTCTTGATGCACCAAACGGAATAATTATCATCATCATTCATCGACACTGTCATCGGTTCAAGCTTCTCTTCTCCTTCGATCTCGAATTTATATTCCACTTCATTTTTATCAGCATGAAGAATGCGGACACCGAAACAATCGGCCGACATCAATTCTTTCACCGAATGATGAAGTCGCCCGAAAATCGAATCGAAGTCGAGCGATGAAGTGATCTGCTGGCCCAACTCTGAAAGCAAACGTGTATTCTCATAAGCACGCTGGATCTCCTCTGTACGCTCGCGCACCGTCTCTTCCACGCCCTTGTACAGGAGCGCGTTCTCGAGTGCGATCGCCGCGTTCACAGCGATGCTCCTGAGAAATCCTACGTGATGTTCACTGAACGCATTGCTGTTGAAACTCTGCACGGTGATGACGCCGATCTTCTTTCCTTTCTGTTCGAGCGGCAGGTAAATGAGCGACGAGATGCTCCGTCCCGCGATCGGTTTCTGCACAACGCTGATGTATTGATTCACTTCATTCCGGAAATCATTGATAACGATCTCGCGGTTGTTCTCGAAACAGTGAACGGCGAGACGGTTCTTGTCATTCAGATCATAATGGATCATCCGCAACCGCTCGTTCTCTTCGATGTACAGCGGGAAAACGATCTCTTTGCCGTCCGGCTGCAGAAGCCCGATGCCGAAACCTGCCGCATCCATGAGCTGATTCACGTTCGCGTAAACCGTTTCCACAATTTCATCCACGGAAAGTGAAGAAGCAATAGCTTTCCCGATATCATTCAGCAGCACGACATTATTGAAAAAATTCTGCAGTTCCTTATTCTTCGCTTCGAGCAGTTGCTTTTCGGTTTCTGCTTTTTCCATCCTGAACTGCATCTCGATGCTCCTGCTTCTTCTCGCCGATTTTTCATCCCTCACTTCTTCTTTCGCCTTGTGGAATTTCCGGAAATGTTCCAGCGCTGTTTTAAGATCGCCGGTTTCTTCCGCCACGGCAGCACATCCTTCACTTGCCTTGTAAATATTTTCCGTTGAATTGATCTCGCCGGCGATCTTCAGTGCATCCTGGTAATGCTTGAGCGCTTCTTTATGCAAACCCTGCAGGTGAAATAATTTTCCGATGTTGATGAGCGATGTTGCTTCACCCACGCGGAAACCGATCTCGCGCCGTATACGGATACTTTCGTCGTAATGCTCCAGTGCTTTCTTGAAATCTCCTTTCGCTGCAAATGCTCTTCCTAATCCGTCATAAGCGAAAGCTGCAACCTGTGGATTATAATTACTTTTTCTCAGCGCATCGATGCAGCTGAAATAATGTTCGAGCGCCCGGTCGTATTCTTTCAGATTGTAAAACGCTTCACCCAGTCCGTCCAGCACACGTGGCGTGATCTCCGGATCATTGGTGTTTTTACAGATCTCCAGTGCTTTTAAAAGCACTTCGATCGCCTTCTCATTCTGCTCAATGGTGTAATACACCGTTCCGAGTCCGTTCAAACCTTCCGACATTCCCGGCTCATGTCCCGCATCTTCGTTCAGGCGAAGACAAAGTGAATAATATTTCAGCGCGTTATCGTAATCGGAGAGATAATAGAAATTCGTTCCGAGGTTATAAGCCACCTGCGCCTGTTTGATCAGGTCGCCGAGTCTTTTGTACAGGCGAAAAGCTTCCTGTGAAAGCGTGAATGCATTCTCGTTATTGGAAAGCCACACGTTGCACGCACCGAGTGTACGGAGCGCACCGGCTTCGCCCTGGTCGTAATTGATGGAACGCGACAACTCCAAAGCCTGGTTGGCCAATTCGATCGCTGCGCGGGGATCCTTGCGGTTCAATTCCCAGGCCTGGCGATTTATATCGTCTGCTTTTACTTTGCTCATCGGGGAAACAATAAC
>DATJEX010000255.1:0-6676 GCA_035496135.1 Bacteroidia bacterium
GTTGTTTTGAGTTTTGTGGTAGTTCCAATCAAAGTTCGTGCAAAAGTAGCCCGTTTTCGCCTTAATGCAAATTTTTTTTGTTGGTGACACAAAGATTTATACATTTGCCGCCGGTTAACCAAACTCTAACAACTAAAATGAAAAAAGTTCTCTCACTCGTTGCCATCGTTGCAATGACCATGTTCGTTATCTCTTGCGGAGATGACGGAGCAGCTGCGAAAGCAGACTCAACAAGAAAAGCTGATTCAGCTAAAAAAGTACAGGATTCTATGGATATGGCTGCTGCTAAGCAAAGAGCAGACGATTCTATGAAGAATGTTGCTGCTATGGCTGCTCAGAAACATCATGATGATTCTGTTCACATGGCCGATTCAATGGCGAACCTTAAAGGCAAACCAAAGCCAAAAACACCAGCTCAGCAGACTCACACTGAGAACACGCACGCTACCAGCGGTCGTGGTTAATTCACCGTCCTTGTAAAAGAGGAAAAAGAGGGGCTTCGGCCCCTTTTTTGTTGATATTCCGTGAGTTATCCTGTTAAAAAAAAGTTTACAAGGTGGTGATAATTCAATTTCTTCCTATATCTTTGCCGCCGGTTAACCAAAAAATCATAAAACCAAAATGAAAAAAGTTCTCTCAATCGTTGCCATCGCTGCAATGACAATGTTCGTTATCTCTTGCGGAGATGGCGGAGAAGCTGCGAAAGCAGACTCAACAAGAAAAGCTGATTCAGCTAAAAAAGTACAGGATTCTATGGACATGGCTGCTGCTAAACAAAGAGCAGACGATTCTATGAAGAATGTTGCTATGATGGCTGCTCAGAAGAAGCATGATGATTCAGTCGCAATGGCTGATTCAATGGCTAAAGCTAAGCCAGGAAAAAAAGGCAAGTAATCTGATCCCGGGCTTGCCGGGTTCAATTGCCGATTTCCTTTGCGAAGTCAAAAAAGGGGAACCACTGGTTCCCCTTTTCTTTTTACAAGACATGTAAAGTCTATATTTGTCCCTTCAATGAAACGCTGTATGAAAAAAACAATTCTTCTTTCTTCTATCGCCCTGGTAACATTACTTTCTTCGTGCGGTGGCGCCGATGAAATGGCCAAACAATTAAGGGATTCGGTCATCAAGGATTCTACCGATAAGGCCGTTCGCCAGAAAAATTCTGAAGACTCACTCAAGATGTCCGACTCCATCAATTCGGCAAGCATGAAGATGAAGGCACAGATGAAACTGGATTCAACACATCGTGCCGATTCCCTCGCGAAGGCCGGCAAAAAAGGAAAATGATAATACCGGAATAAGGATCAAAAGGAGATGAAGGTCTCCTTTTTTTATTGGCACTTGCAGTCGTCTCCGCAATCCGTCTTCTTTTTCACCATCGGGCGCATCACTCTCCAGCCAAGATAAACCAGGCACAGCGAGAACAACACGATAAGGATGATGAATTGCATGCTCAAAGATACGGCCGCAGACCCATGATCGCGACATCGAACTGCTAACTTTGTCTGCATGTCCTTGTTCGACAGAAACCTCAAAAATCTCACACGCGCTTTCATTGCGATCTATGCGCTGGGATTATTCGTTCCCGTGATGAACGTGGATGCGGCGCAATATGCCGAACTGTCGAGAGAACTGCTTCATTCTGCCGATTGGCTTCAACTTCATATACGCGGGGCCGAATACCTCGACAAACCGCCGCTACTCTTCTGGCTATCGGCATTGAGTTTCAAGATCTTCGGTATTCATTACTGGTCCTATAAACTTCCTTCTTACCTCTTTTTTATTCTCGCTGCCTATTCGATCAGAAGGATAGGAACCAAACTCTACAACGAAAGGACTGGAGAATTGTCGGCGCTGATGTTCGTGAGTTCCTTCTGCGGAATGCTCATGGTGAATGATGTGCGCACCGACACGATCCTCGTAGGCTCATTCTCTTTCGTGATCTGGCAATTGCTCGAATTCCAGGAAAATTCAAAGTGGAAATATTTTTTCGGTGCATTCACCGGGATAGGAGTGAGCATGCTCGTGAAAGGCCCGATGGGAATTGTTTTTCCGGCTTTGATCTTTTTCATTCATCATGCTTACAAACGGGAATGGAGAAAAATATTCCGCTGGCAATGGATCGCCGGGATCGCACTTGTTGCATTGATCCTTCTGCCGATGTCGATCGGGCTTTACGAGCAATTCGATCTTCACCCGGAAAGATCGGTGAATGAACATACCGGCGTTTCTGGATTGCGATTCTACTACTGGACACAAAGTTTCGGAAGACTGACCGGCGACAGTGACTGGGGAACGAAATACAATAATGGCTCGACGCCATTTTTTTTCACGCACACATTTCTCTGGTCGTTCGCTCCGTGGTGCCTGCTCACGATCGGCGGAGTCATTCTTCAGCTGAAAAAAATGATCGCCGGAAAATTCAGCGGGAATGCCGTGACGGAAGTGATCACAGTCACAGGATTTGTGATGACATTCCTGGTCATTTCATTGAGCAAATACCGTTTGCCGCATTACGTCTACGTCACATTCCCATTCGCTGCTTTGCTCGCCGCACGATTTTACCAGGAAGCGATCGAAGGAAAAGGATTCATAAGAATGAAAATGCTGGCCTGGTTGAATTTTATCGTGACGATCTGTATCGCCGCCGTCGGATTCCTGGTGCTGCTCCGTTTTTTCCCGATGAGGAATTACACACCGGCCATTCTACTTTCCGCTCTTCTTCTGTTCACGGTCATTTGTTTTTTCCGGACAAAGGAACTTTCATCGAAGGTTTTCATGCCGATGCTCATCATGCTGCAAATGTTCTACGTGATCATGCTTTATGATTTCTATCCTTCCTTGATAAAGTACGATTCAGGAACCACGCTCGGAAAGATCCTTGCGCAACAGCCTCAAAGGAATGAACCGGTTTATATTTTCGAAACCGATTACGATTACACGTTCGACTTCAATGCGCGGCTGCGCAATACCGCGGGAACACTTCACTGGAATTCCGGATCAATGGATGATCTGAAAGGTGTGGATTCCTGTTATATTCTCACCGATGAAGAACATTACAAGCAATTGAAAAGCTCTTCGCTGAAAATAATTCACGTGTGGTCGGCTGATCATTTCCGGGTACAATTTCTCACGATGCCTTTCCTTGAACCGACGACGCGTGCTTCGAGATTAAAGCGCAGATACCTGTTGTACGTCAGTGTGCCGAAGCTGATACCTGGTTCACCTCCGGCTCATTCATGAGATAGACGAAACGCCGTGCAGAATTCAAGTTGTCCGGCGCTGACATGGACATCAGCACTTTGTTCTTCTCCCGGTTGGTGAGATGCCAACTGAGCGAGATCACATCGGGTTGTTCGTTGTTCAATTCGAAATCGATGAAGTCAAGTTTTCCTCCGAACCAATGTGCCGCCTGCTGGATCTCGTAATCGTGATTATAATCCTGTACCGTGAAAAGATTGCCGTAAAAACTATTGAGCGGCATGGTGAGTGACTGAAACATGGTTGGTACACCATTATCCTCTACCGGGCGCAGTTTGTTCTTATCCCGCGTCTGCACGATCACAACGCCTGAAGTATTTTCCGCGATCCACGTTCTGAACATGTAGAGGAAACGAAGCACATTATCCATTCCGTAATTGTCGCGCATACCGGCATCAAATACATTGATCGCAGGTTTGCTCGGAAGTTCAGTGAGTGGTGTGATGTATGGAAATGTCGCGTTCATCCGCAGCACACTCATGAATCGCACACTATCGGCATCCTGTTGTTTGAAAAATCTCGAGAACTCGATTCCATCCGCAAAAATATGTGCAGTCACATTCGCATCAGGAGTTGGTTCGGTGAGGTAGGAAACGCCCTGGCTTGCGATGATCAGTTTTCTTCCGTCGTTGACGATCGTCGGGGCGAAAAACATCATCGGGATCTCCGCTCTCGCTTCCGGTTCCGTGTAATCGGAAAGTTTCTTTTCCAGTATTCCTTTTGTGTTCTCGAGAAATTTTTCTTCAAACGCATAAGCGCGGTCACGGCTGTAGCGCTTGCCATGATAATCCGCGTGACGAAGCGGAAGGAACCAATCGTTCACGGCGATCGAGAAAGCAACAGGATTCAACACGTCATCCGATACACATTTGCGGAGTGAAGGATCGGTGTGCTTGATGGTATCTCCATTCTGTTCGCGCAGGTAGATCTCCCGCATGAAAGCGGCACCGAGCATTCCGCCCGATGAACCGCAAATGAGTGCGGTGTGTGGAAGGAATTCTCCACCACTGATGCTGTCGAGGTATTGCATGGTGTAGAAGGTCCACATCGTGGAACGCAATCCACCACCACTGCAACTGAGGATGATCATCTTCGGTTTGAACAACGAATCAGGACTGTTCTTTTTTTTCCAGTTCTCGAGTATGGAAATGGTCTGTATTGAATCGGCATGACGATTGATCGTCGATTCGCTGAAATCGGTGATCGCTTTATTGGAATAAATAGCAGGAGCTACATTATAATTCATTCCATAAGCGCAGGTTCTGGAGTCGAGCAGGTCGAACTTATGCATGAAATTAAAAACAAGAAGCAGGAGAACGAAGATGGTATTCGACCAACCCCTGAACCACGTCGTGAGCACACCCGTGAACATTAGATACAATGTGAACAGTAGGAAAACACTTGCGCCTGCCGGGATCATCAGCGCAGGAATACCCCTGAAAAATCCAAACACCAACAAGGTGAGAATGACAACCACTTCGAACCAGACCGCTTTGCCGTGATTCTGCATGAACACGCGATTCAATAATTCCTTGTCGTAATGTTCGAAAGGCCTCGCTCTCCTGATCTTGAGTCCCGAGAGATAACTTTCCACGTGCCAGTCACGTCCTTCCTTTCCGGGTGTAACGGCTTTCCAGTTGAGTTTTTTACTGAGCGGGTCGCGATTGAGAATGATCCTTTTCGAACGCGGGTATTCCCGTTCATGCACCCCGATCCCGTAAAGCGACTGCATGTCCTTCGTGGTGCGGAAAAAATAGAAGAGTGATCCAAGAATGAAAAAAAGATTTCCCCCGATAAAACCCAGCACGTCGCCGAACACATGAAGCTTTGATATCGGTTCATTGTGCAGAAAACGCAGAATGAGCACGAGGTAAGTCAATTGAAACAGAACGGGAATGATAAAGTTGTTGGTGCAGAAGCGAAGGAACGGCCTGCTCAGTGTCGCGAGAAACGGGAAACGGAAAGCATTGTAGATATAGCAGGAGATCTGGTAAGCCATCACGAATCCGCCACAGGAGAAACCGATGAGAAAATAAGAAAGAAAATTGACGTGCCCGATGTATTCGGGATCAACGAAGAGAAGCGAAACGCCGTACTTGGAAGCGATCGAACCGGTCAGAAATCCGAACATGATCGCCCAGAAGATGATCAGGATCGGATTCTTTTTCACCTGGACAAGCAGAAGCTGCACCGGAAAGAAAAAAATGATCCTTCGGATAATTGGATGTCGATCGATCCATGCACGCAGGCGGACCATAAAGGGGTATTTGTTTGTTAAACGATGGTGAGCTTATAAATGTTATTTCACTTGCCTGATGATTTCGGTCATTGCATCAGGTAAGCAGTAGGCAGTAAGCGGGAACGCACAAGCTGGGCGCACATTCGAAAAGTCGGCGGTCGGCGGTAAGCAGTATTTTGAATTTTCATTTGATCTTACTGTTAACGATCGCCAGGATTTCAGATTCCGCCTTGATTGCTTTTTCCTGGAGGCCGTTCGCTTTGGCAACGATCTCTTCCGCGAATTTTTTGTCGGTCAAACCGCTGGCGTTGATCTTCACGTTCAGGCATGCGCCCATGACGGCTGAACGCACTGCGAGCGCGCCTACACCTGCGTCTGAAACAGAATTCGGATTGCCCGATTCCGCCATCGCTTTGATCATCGCCATTGAGCCGTAAGCAACTTCCATCACGCGATAAGGGATTTCTGTCGCGAATTTTGTGGCATCCTGGATGGCTTTTGTTCTCGCCGCTTTTTCTTCGTCAGTCGATTTTGGCAATGAAAAAGCATTCATGATCTGGTTGAACGCATGTGTGTCCTGGTCGACGAGGCGGAGCAATTCATTTTTACTCTGCTGTCCTTTTTCCGCCCAGTCCGAAAATTCTTTCCAGCGATCGTCCCAGCCGCGTTTGTGTGAAGAAAGATTCGCCACCATCGTTCCGAGTGCAGCACCGAGTGCACCCATGTATGCGGAAATGGATCCGCCCCCGGGAGCAGGGCTTTCGGAAGAAGTTTCATCGGCGAATCCGGTCAATGACATGGAAACAAGTTTCGAATTGTTTTTGTCGGCGAGCAGGTATTCGATCACGCGTTCTTCGGGTTTGAATTTTCCGAGTTCGTCGAGTCCTAAAGATTTGATCGCAATTTTTATCAATTCACTTTCCGGAACGCCGGTTGAACGTTCCTGTTTTTCCAGAAAATATTTTCCGGCATCGAGGAGGCAATTCAAAGGAAGAAGCCCGACCAATTCAGAACCTGTGACACGAATACCGCGTTCCTGCGCTTTTTTGCAGACCTCATCGAAGGCGACGTGAACAGGAGTGATCTTCGTGTTCGTGAGATTCATCGAGATCTGCGCTACGCCGTATTCCTCGATGAACCAACCGATCGCTTTCACCGATTTCAATGTTCCGGGAA
>DATJEX010000256.1:0-9677 GCA_035496135.1 Bacteroidia bacterium
TACCTCGCCGAAAACGATGCGCATTGCGGCTCATTTACTTGAGTGTGGAGCGGAAGGTCCGCTGGTTCATGTGCGCGTGTACGACGATAATTCGGAAAGCCGTATCCGTTTGCTCGGATTCGCATTGAGCGAGAAGCTGGAAGTGATGAAAGAATTTCATTCAGCATTCTTTACGTTGTCACAGGCCGAACAGGATCGATTCAATTACCAGAAAGGCGATACAGAAGGATTGGTGAATTATGGATTGACGATGCGCGGGATCGTTTTCTCCGCTTTTTTTGCTGAGCGTGACGGAAAGATCAAATGTTCGTTCCGTTCCAAGGGAAAATTCGACGTGAACGCATTCGCACGAGCGCACTTCAACGGTGGGGGACATCGCAACGCCGCCGGCGGAATGCTTGAAATTCCAATGGAAGATGTTGTTAAAAAATTCAAATCCATCCTGCCGGAGTATCTTGAAAAACTAAAAAAGGCTTGACAAGCGTTATCTTGAGAAGGATTATGGAAGCGGGAAGGATTACGGATCAAACGGAGATTACAGATTACGGATTCAGACGGATGTACAGATTCATAGTTTTACTTTTTGTGACACTGCTTTTCTCCTGCGGGGAAGACCCGAAGCCTCCTGCGAAAAAACCGTTGAGCAAAGACCAGGTGAATGCGCTTTCGGTGCAGATGAACGAGTGGGACGAAACGCGGCAGAATGATGAGATCAATCAATACATCAAGAATCATAACTGGACGATGACGGAAACCGCTTCCGGAATGCGTTACATGTACATGAAAAAAGGAACAGGCGAGCAGGCGAAGCAAGGGGAGTATGCGAAAGTGGCTTACAAAATTTATCTGCTCGACGGAACGTTGTGTTATTCCTCCGAAAAAGACGGACCGAAAGAATTTCTCATTGGGCAGGATTACGTGGAATCGGGATTGCACGAAGCGATACAACTCATGAAGATCGGCGACCAGATGCGCATCATTCTTCCTTCTCACCTCGCGCACGGACTCACGGGAGATCAATCGAAAATTCCGGCACTCAGCAGCGTGATGTATGAAGTCGAATTGCTTTCCCTGCGCACAAAATAATCCGGGGAAGATTACAGATGGTACAGATATACAGATTACAGATGTCGCAATACGCTTCAAGAAGAACGGTTTCAGGTTTGAATAATTTCTGTAAAATCTGTAATCCGTATATCTGTACCATCTGTAATTCTCCCAATTGTAATTTATCCCAATGAAAAGAACAATTACTCTTTTATTATCCGCCATCACTTGCAGTATTCTCATCATTTCCTGCAGTGGAGACGACAGCAAATATCCCGGCTATACACAGGCAGAAGAAGGTGTCTATTACAAACTACACATTCCCGGTGAGAGCGGAAAAAAAGCTGGTGATGGAGATTACTACGAGATCACCATGGTGAACAGTTATGGCGGAAATATATTTTACGATTCGCGTTACCAGACCGGAACCGGTACACTCTTCGTCGAGTCGAAAACGAGTCCCTATTTTTCTGTTTTAGCCGAAGGAGACAGTGCGACATTCATGCTTCCGGGAGGAGATCTGAAAATGGCCGGAACGCCCGACACCGGAATGGTGGAAATGAATGTGAAAGTGCTGAGGATCGTCACGGCCGATGAATACGCGAATATGAACCTGGAGACGGATCCGGATGCGGATGAACAACTGGAGATAGCACGATACATGTCGTCCATTGGCCATAAAGAAAAAGCGGACAGCGCAGGGCTCATCTTCATTGAAGAAAAAGCGGGCACGGGCAATGTCCCGCATTTCGGCTCGAACACAACCATCAATTATAAAGGCTGGTTCCTGAATGGCGGCCTCTTCGACGATTCTCATGCCAGCGGTACACCGTTCACGTTCAGCTATGGTGCCGAAGGACAGGTGATCCCCGGAATTCAGCGTGCTTTGTCGAAGATGAAAGCCGGGGGAAAAGCGAAAATAATCCTACCTTCGGGGCTGGCTTTTGGAAGCTATGGTTCCAGTTCAGGCATCATTCCTCCACATACCCCGGTCGTTTACGAAGTAGAACTCGTGTCAGCCGAATAATCTCTTAAAAATATTATGAAAAAAATCAACTTCATTATTCCTGCGATCCTTTCGCTTGCCATTATTTCCTGCACCAAAAAAAATCCGTTCCCGGGTTATGAAGATGTTGGTAACGGCTCCTATCTCCTCATGCTGAAAAAATCAGGAGACAGCACATCAGCGCCACAGGAAGGCGGACTCATTTTCGTGCACATGAAACTGAAGAACAAGAAAGATTCCGTGTTCATGGATCTGAATGATAATCCGCAGTATCCCGGCCAGGCATTCCCGATCCCTGTCCGCAAAGTGAAATTCACCGGCGACATCATGGATATGTTCACCAAATTCCACAAAGGAGACAGCGGTACATTTTTCATCTCGCTTGATTCACTCAAGAAATATTACAAGGACACGGTGATGAATCAGCAAACGGGTCAGCCGGAGATCAAGAATGAATTTGATTTTCACAACACCGCTTACGACACGATGAAATATGTCGGCTTCATCCTGAAGATCGACAGCATCTACGATAAGGCGAAGTTTGACAAACTCAAAGAAGAAGAAAATCAGCGGATGATCGTGCAGCAGGCTGTGCAGGATACACTCGGGCCGATGCAGCAGCGCGCGCAGGAACTGGAACCGATGCTGAAAAAGAACGACTCCAAACTCCTGAAAGAATATCTCACGAAGAATCATGTCACCGTGAAACCGGACAAAGAAGGAATTTATTTCATAGAGACCGATCCGGGTTCGGGTGCCATGTTGTCAATGGGAACTCCGGTCGGTGTGCGTTATACCGGAAAATACCTGGATGGAACGATCTTTGATTCGAATGCTCTGGTTCCGGGACAGGAACTGCTCACTTTCCGTTTGGGCATCGATCCGATGATCCCCGGATTTGTCAGCTCGGTCCTGAAAATGAAAAAAGGCGGCAAGGCTACATTCATTCTTCCGCCTGCAATGGGTTACAAAGATTCACTCACGCGTGTATTCGACGTGGAAGTGGTGAATCCTGCAAATTGATCTGAACATGCAACGCGCTTTTTCTTTTCTGTTCATCTGTGTTGTTTTCGCGCTTCTCGCTTTCAAGGGAACGCCGAAAGGCCCATTCCCCGGATATACTCCAATGGCGAACGGAACGTATTTCAAACAATTCGTCAAAGGAACAGGAAAGATCACTGCCGATTCCGGCGGAGCGTTGTTCCTGAAAGTGAAATTCCGCAACCAGCGCGATTCTGTCGTACTTGATGTGAATGTCAGCGCGAAAATGGTTTCTTTCCCGATCATGGTTTCGAAACCGGAATTCAAAGGGGATTTCCAGGATGTGTTCATGAAACTTCATGCCGGCGACAGTGTTGGGTTCTTCATGCTGCTCGATTCACTCAAGCAGGCTTATCCCGGTCAATTCGATTTCAAAACTCCGGCGATCGACACGCTGAAGTATCTCGGATTCTTCGTGAAAGTGGATAGCGTCTTCACACGCGCACAGGTCGACACGCTGCGTGCGAGAGAAACAAGAACGAAAGCGGCGGAACAGGCGAAGCAGCAGAAGATACAGGATGTGATGAATTCAGTGCACACGCTCGCGACGCTCAAAGAACCATTCCTGAAAGATCACAACGATTCGTTACTCAAACCGGGATTGCAGCGTTTGGGAATCACATCGGCGCCTGATGAGGACGGAATTTATTTCATGTCGCTCAATAATGTCACAGGTCCGACCTGCCAGTTGTTTCAGAAAGTGAGTGTGAAATACACCGGGACATATCTCGATGGAACGATGTTCGATTCGAATGAACTTGTTCCGGGGCAACAGCTGCTCACATTCACACTCGGACTCGATCAGATGATCCCGGGATTCACAAAGTGTATTTACAAAATGCATCCGGGAGAAAAAGCTGTCTTTGTTCTTCCTTCGGCGCAGGCTTATCGCGATGGTCTCACGCGCGTCTTCACTGTAGAAGTTGTTTCCGCTCAAAATACCCACTAACATGCGTCACTTTTTTTATCTGTCCGCGATCCTGGTTATCGCAGGAACTTCTTGCAAAACAAAATCAGGAGCTTCCAGCAGCAACAATACTTCGAATGATGCAGTAATCACGTACACGCCTCCGGCCGATGGCATCACGAGGACGTACACTGCGACGGTCGTTCCGAATCCGGATACGATCCGCCTGAGTGACGGAATAAAATATATTCTCAAGGCAAAAGGAAATGGCCCGGCGATCACTTGTGGCGATAAAGCGAATATGACCTACGTCGGAAAACTGATGAACGATACGGTCTTTGATGCGACATATCTTCATGGTAACACTCCGTTCGGATTCACACTCTGCGCGCACCAGGTGATCGCAGGCTGGGATTCGGTCGTGCTTCGTTTGCATGGCGGAGATGTTGCGGAAATGTTTCTACCTGCCAAATACGCTTACGGCGCACGCCAGATGGGAAAAATTCCGGCGAATTCTCCAATGAAATTTCTCGTGGAAGTCATCAGCATTGTTCCGGCACCCAAGCTGTGGGATGCAAAAGGAAAAGATACGATCACCACGAAGGATGGGTTGAAAGTTGTTTTTTTCGAATCTCATCCCGATGCAGTGCAGGCGCAGGTGGGCAATACGGTGTCACTCGATTACAGCGGATTTCTCCTCGACGGAACGATGTTCGATTCTTCCATTCCGCGCGGAAAACCATTCTCGTTCGTACTCGGAAAACACCAGGTCATTCCCGGTTGGGATGAAGGTGTGGCGATGCTGCACAAAGGCGATAAAGCGAAATTCATCATTCCGTATCAGCTTGGTTACGGAGAACAGGGTTATGCCAATGTGATCCCGCCCAAAGCCACGCTCATCTTCGACGTTCAACTCATCGATGTAAAATAAAAATCAGCCCTTCGTTTTCTGAAGGGCTTTTTCATGACTACACTTTATTTCGTCGCGAGTGTTGTTCCGGCCGGACTGAATGAACAGATCTCTGTTTTCAAGAACGATCTCTCGCGTAAATTCGGAACGAAGGCGGCGTTGAAAGCTCCTGCACATATTACACTCTATTCGCCTTTTCATTATCACCCGGAGAACGAATCATTGTTGAAAGAAGCGTTGAAAGATTGTTCCGGAGATATCTCTTCTTTTCCTGTTCAGTTGAAAAATTTTTCCTGTTTTCCGCCGCGTGTGATTTTTATCGGCGTCGAACCATCGGAAGAATTGATCCGTTTGCAGAAAAAAGTGAAGGACCGATTCATGCACGTTCCGGAAATGAAGGGCAGAAAAGAACAGGAATTCCATCCGCATATGACCATCGCGAATCGTGACTGGACGGAAGAACAATTCGATGAGGCATGGGAGGAATATTCAGCGAAAGAATTTACCGGTTCATATCAGGTCGATCGGATCGCGCTGCTTCGTCTCGATGAAGGGAAATGGAATATCATCGCGGAAACTGATTTGAAGAGTGTTTCTCTTTAAGTGCTGTCAGGTGTTATCACCTGGCAGGGATCGGCGGGCTGGCTAAAGTGAAACACTTCCATATTTTGTATGATTTCCAAATCCGGATTAATAAGTTGAAATTTACGGCATGATCGAATCCATGAGAATAAAAGTGCGGATCATGAAATGGATGCTGTTGTTCAGCTTCATCCTGCTTTGTATTAAATTCTTCGCCTGGTGGATCACGCGATCGAATGCTATCCTGACCGATGCGCTTGAATCGATCGTGAATGTGACGGCAGGATCGTTCGCTTTGTTCTCCATCATCTACGCTTCACGTCCGCGCGACAAGGAACATCCGTACGGACACGGGAAAATTGAATTTGTGTCTGCCGGTTTCGAAGGAGCGCTCATTCTTCTCGCCGGAACTGCGATCATGTACGAAGCGATCCTGGGATTTCTTCATCCGCATATTATCACCAGGATCGATTCGGGAGCGATCCTTTCCGCTGCTGCAGGGTTCTGCAATTTTATCATGGGAACTTTTCTCGTCAAAAGAGGGAAGAAGCAGCATTCCGCAT
Source organism: Bacteroidia bacterium (assembly GCA_035496135.1). GTDB lineage: Bacteria > Bacteroidota > Bacteroidia > Palsa-965 > Palsa-965. The sequence goes on from DATJEX010000256.1 coordinate 6,057, forward strand.
TGATGAAAGCCGACGGCAAACATCTTATTTCGGATTCGATCTCCAGTGTTGGGCTTGTCGCAGGATTGATGCTGATCTTCTTCACCAAACTCATGTGGATCGACAATGCGCTTGCAGTTCTGTTCGGTTCTTACATCATTTTTACCGGCGTGAAGATCGTTCGCGAATCACTCGGTAACCTGCTCGATGAACAGGATGAAGAACGCATCGATCAATTGATAAAAGTGCTCAATGAAGAACGACGCGATAAATGGATCGACATGCACAACATCCGTATCCTGAAATACGGTTCGGGCCTGCACGTTGATGCTCACATCACGTTGCCCTGGTACTTAACGCTCGAGAAAGCACACGAAGAAGTGGATGCGGTGGACAGGCTGGTCCGGAAAAGTATGGGCAATGAAATGGAATTCTTCATTCATTCCGATCCGTGCGTTCCAACAAGTTGCGCGATCTGTTCGGGGAAAGATTGTCCGGAACGAAAAGAACCGTTCGCGAAAAAGATAGCCTGGAGTAAAGAGAATATGCTGCCCGATGTGAAACATACGATCAACAGTAAATGAAATGAAAAAAACAGTGTTGCTCGTTTTTCTTGTTTTTATTGGCGTGAATGCCTTCGCAGGAAATTTTATTCGCCGCGACGGCGCGGTCCTTTTTGATTCCACCGGGAAGCAAGCCAAACTGAATGGCGTGAATCTCGGCGGATGGTTGTTGTGGGAAGGATGGATCTGGGGCGGGAGCTTCACGAAGGAATCGAAGATCCTCAGTAATATGCAGACGCTTGTGGGTGAAGCGGAGACTGATTCTTTCCGGTTGAATATTTATCGGAATTTTATTTCCGAGAATGATATCAAACAGGTCAGTGAAATGGGTTTGAATGTGGTGCGCGTTCCGTTCAATCACAGAATTTTCGATCCGATCGGTGGAAAAGTTTATGGCTGGGAAATTCTGGACAACGTGATCGCGTGGTGTAAAAAATATCATGTGTATGTTGTGCTTGATATGCACGCGGCACCGGGAGGGAATTCGCCGTACTTCACAGCCGATCCGGATAAACCGAACCTCTGGAAGGATCCCCAGGCGAAGAATAAAACAATTGAATTGTGGAAGCAGATCGCGGCCCGTTATGCGAATGAAACAACTGTCGCTGGTTACGATCTGCTCAATGAACCTATTCCGACCAAAGGCGATTCACTGGAGAAAATGTATGAACGCATCATCGCGCAGATCAGGACGGTCGACACGAATCATCTTGTTATTCTCGAAGGCGGAAATTTCGCGAAGGACTTTTCCATGTTCCAGAAATTGCCGGATGAAAAAATGATGTTCAGTTTTCACATTTACACCTGGCTCGGCGGAGAACCCGGAGATAAAATGACGGACTTCACGGAACTCGGGAAGAGAATGAAAATCCCGGTTTGGTGTGGCGAATGGGGCGAAAATAAATATGATGTGGTGAAGAGTACGCTGCTCGCACTTAATGATAAGGCGAATAATTTTTCCGGCTGGTGTTTCTGGACGTGGAAGAAAGTGCTGAACAGTTATCCCGCATTGAACCAGGTCACTGTTACGCAATCGTGGATCGATCTCATCAAATGGTGCGCGAATGGTTCAGTGAAAAGCTCACCGGGGCACGATCCGGCTCTCGCAGCGATGAAAGAATTTGAAAGTGACATGCTCATCGCGAATACAAAGCGTGATGAACGACTGGCGGAATTGCTGAAGGATTACGCGAGCTGGTAAGGGCACGAAGCTTCGCACCCTTGTTAAATAAAAATGTCATCGATCTCCTGCAAAACCCCTTTCGTGAGCAAAGGCAACGCTTCGAGTGCATTCAGATTTTCTTTCAACTGACTCACACGTGATGCCCCGAGGATAGCAGTGCTCACGAATGGATTTTTCACCACCCAGGCGATCGCGAGACAAGCCGGCGTTGTTCCAAGGTCGCGCGCGAATGCAGAGAACTGTCTTGCTTTTTTCAGTTTGTCGTCCGACATTCTTTCTTTCAGCCATTCCATTCCCGGGCGATGTATTCTTGTTTCTGTAGGAATTCCGTTGTCATATTTCCCCGTGAGCAAGCCCGAAGCGGTAGGAGACCAGATGGTAGTTCCCATTCCTTCCTGTTTGTACAACGGCGCATATTCCTCTTCAAATCTTTTTCGCTCGAAGAGATTGTACTGCGGCTGCTCCATCGTTGGTGCATACAGATTATTCTTCTTCGCGATACTGTATGCTTCTTTCAGTTGCTCCGCGCTCCATTCCGAAGTTCCCCAGTACAAAACTTTTCCCTGCTTCACGAGGTCGTGCATCGCATGAACTGTTTCTTCGATCGGCGTGTTCGGATCGGGGCGATGGCAGAAATAAAGGTCGAGGTAATCCACCTGCAGTCTTTTCAAACCGTTGTGACAGGCGTCAAAAATATGTTTGCGCGACAAGCCGCTTTGATTCGGTTTCTTTCCTCCCCAGAAAACTTTTGTGGAGACCACGTACGAACTGCGTTCCCAGTTCATTTTCTTGAGGATGTTTCCCATTACCACTTCCGATTTTCCGCTGGCGTAAGCTTCCGCATTGTCGAAAAAATTCACACCTGAATCATAAGCGAGTTTCATGCAATTCTCCGCAGTATCATCTCCCACCTGCGCGCCGAATGTTACCCACGATCCGAAGGAGAGAAGGCTCACCTGTAATCCGCTTTTTCCTAATCTGCGATATTCCATTGTTAAAAGATTTACGATTTAAGATGTACAATGTACGATTTGCTCCCGTAAAGTTAATCAGTGAAAATCAGTGCAATCTGTGGCAAAATTCTATCTTTAAATAGACACAATCTATTCATGAGAAAACTTTTCTTTTTAGTTTTTATTTTTCCGGGATTCTGTTTTTCACAAACGAACGCGCAACTCGCAGATTCCGTTTCAAAAGGTTTCCGCGGACTTTCCGTCGTGAATGAGAATGTGATCTGGATGAGCGGACAGAAAGGATTGGTAGGAAATTCTTACGATGGTGGGAAGAAATGGAAATGGAATCGTGTGAAAGGATTTGAAAATTCAGACTTCAGAAGCATTTATTCGTTTGATAAAAAGAATGCAGTGATAGCCAATGCAGGATTTCCGGCGAGCATTCTTCGTACTTCTAACGGAGGAAAAAACTGGACAGTTGTTTTTCAAAGCAAAGACAGTGCGATGTTCTTCGATGGAGTTGATTTCTGGGACACCAACCATGGAATAATTTTCGGCGATCCGGTGAACGGAAGAATGTATCTGTCGGAAACTTTTGATGGAGGAAAAACATGGAAGGAAATTCCGTTTGATGATCGGCCGCAGCTAAAGAATTGTGAGGCAGGATTTGCTGCGAGCGGAACAACCATTCGTGTGCTCCCGGGTGGACACGTATACATTGGTACAGGCGGAACCTGTGCGCGTCTCTGGCACTCGCGCGACTACGGACATCACTGGGAAGTTTTTGAAACACCGATGCTGCAGGGAAAACCTTCGCAGGGGATTTTTTCGCTGGCGTTCTATGATACGCTGCATGGGATTATTGTCGGCGGGGATTATTTGAATGATTCTCTTGAAGGGAAGAATATTTTTATGACAGACGATGGAGGAAAAAATTGGGATA
>DATJEX010000257.1:0-4093 GCA_035496135.1 Bacteroidia bacterium
ATTGTTTTCAAAACTTCCGTATTGGGAAATGACATGCTGTGGTTGTATTTTTTTCTCGGCATGTGGTTGTCGGGAATACTCCTGTCATTGATCCGCTTTGGAAAATTTCCAACGCTTCACTTGTATTCCGCCAAGATCTCAGGATACCTGCAAGGCATCTTCTTTTTCATTCTCTTTTCATACGGATATTCGCGCGGGCTTTTTTTTACAGCGATCGTTTGGGCAATATTATCGGGGATAGAGGAGATGTGGGTACTCCTTTCATTGAAAGAATTACGATCGGATGTGAAAGGAATATGGTGGCTGAAGAAAGAGAATAAAAAAAGCCGAATGGATTGAACATTCGGCTGATTCGAACAAAAACCTGCTCAGAAGTTCGGCTTGAGCATATACTTCGAATAAAAATCATTGATGATCTGCACCGCTTCGTCGGCGGTATCCACTACGTGAAATAATTCAAGATCATCCGGGTTCACATTCTTCTCTTTCGCGAGCATTGTATTTTTAATCCAGTCGATCAACCCTTTCCAGTATTCTGAACCAACGAGAATAACAGGGAAGTGCGCGATCTTGGAAGTCTGCACGAGCGTCAACGCCTCGAACATCTCATCAAGTGTTCCGAATCCGCCGGGCATCGCGATGAATCCCTGCGAATATTTCAGGAAGATCGTTTTACGCACGAAGAAATAATCGAACGTCACAAGTTTGTCGAAGTCGACATAAATATTGGCGTATTGTTCAAAAGGCAATCGGATGTTCAGTCCAACCGATTTTCCTTTTCCCTGCTGCGCACCTTTATTCGCTGCTTCCATGATGCCGGGACCTCCACCGGATATCACACCGTATCCTTCGCGGCAGAGCTTCTCGGAAATTTCTTCTGCAAGCTTGTAATATTTGTTATCAGGTTTTGTGCGCGCCGAACCGAAGACGGATACACATGGTCCGATCTTCTGCATCTTTTCGAATCCTTCTACGAATTCAGACATGATCTTGAAAATTTGCCAGGAATCACCGGCTTTGATCTCACTCCAGTCTTTTTCCGCGAATGCCCTGCGGATCTTTTCTTCATTGGTCATAAAAAAAGGGATTGAATTTCTTGTTGGGGTAGTCGTGATGTGCTGTGATAATTTCTTTGCCGGGTGGCTTTTTAAGGGAGGACAGTTGTTTAACGCAGCCCTTTAAGTAATGTTACAATTGGCGAGCCGGGAAAAACTCCTGTTTGCCTCATTATGAAGATTTAACAAGATGCCTGTTCAATTCTTCCTTTAAAAAGATGGCAGTGTAACTTTTCGTGTCTTTCGCCAGTTGTTCCGGCGTTCCTTGTGCAATGATCTCGCCGCCGCCATTTCCACCTTCGAGTCCAAGATCGATCACGTGGTCGGCAACTTTGATCATGTCGAGATTGTGCTCGATCACGAGAACTGTATTTCCAAGATCAACAAGTTTGTTGAGCACCTCGAGCAAAATCCGGATGTCTTCGAAATGCAAACCTGTCGTTGGTTCATCCAGGATATAAAATGTATTTCCGGTTTGTTTTTTTGCAAGTTCTGTCGCAAGTTTAACGCGTTGTGCTTCTCCGCCCGATAGTGTTGTGCTCTGTTGCCCGAGCGTGATGTAACCAAGCCCGACATCGTGCATCGCTTTTATTCTTGCGAAAATAGATGGAACAGGTTCGAAGAATTTTACGGCATCATCGATCGTCATGTTCAGCACATCGCTGATGCTTTTTCCTTTATAACGGACTTCAAGCGTCTCGCGGTTGTAACGTTTTCCATTGCACGTATCACAATGGACATAAACATCCGGAAGAAAATTCATTTCGATCGTGCGCAATCCCGCGCCCTGGCACGCCTCGCATCTTCCGCCTTTCACGTTGAAAGAGAATCTTCCCGGTTTGTATCCACGGATCTTCGCTTCGGGAAGTTCGGCGAATAAATTGCGGATATCAGCAAATACATTCGTGTACGTCGCAGGATTCGAGCGAGGTGTTCTCCCGATCGGTGATTGATCGATATCAATGACTTTATCAATATGTTCGAGCCCCGAAATTCTGCGATAAGGCAACGGGCGCTTTTCACTGCGGTAAAAATGTTTGTTGAGGATAGGGTAGAGGGTTTCGTTGATGAGCGAAGATTTTCCGCTGCCGCTCACGCCTGTCACGCAGATGAATTTTCCCAATGGGAATTCGATCGTCACATTCTTCAGGTTGTGCCCTGTGCAACCATCGAGCATCAGCGTTTTTCCATTTCCTTTTCTGCGTGTGGCGGGAACATGAATTTCTTTTTTGCCCGTGATGTAATCCGCAGTAATGGAATCAAACTTCACGAGTTCGGCCGGAGTTCCCTGCGCCACCACGTGTCCGCCGTGCACACCTGCGCGCGGGCCGATATCGATCACGTGATCTGCCGCCATCACCATTTCTTTGTCGTGTTCCACCACGATCACGGAATTTCCGATGTCACGCAGATTGCGCAATGCTTCGATCAAACGCACGTTATCGCGCTGGTGCAAACCGATACTTGGTTCATCGAGAATATAAAGCACACCGACAAGTTGTGAACCGATCTGTGTGGCAAGACGGATGCGCTGAGCTTCTCCACCGGAAAGTGAACGCGAACTCCTGTCGAGCGCGAGATAATTCAATCCGACATCAAGGAGGAATTGCAGACGATTGCGGATCTCTTTCAGAACTTCCGTTCCGATCACACGATTCCGTTCGCTCATGTTCTCTTCCAGCCCGATCATCCATTCTTTCAGTTCGCCAAGACTCATCGCGGAAAGCTGTGCGATATTCTTATCGTTGATGCGGAAATACAACGCTTCTTTTTTCAAACGTGTTCCTTCGCATTTCGGACAGACACTTTCATTCATGAATTCCTGCGCCCACCGCTGCACCACGGTCGATCCTTCCTGTTCCTGCCGTGCGAGAAAATTCACAACGCCCTCGAAGGACAAAGCATAACTTGTTCCTGAACTGTTCGAATCATTCTTCACCTTCAGCATCTCATCCGTTCCGTAAAGAATCGCATTCAACGCGTCTTCCGGAATATCTCTCACCGGGTCGGAAATTTTAAAACGGTATTTATCGGCAATGGCATCGATCTGTTTGAAGATCCAGGAATTCCTGTATTCACCAATGGGAACGATCGCCCCGGCCTTGATGCTTTTTCCGTTGTTGGGAATGATCTTGTTGATGTCGATCTCAAGGATGTGGCCCAGCCCGTTGCATTTGGGACAAGCGCCGTATGGAGAGTTGAATGAAAATAAATTCGGCGCCGGGTCATCGTACGCAATGCCTGAAGTGGGACACATCAGATGACGCGAGAAATGCCGTGCCTCATCTTTTCCCTGTTCGGTCGCCATGATCGTTCCTTTCGCGTGACGCAAAGCAAGCTTCACGGATTCGGCGATGCGCTGGCGATCATCAGCAGAAACCTGGATGCGGTCGATCACGATCTCGATATCGTGCACTTTGTAACGATCAAGTTGAATTCTCGAAGTGAGTTCCACCACATTTCCATCGACCCGTGCACGGAGAAATCCCTGTTTGCGGATCTGCTCGAATAACTCACGGTAATGTCCTTTTCTTCCTTTGACGACAGGAGCGAGCAGGAGAATTTTTTTTCCGCTGTACGATTCAATGATGAGATCGATGATCTGGTCATCGGTGTAGCGGATCATTTTTTCTCCCGTCACGTACGAGTACGCATCTGACGCGCGCGCAAATAGCAAACGGAGAAAATCGTAGATCTCGGTGATCGTTCCGACAGTTGAACGGGGATTCTTATTGACAGTTTTCTGTTCGATGGAAATGACAGGGGAAAGCCCGGTGATCTTGTCCACGTCGGGACGTTCAAGATCGCCGAGGAATTGCCGCGCATAGGCGGAAAAAGTTTCGATGTAGCGTCGTTGCCCTTCCGCATAAATCGTGTCGAAAGCCAATGATGATTTTCCGCTTCCGCTCAGCCCCGTGATGACCACAAGTTTATTTCTCGGGATGGAAACGCTCAGGTCGCGCAGGTTGTGTACGCGCGCACCGATCACTTCGAGTGTTTCGCTCTCGTTCTCCGCGATCGGTATGATCTCTTTGGTG
>DATJEX010000258.1:0-22668 GCA_035496135.1 Bacteroidia bacterium
GCCGGTGTTTTCCAGGAGCAGAAAAATTATGATTCCTCCATTTTGTATCTGAAGAAGATGATCAAACTCAGCGAGGATTCACACGACACCACGAGTATGGCCGATGCCTATGGAAATCTCGGGGCGGTTTATCTCGAGATGGGCGATACGGCGAACAGTCTTCCCTATTGTCTTCTCGGCGCGAAATACGCCGAACTGACCGGGTACAATTATCAGCTTCTTACTTCCAGCGGAAATCTCGGGCAGATCTATCTCATGGAAAAGAATTACGATGAATCGGAACGTTATCTCATGAAAGCCGAAGCGCTGGCCGAAGAATTGCAGTCGCCGGAAAACAGGAGCGCCAATTACAAGATGCTTGCAAAACTCTACGAAGCAAAAGGAGATTCCGGCCTGGCGAATCGTTATCTCAATCGTTACACCGATCTGCGTGATTCCATGATCAACGAATCGCGCATGAAACAAATGACCGACCTCGAAGCAAAATATCAATCCACAAAAAAGGATAAGGAATTGCTGGAAGAAAGAACCGCTTCGGAGAAGAAGACCCTGCTCGTGTATTCGCTTTCCATCGGGTTGACACTGGTGATCGCGCTGGCCTTCTTCGCGTGGAGAGGTTATGTCAATAAGAAAAGACTCAGCGAAGAAATTCACAAGCAGAAAGAGATCATCGAATTGAAGTCGCATGAGATCCTCGATTCCATCCATTACGCAGAACGTATTCAGCGCGCCATTCTTCCTCCGCCCGAAGTGTTCAGCTCTTTTTTCGGCGAATGTTTTTTGCTCTACATCCCGAAGGATATCGTGAGCGGAGATTTTTACTGGATCTATCGCGAAGCAAAAACAGTATTGATCGGCGTTGGTGATTGCACGGGCCACGGTGTCCCGGGTGCGTTCATGAGCATGCTTGGCATTGACAAACTGAACGAGATCGTGAAATCCTCTCTCGATCCCGGAGAAATTCTCATGAAACTTAATCGTTCGGTGAAAGCAACACTGCACCAGGCAGAACTTGAGAATGAAGCATTGCCTCCTGTGCGCGAGTCGAACGTGCAGGATGGAATGGATATGGTGATTCTTGCGATCGACACCGAAAAAAATTCCATGACGTATGCCGGTGCAAATCGCCCGGCGTGGATCTGTCGCGGTGGAAAAGAATGGATCGAATTCAAACCTACCAAAGTTTCGATCGGCGGATACACTACAGATGATCAGCAATTCGGATTGCAGCAATTCTCCTTGCAGAAAAATGACACGATCTACCTGTGTACCGATGGATTCGCCGATCAGTTCGGCGGTGAAGAAGGAAAGAAGATCATGACCAAGCGTTTCCGCGAGTGGCTGGCCGGCGTCCAGCATTTGCCAATGGAAAAACAACGGGAAGAACTGCAATCGAGATTCCTGAACTGGAAAGGTGATGTGGAGCAGGTGGACGATGTTTTGCTCATCGGCATAAAAATATAAACCACTCTTTTTCCCGGATTGAAGCAAGAAAGGATACGGTCCATCCTGAGCGTAGTCGAAGGGTGGACGATGTTTTGCTCATCGGGATAAAAGTTTGATCGGCACATTCGCAATCCGCACTTCGCATATCCGACCGGTTGAGCTTTGCTCATCCGGTTTCGCAATTCGTTCCCCCTTTGGTATTATTTAACATTTGCACTGTTAAAAGCGGTAACTTTCATAGGGAGCAAGCGTTATTAATAAGCTAAATTTGTTGGGAAGGCACAATGGAAATTTCCTCTGGCAGTTATAAAATTCTGATCGCGAAACTTGACGAGTTCATCCGCAAGTTTTACAAGAACATGCTCATACGCGGACTCCTGTACGCGGGCGGAATTCTGTTGTCCGGATTTCTGGTGCTCGCCATCACCGAATATTTCGCGCACTTCGACACTGCGATCCGCAAAACCATTTTCTGGGGATTTCTTTCTGCAACAATTTACGTGCTCGCAAGATTTGTCGCTGTGCCTGTTTTCAAACTCAATCGCATCGGGAAAATAATTTCGCACGATGAAGCGGCGGATATCATCGGAAAGCATTTCACGAATGTGCAGGATAAGCTGCTCAATGTGCTCCAGCTCCATCGTTCGGACAATGTAACGGGCGTTTCACCAGCGCTCATCCAGGCGAGTATTGACCAGAAGATACAGGAATTGAAACCGGTTCCGTTCGCATCTGCGATCGATCTCGGCGAAAATAAACGCCACGCGAAATTCGTGATCATTCCATTCTTCGTCATGCTCGTGATCCTTTTCACCAATGCGGGAATGCTCGTCGACAGTACGCACCGCCTGGTCCATCCGGGAGAATATTTTGAAACACAGGCGCCGTTCCGTTTTGTCGTGAATGGTGATAATAAAATGCAGGCCATTGAGAATTCCGATTTCAGGATCGACGTGAAACTTACCGGGACGGAAATTCCCGCCAGCGTTTACATCGAAGTCGATGGGAATGAATACAAACTCGATCGGCTGAACACGGTCAACTTCAATTATCTCTTCCGGAATATCCAGAAGACAAAAACATTCCGCCTTAGTGCCGATGGATACACTTCGCGCGAATACACCGTAGATGTTTTGCCGAACCCGATCGTTCTGAATTTCGATGTGCAGCTGAATTATCCGAAATATTTGAAGAAGAAAGATGAAATGTTGCGCAACACCGGCGATCTCGTGGTTCCGTGCGGAACGAAGATCACCTGGAAATTCAACACGCGCTCCACGAAGAAATTCACTTTTGCATTCAGCGATACGTCCTTCGCATTGCCATCCATCGGCGATAATCTTTTCAATTTCTCCAGCCAGCTGCTCGAGAGCAGGAATTATTCGCTGCATCCGGAAAACGAATTCATGCGCAGTAAGGATTCGATCAACTACAGCATCAATGTCATTCCCGATCTCTATCCTGCCATCAGCGTGGAAACAACCAAAGATTCCGCATCATCGCTTCGCATGTATTTCAACGGTGAAGTGAAAGATGATTATGGATTCACAAAACTGGCATTCGTGTATCATCGCCTGAATCATACCGATTCCACGGGAAGAAAGATCGACGAGAAAACAGAAACGGTGAACCTGACAGTGAACAGGGATCTGCAGCGCGACCAGTTCTATTATTTCTGGGATCTATCCAAACTCGGAATTACCATTGGTGATGAAGTGGAATATTATTTTGAAGTGTGGGACAATGATGGTGTGCACGGAGCAAAATCAACGCGCTCCCAGAAAATGGTCTTCCAGGCGCCGACCAAAGATCAGCTCATGCAGCAGAACGATCAGAACAACCAGTCGACCGCCGATCAGTTGCAGCAGAGTCTCACCCAAGCACAGGCATTGCAGAAAGACATCGAGGCGCTTTACCTGAAACTGATGCAGAAGAAAGATCTTTCCTACGACGATCGCAAGCAGCTCGAGAATCTTCTGAATCGGAATGATTCGCTGAAAAACAAAATTGATCAGCTCAAGCAGAAGAATGCACTCAACATGCAGCAGCAATCCGAATATCAGCCGAACGATCCGGATGCGCAGGCGAACCAGGATGAAATTGAAAACCTGTTCAATCAATTGTCAACAGAACAGATGCAGCGTATGTCCGATCTGCTGAAACAATTATTGCAGAATGCGAATAAGGACAAAACGCAGACGGCGCTCGATTCCATGAAGCAAAGCAACAAGGATGCGCAGAAAGATCTCGATCGCACGCTCAACCTTTTCCGCGACATGATGCTGCAGCAGAAACTCGATGCGGCAATTCAGCAGCTGAATGATATGCAACGCCAGCAGGATTCTCTCGGAACACTTTCTGATCAGCCCAAACTCTCTTCATCGAAAAAAGATTCTATCAAGAACGCGCAGGATTCGCTCAACAAGAAGTTCAACGACTTCCGGCAACAGATGGACCAGATCGAACAATTGAATCAGCAGCTGGAACAACCGCACGATCTTCCCAACACCGATCTGCAGGAAATGCAGATCCAGCAGCAACAGCGCGAAGCCAGTCAGAATTCTTCGCAGGGCGCGAATAAAAAAGCATCTTCCAATCAGAAGAACGCTTCGCAGCAGATGCAGCAACTTTCGCAGCAATTGCAGCAGGCCGAACAGCAGATGAACCAGGATGAACAGGCGGAAGATATGCAGGCGGTGAAACAGCTGCTGGAAAACCTGCTCCAGCTTTCGTTCGACCAGGAAGCATTGATGAACGATGTGAAGAATACCAGCGCGACGGATCCGTTGTACAATGATCTTGCACGCAAACAAAAGAAACTGAAAGACGATTCGAAAATGATCGAGGATAGTTTACTCGCGTTGAGCAAGCGCAATCCGCAGGTCTCCCCCACTGTCAATTCCGCGATCACCGATATCAACATGAATATGGAGCGCGCGCAGAATTCACTCAGCGACCGGAATTCCGCTGAAGCGGCGAACCGTGAACAGCAGTGCATGAAATCCATCAATGATCTCGCGTTGTTGCTTAATGAATCGCTCGAGAATATGATGCAGCAGCAACAGCAGCAGAACAACTCTCATTGCCAGGGAGGAAAATGCAACAAGCCGGGCCAGGGTTCAAAGAATAAACCCGGCATGTCAAGTCTTCGCCAGATGCAACAACAGATCAATGGAAGAATTCAGCAATTGCAGGGACAAGGCGGAGGCAATGCAGAAGAGCTTGCGAAATTGGCAGCACAGCAGGAATTCATTCGCCGAATGCTGGAAGAAGCAGCGCAGGACGATCCGAATGCGGATGGCGGACCAAAGCCGGGCGGACAGACACAGGCGCAGATGGAGCAAACCGAGACAGATCTTGTGAACAGAAATATCACGGCGGAAACTATTCAAAGGCAACAACAGATCATGGATAAACTGCTTGAGTATGAAAAAGCGGAACGTCAGAAGGAAATGGACGATCAGCGTCAGGCAGATGCAGCAAAAAACGATCTTCTGAGTAACCCTACGGGCTTTTCTGAGTATAACAGGCAGAAACAGAAAGAAGCCGAACTCCTCAAAACCGTCCCACCGGCCCTTTCTCCGTATTACAAGAGCAAAGTAAACGCCTACTTTAATGGCGTAGAGCAAAAATGACCCATGCAGAAGAAATGATCAGGGAGCAAAAAATATCGTTCCCGTCTGTTGCCGACAACATTGGACTCGTAGAAAAACTCATTAATGAGATCTGTAACTCGTATCACGTTCCGGAAGATCATTATGGAAATATTCTCGTTGCCGTTACAGAAGCCGTGAACAACGCGATACAGCACGGCAACAAATTAGACCCCGGTAAAAAAGTGAATCTGAGTTTTGTGGCAGATGACACCAAACTTACATTCGAAGTTACCGACCAGGGCGAAGGATTCAATTTTTCCGAACTGCCCGATCCAACCAATCCAGCCAATCTCGAGAAGCCGAATGGCCGTGGTGTGTTCCTCATGAAACATCTCGCCGATCGTGTGGAGTTTGCAAACAACGGACGAACCGTGATGCTGAACTTCAATCTTTCCCAGAATTGATCTTAGGTGAATAAAAGACCGGAGAAGAAGAATCCCATTGGGAAACGTGCGTCAAAGAAAAGATCCGCACGCCCCTCTTCCATCAAATCCCATATTCGTTTTCACAGCGACCTGGCTGGTTTTTCGCTGAGCAATTCTGTTGCCGTTAAAAAATGGCTTCAGTCGGTTGCGGTAAAATATAAACGGAAGATCGGTACACTTAATTTCTGTTTTGTTTCCGATGATCAACTGCTCGCAATGAATAAACATTATCTGCGTCATGATACATTCACCGACATCATCACGTTTGATTATTCGTCCGATGAACAGCTTCCCGGAGTCGTGAGCGGCGAGATCTTTATCAGCATGGATCGCGTGAAAGAGAATGCCGGAAAATTCAAAGTCACTTTCAAAGACGAACTTCATCGCGTTATGGCACACGGATTGCTGCATTTGTGCGGCCTTCACGACAAATCCGCATCAGAGTCGAAAAGAATGCGGAGCGCTGAAGAAAATGCTTTAGATTTACGTCACTTCTAACCATTACACACCATGAAAAAACTTATTACAACACTATTGGTTCTGGTAGCCGTAGTTGGCTTCGCGCAAACATCAACCACTACTACTACCAGCACAACCTCAACCAAACAGAATGTCCTCATTAACACCTGGTCACTTTACCAGACCGAAACGTTCAATGAGGTACACGCCCCTACTACCGCTCAAAAGGGAGATCTCCTTATGTTGAGCCAGGATGGCAATTACCGTTGGATCTACAACGGTGTTGTAGAGTTCGGGAAATACCAGATCAACTCCAGCATGACAGAGATCACGCTTTCCGCTTCTAATGGAACAATGAAAACATTGAAAGTCCTCCAAAGCACAGCTACTTCACTCAAGGTTGATTACAAGGACTCCGACGAAATTCACAACATTCTTTATTACAAAACCGGAGGAACAGCTACTACCTCTACTTCTACAGGTAAATAAGCGATCCAGCGAATGAAATGAAGCCATCCTTCGGGGTGGCTTTTTTTTATTTAGCTATTGCCAATGTCGCCGTACCTTTGCATCCCTTTTAGGAAGAAGATGGAATATGATGTAATAGTAGTTGGAGCCGGTCATGCCGGATGTGAAGCCGCCGCGGCCGCAGCAAACATGGGATCAAAAGTCATTCTGATCACCATGAACATGCAGACGATAGCTCAGATGAGCTGTAATCCTGCGATGGGTGGCGTTGCAAAAGGCCAGATCGTAAGGGAAATTGATGCGCTTGGTGGTTACAGCGGAATTGTTTCTGATAATACTGCCATTCAATTCAGAATGCTGAACAGATCCAAAGGTCCTGCTATGTGGAGTCCCAGAGTTCAAAGTGATCGCTGGCGATTTGCAGAGGAATGGAGATTGATGCTCGAGCAAACCCGCAATGTCGATTTCTGGCAGGATATGGTTTCATCGCTTATCGTTGAGAATAACGTGGTCAAGGGTGTTGTGACGGGAATGGGTAAGCGCATTCTCGGAAAAAGCGTCGTTCTAACGAATGGTACATTCCTCAATGGATTGATCCATATTGGTGAGAAGAATTTTGGCGGAGGACGAAGTGGAGAAAAGGCTTCGAAAGGAATTACTGAGCAGCTTGTGGAGCTTGGCTTCACCAGTGGAAGAATGAAAACTGGTACGCCGCCCCGTGTAGATGGACGCTCTCTTGATTATTCCAAAATGGAGGAGCAGAAGGGAGACGAGGAGCCGTCCAAATTTTCCTATTCCGATTCAACCAAGCCTCTTTCTAAACAACGTAGTTGTCATATTCCCGACACGAACGAAGAGGTTCACGATGTTTTGAAATCGGGGTTCGACAAATCGCCTATGTATTCAGGAAGAATTCAAGGTCTGGGTCCACGGTATTGTCCGTCTATCGAAGATAAAGTCACACGCTTTGCCGATAAGAACCGACACCAGATCTTTGTTGAGCCGGAAGGCTGGAATACTGTTGAAGTTTACGTCAATGGATTCTCTACTTCATTACCAGAGGAAGTTCAGGAAGCGGCATTGAAGAAGGTTCCCGGTTTTGAAAATGTCCGCATGTTCAGGCCAGGCTACGCAATAGAATATGATTATTTCCCGCCCATACAGTTAGAGCCAACACTCCAAACCAAGCTGGTCAAAAACCTGTTTTTCGCAGGCCAGATCAACGGGACTACGGGATATGAAGAAGCAGCTTGCCAGGGACTGATGGCAGGTATTAACGCTCATTTGGCTGTTAACAATGCGCCATCGTTTGTCCTTAGCCGTTCTGAAGCTTATATCGGTGTGTTAATTGACGACCTGGTTACGAAGGGCACAGATGAACCTTACCGGATGTTCACTTCGCGTGCGGAGTACCGGATTCTTCTCCGACAGGACAATGCGGATATCCGGCTCACCCCAAAGGCCTATGAAATAGGTTTGGCGTCTGCAGATAGAAAGAAAAGGGTGGACGAAAAGATCAAAAATGCTGATGCGATTAGAAAGTTTTTTCGGGATGAATCTATCTCTCCGGAGGAGATCAATGGCTTTTTAGAATCGAATAACTCAGCACCAATAAGTCAAAAATTAAGACTTCAAAATATCATTGCCCGTCCAGGCATTGGCATAATTGGTATTGCTAATTCAATTCCACGATTGAAACAAGCTTGGTCTATTTACCGGAACGAGGATCTGGAGCAAGCCGAAATCCTGATGAAATATGAAGGATATATCCAGAGGGAAAGTGATATGGCCGATAAACTCACAAGGCTTGAGCACCTCCAACTTGAATCCGATCTGGATTATTCCCAATTCACTTCTTTATCATTTGAGGCGCGTGAGAAACTCTCCAAAATTCGTCCATCCACAATTGGACAGGCTTCAAGAATCAGCGGAATTAGCCCTGCAGATATTTCCATGTTGATGGTTTATATGGGGCGCTAAAAACCACATCCTAACTGCTTTATTTGAGGCTGTCTTTGACAGCCTTTTTTGTGTCGTTTCACGTGAAACAAGGCAGCTTCAATCTCTCAAATAGAAGTTGCCGTAATGAGCTATTTTCTGAAAATGGAGATGATATTAGTATTAAATAATAAATAAAATAGCAGATATACAATGAGTTATGATTATCTAAAATATATATATATACATTAATAATAATCACAAATAAAGTTCCACGTGGAACAATTGAAATATGTTCAAAAAGTGTTCAGAAAATCAATGATAAATTTGCTTGAAAATATTGATTATCAATTATCTTAGCATCATATTAATTCAAAAATGAACAAAAAACCAAATAGATATTCCAACATTGATTCATGCCCTATTTGTGAATCAAAAGATCAAACCTCGGCCTTAACATGCAAAGACTACACAGTTTCGAAGGATGACTTTAATATTGTTCAATGCAGAGCATGTGGCTTTGCTTTTACTAATCCGAGACCAGTGCTTGAGGAGTTGGGGGCGTATTATGAATCGGATGAATACATTTCACATAGCAACACCAAAAAGGGGCTAGTCAGCAGCCTCTATCAACGTGTTCGGAGAAGGACTCTTCAGCGCAAACTTTCACTCATTAATGCACTATCCCCAAAAGGATCTCTTCTTGATATCGGATGTGGAACCGGAGAGTTTTTAAACACGATGAAACAGGCGGGCTGGAATACGACCGGAATTGAGCCAAGCGCTTCAGCTCGCAGGATGGGGATTGAAAACTATAAGCTGGATGTTCGTGAAGAGCCGGATCTGGACAAATTTCAGCAGCATAGTTTCGACGTAATAACCATGTGGCATGTGATGGAACATGTTCCCTTCCTGAACGAACGTGTAGCTCAACTAAAGCGATTACTGAAACAAGACGGACTTCTGATCGTTGCGGTTCCGAATCGCACTTCACATGACGCAGATTACTATAAAGAATTCTGGGCTGCGTATGATGTTCCCCGCCACCTCTGGCACTTTCGTCCGGAAGATATGCGCGCACTCATGCAAAAAGGCGGATTCGAAGTGAAAGAAATTAAACCGATGAAGTATGACAGTTATTATGTTTCATTGCTTAGCGAGAAATACAAAACAGGGAAAAGCAGACTCTTTTCTGCATTCTGGCGTGGATGGATCTCAAACAGAAAAGCCGGCACCGAAAAATGGTCAAGTCTTATTTACATTATCAGGAATAAATAAATGCGCGGACTTCTTTCCATTATCCTGCTTGTTATTTCCAATTCATTCATGACAATGGCCTGGTATGGCCATTTGAAATTCAAAGAATGGAATTGGTTTCCCAAAGCCGGATTGATCACGCTCGTTTTTATCAGCTGGGGAATAGCGCTCTTTGAATATTGTTTTCAGGTTCCTGCGAACCGAATTGGTTTTATTGATAATGGCGGACCGTTCAATATGGTTGAATTAAAAGTAATCCAGGAAGTGGTTTCCCTCTTGGTGTTCTCCTTCTTTGCCGTGGTTGTGTTCAAGCAGGGGACATTACAATGGAACCATCTTCTTGGATTTTGTTTCCTCATTCTTGCCGTGTACTTCGTGTTCAAAAAGCCCTGAGAAATAAGCGGCGCAATATTTTCTTGCAGCCACGAAAAGAGGAAATTTACAGGAACAAACGAACACCATGGAAATTTCCTACATTCTCAATCATCTCGGCGAAGACCGCGAACATTATTACAACGCGGTGAATCCACCGATGATGCTTACTTCCAATTTCTGCTTTCCGGATCTGGCGACCATGCGGGAAGAATTGAAACACGAATTGGAAACTCCGTTTTACACACGCGGATACAATCCAACAGTTGCCATTCTCAGAAAAAAATTAGCAGCCTTGGAAGGAACAGACGACGCGCTGGTGTTCAGCAGCGGAAGTGCAGCAGTAGCAGCAGCGATCATGTCGGTTGTGAAATCGGGAGACCACGTGGTTTGTATTGCCAAACCGTATTCATGGACAGGAAACCTGCTTTCCAAATACCTGGTGAATTACGGAGTGGAAACAACATTTGCGAACGAAGGAACTGTTGCCGCATTTTCATCTGCTGTAAAAAACAACACAAAACTGATTTACCTGGAGAGTCCGAATTCCATGACGTTTGAGTTGCAGGATATCGAAGGAATTTGCCGATTTGCCAAAACTAAAAGCATTACGACCATCATTGATAACAGCTACAATTCACCGCTGAATCAGCAACCAGCTAAACTCGGCGCGGATATCGTTGTGCATTCTGCAACAAAATATCTTAATGGACACAGTGATGTTGTGGCCGGAGTTGTCGCTTCTTCAAAGCAGCGCATATCGGAAATGATGGCGAAAGAATACATGACACTCGGGGCCGTGATCGGTGCGCATGACGCATGGATGATGATCCGCGGATTGCGTACACTCGAATTGCGCGTGCAACGATCAGCTTCTTCTGCACAAATGATCGCGGAATGGCTGGAGCAGCATCCGAAGGTGGAAAAAGTATTTTACCCGTTTCTTTCTTCGAACAAAGATTTTCAACTGGCCAAGAAACAAATGAAGAGTGGTGGAGGATTGCTTTCGATTCTATTGAAAACGGAAAATGTCAATCAGATCGAAAAATTCTGCAATGCGCTGAAATGTTTTTTACTTGCAACATCGTGGGGTGGACACGAATCTCTTTGTTTCCCGGTCTGCGCACTGGCCGGAGCAGAAAGTTTCAAGAACAAATCGGGGCTTCAGATCAATCTCGTGCGACTTTACATCGGGCTGGAAGATCCGGAAATGCTGAGAAAAGATCTGGGCCAGGCCTTGGATCAGATGAGTTAAATTCCCGGGAAGACGAAAGAAGAATTCCTGCATGAAAAAAAGGCCACGCAATTTCTGCGTGGCGGAATGTGACACCGGAGGGCAAAAAGCGAAAGAGGAAGTTCGGTGAACTTCCGCTTTTTGTGCCAGCGCATACTGCGCTGTATCGAATCCTCAACTACAAAAAAGCCACGCAATTTCTGCGTGGCGGAATTGTGACACCGGAGGGATTCGAACCCCCAACCAACAGGACCGGAACCTGTCATTCTATCCAGTTGAACTACGGTGCCGGATATTGAGGCCAAAGATACAACCAACACCATAATTCCACCCTCCCAACACAATATTCCGCCGGATCCGCAGTTATTACTCCGCGGCAAATCCTTAATTTCGTTTAGAATGTACACCATGCGACGCTCCTTCCTGCAGAAGAGCATTTCCATCTCTTTCTTTCTCCTTGTTTTCACTCATTTCGTACGCTCGCAGAACGTACCGATAGGAGGATGGAAAATGCACCTGCCTTACCAGATGTGTCATTATGTGACCGGGTCTTCTACTACCGTGTGGACCGCTACGGACAAAGGCCTTTTCAAACTGAACAAAGCCGACATGTCGGTCGACCGTATCACCAAGATCGAAGGACTGTCGGATCTCATCATTGGTTCGGTTGCGTATAACAGCTACAACAATAAACTTGTGGTTGGATACAAGAACGGAAACCTTGATATCATAGACATTGCAACGGGTTCGATCATCAATCTTCCGGATATCAAGAATGCGCAGATCATCGGCGATAAATCGATTCACAATATCTATTTCATCAGCAATCGCGCATACCTCTCGGTTGGATTCGGGATTGTCGTGATCAACACCGACAGAAATGAAGTGATGGATACGTACATGATCGGCACCAACGGAACCAATCTCGAAGTGTACGACATCACTTCCGACGGAACATCATTATTCGCCGCGACCGAGAATGGAATTTATTATGCGCCGATCAACGATCCTTATCTCTCCAATTTCGCGACGTGGAGCCGCTTCACACAACGTATTCCGAACGGACATTACAACACGATCACCTATTTCAACGGGCAACTCGTCACCAACTGGGCGGCAACTTATCCCAACCGCGCGCTGAATTCCGATTCTGTTTTCTGCTACAATTTCACCACCACCACATGGGACACGGTACGGGGCTGGGAAGCGAGAAGGAACGCGATGGATATTACCGCCGCGAATGGTGCGTTATACATGTGCGACAATTACCAGATAGAAGTCAGGACAGGAGTGGTGGATGGTCCGGCGAGTGCAGCTTATTATTTGTTTGATGGCAACATGGAATACCTGCGTCCCGAACAATTATACATTGACGGAGCCGGAACGATCTGGGAAGCTGATCTCCGTTACGGATTGGTAAAAATGCTCGATGCTACGCACGGCGCTTCCTATTATCCGAACGGTCCGCTTACCACAGATGTGTATGACATGTCCGAATCAGATGGAGCGTTGATCGCAGTTCCCGGCGGACATGATGATGCGTGGAATAATGTTTTCAATATCAACGGCGTTGGGTATTATAAGAATGATCTGTGGTCGGATTATTCCACGTCGAATACCAATGGCCTCGATACACTTTTCGATCTTGTATCGTGCGCGGTGGATCCGGAAGATAATTCGCATGTGTTCATGGGATCGTGGGGAAGAGGTGTGGCGGAAATGCGCAATGGCGCGATCACGAATGTGTACAATACCGATAACAGCACGCTTGAATCGAACATCGTATATCATTGGGTGGCCGTTGCAGGAATGCAATTCGATGATGACGATAATCTCTGGATGACGAATTCGCACGTGATGACGTGCCTCAACGTAAGAAAAAAAGACGGAACGTGGCGTGCATTTGATTTCACCGGACTCATTCCGATCGGCGAAACCGTGAGCGAATTGATGGTCACTAAAACTGGACAGAAATGGATGATCCTTCCGCGCGGACAAGGAATGCTCGTGTTCGATGATAACGGAACGATCGACAACATAAGTGATGACAGAAAAGTGAGACTCGGTTTCAATCCAGGCACCGGGGCAATTCCGGGAACAGAAGTGTATTGCATGGCGGAAGATGATGACGGAGAAGTGTGGATCGGAACTGATAAAGGCATCGGTGTTTTTTATTGCGCCGATCAGATCATGACTCCGGGAGCGTGCGACGCGCAGCAGATCCTCATTGAGCAGGATGGAAATATCCAGATCCTGATGGAAACACAAACGGTGACAGCGATCCTTGTTGATGGCGCGAACAGAAAATGGATCGGAACTGAAGGCGGCGGATTATTTCTCATGTCGGCCGACGGAACGAAACAGCTCGCGCACTTTGATGAAACGAACAGTCCGCTGCTTTCAAATGATATCACCTGCCTCTCGATGGATAAGAAAACAGGAGAACTGTTCATCGGAACTTCCGACGGAATCGTTTCCTATCGCGGAGAAGCCACGAATGGAGAAGATGTGATGGGTGATGTATACGCATTCCCGAATCCGGTGCAGCATGATTACACCGGCCCTGTAGCGATCACCGGATTAGTGAAAGACGCGAATGTGAAGATCACAGATGTGCGCGGACAACTCGTGTATGAAACAACTGCATTGGGCGGACAAGCGATCTGGCCGGGAACGAATTTCAAAGGAGAAAGAGCGGCGAGCGGAGTTTACCTGGTGTTTGCTTCGAACGAAGACGGAACACAGAAGATAGTTACTAAAATATTGTTCATTAACTAAGCGGGAATATTACTGATCTTACAGATATACGGATTACAGATCGTACAGAGGGAAAGCCGGAAATTTTTACTGTGAGTTTGCAGAATTGCCATTTATTTTTACTTTCGCCGAAAAATTATTTATATGAAAGACTCATTAAGAAAAGATTTTGTTCATTCGGAATTAAGTTATCAGATCATTGGTTGTGCATTCTCAGTTTACAACTCCATCGGTCCCGGACACATTGAAAAAGTTTACCAGAAATCTCTTGCATCTGCTTTCCGGAATGCCGGGCTAAAATTTCTTGAGCAGGCGGAATGTCCGGTAATATATGAAGGTGAAAAAGTTGGTACCGGTTACGCCGACTTTCTCGTTGAAGAAAAAATTCTCGTTGAATTGAAAAGAGACAGCTATTTCAATCCTTCTGATTTCAATCAATTGAAAAAATACCTCGCAGCCCGAAAGCTTCAACTTGGATTGATGATAAGGTTCGCCCCGGAACAATTGATGCATAAAAGAGTTGTAGATCTTTATCATTACTCAAATGGGAATAATGAGGTTCGGGAGCCTGAGGCAAAATATCTGAGCAATAAAGTGGCTTGATCGGGAAACTAAGACAAGCAGACGCACTACCTTCGTATTACTGATATGATCAATCTGTAATCTGTATATCTGTACAATTGGCAATAAACCCATGTTAGCTACAACACGCGGCATAATTTTTCACACTGTTCCCTATTCTGATTCGCGTGTCATTGCCAAAGTTTATACCCGTGAAAAAGGAATTGAATCCTTCATCATCACCGTTTCGCGCAGTAAAAAAGGAAAAGTAAAGAGCAGCGTTCTTCAGCCGCTCACGCAAGTGGAATTTGTAGTTGACCGGAGAGAGCGGAATGATCTTCAATATGTGCGCGAAGTTTCCTGTTACGCGCCGTATTCGCATTTGCAGGAAGACGTGATCAAGACGAGCATTGCACTGTTCATCGCCGAAGTGCTTTACCGTTCCGTGAAGGAAGAGGAAAGCAATCCGGGCATGTATTCCTTCATTGAGAATTCACTGCACATTCTCGATCTGCATCACGAAGGTGTCGCGAATTTTCATTTGTGTTTTCTCGTTCAGCTTTCGAAATATCTCGGATTTTATCCGCAACAGAATACAGCAGGAGACAAAAGTGTGTTCGATCTGCGCGATGGTGTTTTCCGGAATTCCATTCCGCCGCACCCGCTTTATCTCGAAGTGAACGAATCCAGGTTGCTCGAGCACCTGATGGAAATTTCCTACGACACGATGCACACGTTACTGATCACGGGAGAAACAAGAAGCATGATGGTGAAACACCTGCTGCGTTATTACGAACTGCATTTGCACTCGATGCAGGAAGTGAAATCGCATTATGTGCTGGAAGCGGTTCTTAACTAGAGTATTCGAGGGGGATTACGGATTTTCTACGGAGCATACAGATTACTGATTCAAACGCATTCAGGATTAATTGCTATAAAAGTTAGCAACCAATATTCGGTCAAGGAAATATATTTGCTGAAAATTATTCATATGAAAGATATTATTAGAAATGATTTTGTTCATGCAGAACTCAGTTATAAGATCATTGGTTGTGCGATGTCTGTTTACAATTCAATTGGACCTGGTCTTCTCGAAAAAGTTTATCAAAATGCTTTGGCAACATCCTTCAGAAATGCAGATCTCAGTTTTTCTGAGCAGGCGTCATGTGACATTTTCTACGCCGGTCAAAAGGTCGGTATCCGTCGAGCTGATTTTCTAGTGGAAAACAAAGTGATCGTCGAGATAAAGCGAGGTAACGATTTTATTCATGCGGACTTTAATCAGCTGAAAGAGTATCTGGCCGCAAAAAATCTCGAACTTGGATTGTTGATCAGATTTTCGGGAGAACGGCTGCATTATTAACGCGTAGTGAATATTCCCGGGTACAGAAAATCTGCGTAAACCAACATCTTGTAAATCTGTTTACATCTGTAATCTGTATGCTCCGTAGAAAATCTGTAATCCCCCACTAATGTGTATTCACCGCATCAACTGAATTCGTCTTCGCTTTCGCGTTGAACTCCGGGATTTTTTCAGCCTCAATTTTTTTCAGCTTTGCCAACTGAACATCGATCAAAGCGCTGATGTCGTCATACGCCACGTACGATTGTTTGGTCGGCGCAGATTCTGCAGACGCAACTGCGCTTCCTATCCCGGCTAGCTGGTCATTCAACCGTATCGGGTAATTGAGCAGATCCTGTCCGGCTTTCGCTTTGGATTGTACGAGGGCATCTTCAATTTTCTGAAGTGAATCAAGGATCGGTTTCGCGAGTTTATTCATAGACGAAGCAAATGCGGTATCCTTCACGCCTGCGATATATCCATTCATCTGGTCGCGGATGGAA
This sequence comes from Bacteroidia bacterium, assembly GCA_035496135.1. Taxonomy (GTDB): domain Bacteria; phylum Bacteroidota; class Bacteroidia; order Palsa-965; family Palsa-965. The sequence goes on from DATJEX010000258.1 coordinate 16,419, forward strand.
CGCAGCTCATTGATCGCTTTATGCGTTTCCGATAATTTTTTATTGATCTTCAATTCGAACGCAAGCTGATCGTCGAGATCTTTCTGCGAAACTTTGAAACGCGGATCTTCTGCGATCACGAAATTCTGCTGCGTCACGAGCGAATCGCCGAAATAAATTTTCACCACATAATTTCCCGGCGAGGCAACAGGACCGATCGTTGATCCAGCCCACATCGGGCTTGGCTTGTCGAGTTTTGTCGCATCAGGATAACGCATATCCCACTCGAAATGGTTCATGCCCGAATCGGCCGGCAATCCTTCGTGGCGCGGAACATTCACATCCGGATAAAAATCCTTTGAAATTTTGATCGGAGTTCCGTCACCGTGTTTCATATTGCTGAACGATTTCACCGTATCACCATTCGCGGTGAAGAAGATCATACGCACTTCTTTCTTCGGCTTGTTCTTCAGGAAATAATTCACGGCAACTCCTGTCGGCGCATTCTGCCCTTCCTGCATTCCATCGTAATAATAACTTCCGCCATTCGTGCGAACTGCATCATCCGGTTTGAAAAGATAACACGCCGTTTTTGTCAAGGCGAATTGCTGATCGTAGAACGGAGTAAGATCGTCCAGTATCCAGAATCCTCTTCCGTGCGTTGCAATGACAAGATCGTGATCGCGTTTCTGGATCTGGATATCGTGAACGGGAGTATTCGGAAGATTCAGCTGCATCGATTCCCATTTCAATCCGTCGTTGAACGAAATATACATTCCTGTTTCACTTCCGGCGTAAAGTAAACCTTTGTGCGTTGGATCCTCGCGCACCACGCGTGTGTAATCGTTCGCACGAATTCCATTGGTGATCAGTTTCCACGTTTTTCCGTAATCGGTCGACTTGAGGAGATAAACTTTGTTGTCATCTTTTTTGTAACGCGTTGCCGAAACATAAACCGTTCCTGCATCGAAGTGTGAAGGTTCAATGATCGTGATCAAAGCGAAATCGGGGAGGAGGGAAGTGGGCGGCGTGACATTGTTCCATGTTTTTCCGTCATCCTTCGAAACATAAATATATCCGTCATCGCTTCCGGTCCACAGCACGCCTTTCGTCACGGAACTTTCTGTAAAAGCAAAGATGTCGGCATAAATTTCTGCGCCAGTGTTGTCCTTCGTGATCACTCCTCCGCTCGGACGCATGGTCGTTGTGTCGTGACGCGTGAGATCGGGAGAAATGATTTCCCACGATTTTCCTCCGTCGAAACTGCGGTGAACATATTGCGAACACACGTAGAGTTCGTGCGGATCATTCGGCGAGAACGTGATCGGATAGGTCCACTGAAAACGATATTTCTTCTGCGCACTTCCGCTGCCGATCGCTGCGACAGGATAAGGAGAAATATTAGTGAACTCATGCGTTTCATCGTTGTAACAGGAAAGATTTCCGTCGTATTCTCCACCGTAGGTGATGTGCGAGTTCAGCGGATCGGGAACGATGTAACCGGATTCTCCTCCTGCAACAGGATGCCAGTCATCTCTTCCGATTGTGTAGCCATCCGATTTGGAAACGATGCGCACGGAAGTATTATCCTGCTGATCGCCGTATATGTGATACGGAAAGTCGTTGTCGAGATTCACGTGATAGAATTGCCCGGTAGGAAGATCCGCTTCCGTGAAATTCTGCGCACCGTTAATGGAAACTTCCGGCCCACCGTCATCACCGATGATCATGCGCATCGGATCATCCGGATCGATCCACATGTCGTGGTTGTCGCCGTGATTATTATTGATGCTCGCCGAAAAAGATTTTCCTCCGTCAATTGATTTCCAGGATTGAACATTGAGAACATAAACCACGTCAGCATTTTTCGGATCACAGAAAAGCTGGGAGAAATACCACGGACGCTGTTTGAGATTATTGTCGGTGTTTGTCAATGACCAATGCAGCCCGCCATCATAACTTTTGTAGAGTCCGCCGTTCGCTTTATTTTCCACGAGTGCGTACAGCAGATTTCCATTGGTCGGAGAAATACTTACAATGATCTTTCCGTCGAGACCGGTTGGTAATCCTGCGTTCTCCGAAATTTTCTTCCAGGTATCTCCGCCATCTGTCGATTTGTAAAGTCCATCACCTTTTCCGCCGCTCTCGAGTGAATATGGAGTGCGGCACGACTGCCACATCGTTGCGTAAAGGATCAGCGGATTCGTTGGATCCATTTTGATATCGCAGCAACCGGTGGAATCGTTCACGAATAAAATATTGTCCCATGTTTTCCCGCCGTCTTTGCTCCGGTAAACACCACGCTCTTTATTCGGCCCGAAAATTTTTCCCTGGCAAGCCGCGTAAACAAGATCAGCATTCTGCGGATTCACCACGATGGTTCCGATGGCGTAACTTTTTTCAAGCCCGATGTGTTTCCATGTTTTTCCCGCATCGGCACTTTTGTAAACTCCATCACCGAACGAAATATTATTCCGCATTTCCACTTCACCCATTCCCACATAAAGAATATTCTGATTGGACGGCGCCACAGCGATCGCACCAACAGAAGACGAATGAAAATTAGTATCGCTCACACAATTCCAGGAATTGCCCGCGTCTGTTGTCTTCCACACGCCACCACCTACCGCACCCGCGTAATACGTGTTGCGGTCGCCGCGCAAACCTGTCACCGCGAGTGTGCGTCCCGCGCGGAACGGCCCGATGCTTCTCCACTTCATTCCGTTGGGAGAATTCTCGAGGAGCGGAGTGGAAACTTTCTGTGCGAAAGAAGGAGATGAGAATAGGAGAATGGAGAAGGCGAGGAGAAATAATCTTTTCATGTGAAGTGAATTGGGAAGCGAAAAATACAGCATTTATGCTGAGAAAATCCACCACTCATCACATTCTTCGACCGTCTCCACTGCGATTCTTCTTCTCAATGAAGGATTCTTAAGTAAAAGATCCGGCAGGCATCAATTTGTATGCTGATCCGGTTTACGGAAGCTGGAGTTTCTATTTTTGTTTATGCCCGCGAACATAAATGGCAAAAACAGAAATCCTGTCGGGCGAAATAAATGATAGCGAATCTCCGGAAAGCCTGAAATCAATGTACCAATGCAATCCATCAGGAAGTTTTTTGTGCGGGTAGAATTCAAGAGATAGATTCTGTGACATAATGATGATATTGAAACTATCCCGGAAAGCAATTTTATTATTCACGAGCCACTGGAATTGGTGATCATTTCCAAATACGAAACGCTTTTGTTTTCTTTTATTTGAGCCAATATCGTAGTCGTCTCTCTCGTAAACCAGGTCATAGGTTCCCGGCAAAAGCGATTCTGTCAAATGACGCTGTTTGTAGAACTCAAGATTTTCGATGTGATTTAAAATCCGTTGCCTCCTGAAATCATTGTCTGTGTTTCGGGCAACGGAATCGTAATAAGGAATAAGCAAAGTGTCTGAATCATTTCCCTTTTCATCTTTCATCCAGCTTGTGGAAATGGAAGACATAAAATCCGGCCCGAGAATACCGGGACCATTACCAGTGTCCGGAAGGTAAAGATGCGATGGATCGATGATTGGATGGTGGTCGGGAAGGAATGCAAATACAATTCTTACAGCGATCAGTAATACAACAAGGATAGTAAGAATCTTACCTGCATATCTGCGCATCCATTCCATTCAGTGAAGATAGGAAAGACTAACTGGTCATTCCCGACACAAACAGCGGAATGAATTTTTTTCTCAGCTTGTTTGCCTTTGCGGTTTGCAGCAATCGAACATTGAAGTCGGCAAAGCCGGGTTGCGTTGAAGAATACGCCGGATCGAAATAATTCGGTGGGATCACGCGATCATACGCCTGCTTCTTTTTGTAAAGCGGGATCTGTGTGACGAGATCGCCGAGAATGAGATCTTCGATAGCAGGAATGCGGATGTAATGATCGAGCCACAATTCATTCGTTGCGCCCGGAATGATCTCGTTCTGTTTGATCGAGTAACATTCCGAATAGAATTTATTGCCCCAGTCTTTTCCCTGCTGCGGATCGACAGAAAAATGCCCATTGGAATTCTGCATCAGGTCGCTTGCCGAAACAGCAGCGGGAATAACATGAATGGCTAGCCGCGAGATCTTTTTCGAATCAAGATATTCCTGCACGGCACGGCATTTATTCGCCGCCTGGAAAAAATTGACCGATGGATCCTTTCCGTATTGCTTCGTGTCGCAAATGGAAAAGTAGAGATCGGTGATCACCGGTGTGTTCTTGTTTATACCGCTGACAAAATCCGCCACTTTATCGAGTTCAGTTTTTCCATCCGGAGTCAGCACATAACTGTTGGGATAGAATGAAGAATTATCCAATTGAAAATTTTCGAAGAGGCGGATGGAATTCAGCGCGACGATCACCTGTGGCAGATCCTTGTATTCATCCTGCTGTGCCGATTGATCAGTACTTCCGTTCAGCGAACGGTATTCGATGAGCGCCAGGTTGAAAATAGCGGAACCCGTTCGCGGATGTACCGGAAAATTCGTGATGAGATATTTGTAATCCGATTTCTCGCTTGCTTTATCGAACCCGACATTGATGATGCTGTCCCGTGAAACATCATTGGGAAACGCGAGCGCATAATCAACACACCATTTTGTCGTGGTACAATTCTTTTTCGCCAATGCAAATGCACGATCGGCCACTTCGGGATAATCTGCGGCGAGTTTCTGGTATTCTGCCACGGAGCTGGCATGCGTCAGCGAATAATCCAGCGCGGATCTTTTCAGCGCTTCCAGGTCGGGTGCATCCGGGAATTTCCTGACGAATAATTCATAGTCGCTGATCGACTCCACATGTGTCCTCACTTTTGCGATCTGCAGATCTTTCGCACTCTGCGCGGTCAATCGCTGCAATGGAATTTTGCGCAGATCAAGCAGCGTGTCCATGTGTCTTGCATTCGCGGCGAGATACTGTGTGAGTGATTGATTGCCGAGTTCAACATCAGACGTCACCATCTGCATGTTGATGTTGTCATCATCTATTTTATCGATGCGGAAGAACATGTATTCATCTTTATAACTTTTCATGCTGATGAATTTCTGTCCGCCGATCGTATTCACCTGCGCTTCGTACACCACGTCATCCGCTCCGAGATACGGCGTCATGAACGTGAATTCATAAGTCGTCTCATCTTTTTTAGTGATGGAAACCGGGCGATCATCATCAAGGTTCCAGTAGCCGAGCAAGGGTGTGTACAGCGGATCCTTATCTGTTTTCAACGGACGATACTCGCGGTGCGCATGCGTGTACAGGCGTTCGAGATAATCATTGCTTCCGCTTTTGCATCGTGTCAAAGAGCACGCAATGATCGTAAGGAGGAGGAAATTTGCAAACTTTTTCATGGGGATAGCGTTTGGGACTGTTACGCTTTTTGGGATGCGATGTTTTGCCAAACCCGGGGCAGTTCTGCCAAAATTCGTAAAATTTTCCGGGGAGTGAAATAAAAGAATTCGGGACACGTTGAGCCAGACTCAACGGCTGGAATTATTTCTACCTGCTTCAGGGGAAAGGATTACAGATTTTTACGGAGAGATTCAACTAACGAGTGAGGTAGAGTTTCCAGTTACCTTGTTGAATTGCTGCACGATGTTTCTGTAGAAGAGAATCGGAGAAAGGCGGGTAATGGTTATTCGTCGGAGCTAATCGATATGCATTCATCGCACTGTCATTCGCTTTCAAAGCCTCATCCTGATGTTTTTCCAGGTAGAGAAACCACGAATATTTATCCCAGCTTTGAAAATCAGTTTTCCGGTATTCGGAATTGATTGGTTCATTCAGGTGAATGAAATAATATAGTTTGCTTGCAGGAATGAACGCGATCGAAAATGCCAAACACAGTACCACAGCGGGTGGCAATAACCGAGGCGAATCTGTTTTCTCAGAATTAAGTAATAATCCAATGCCAACAACCGAACCAATGGCACCAGGAATGAACATCTGCATTGCTCCTGGCCAGAATTGCAATCGGAACAAAATGAATATCAGCAGGACTGCGGTTCCCATATTCATCAATCTTATCGCAAACCGGCTCTTTTGAAAAAGCTCTTCGATCATGAAACTCATTGCACAGGATCCAAGCCCAACGATTGAAGCCATACCGCCACCGGGCAAATGAAAAATGCGGAATACAAACCCCAAAACTGCGAGGATCGATCCCGCAATGAAAAAAAATTTTACCTGCAATTTCATTCGTTGGAGTTAGAGCAAATATGTATCGATCAACTCCCTCACCGCACCATCAC
>DATJEX010000259.1:0-5462 GCA_035496135.1 Bacteroidia bacterium
AAATTCACGGATAAAAACGGTGACGCGGTGTACATGCCCGCGCGTTTCAAACATCTGCTCGGAACCAACCACGATGGGAAAGATGTACTTGCCGGGATCATTCACGGTGGAAGAATTTCGCTCTCGATCGGATTTATTTCCATGGGGATCGCCGCGCTCATCGGACTTTTTCTCGGTGCCATTGCCGGTTATTTCGGCGACAAACGTTACCAGGTGACACGCGCGCGCTTCTGGATGGTGATCATCGGCATTCCCTTTGCTTACTTCTACGCGTTCGGCAGGAGAATTTTCATCCTGAAAGATGCGATGTCGGAATCCGGTTATGAATTCCTTTTCCAGTTGCTGCTGAGCATCCTCATTTTTGCGATCACAATAATTATTTTTTCTTTCCTCGGAAAATGGAGCAGTAAAGGAAAATTCCTTTCCACGCAGGTGAATGTTCCTGTCGACTCGTTCGTTTCCCGTTCGATCGAGATCCTGAATTCCATTCCGACACTCATTCTCATTCTTTCACTCTCCACGCTTGTGAAAGAACGCTCCATCATTTACATCATGGTGATCATCGGTCTTACTTCATGGACGGGCATCGCGCGATTCACACGTGCGGAATTCCTGAAGATCCGCAGTCTCGAATACATCCAGGCGGCAGAAGCGATGGGGTTCAAAGAAAAACGGATCATGTTCCGGCACGCACTCGTCAATGGAATGGCTCCGGCCATGGTGTCGATCGCGTTCGGAATAGCGGGAGCAATTCTCGTAGAATCGAGCTTGTCTTTTCTCGGGATCGGTGTTCCGGAGAATTGCATCACGTGGGGAAAATTATTGAGCGAAGGAAAAATGAATTTCAACGCGTGGTGGCTGATCATCTTCCCCGGCATCGCGATCTTTCTTGTTGTAACTGTTTACAATCTTATCGGTGAAGGGTTGAGAGATGCGCTTGACCCAAAACTAAAAAAGTAGGATCAATTACGGAACTGCGAATTCACATCGATATATCCGCTTAATCCGTAATTGATCCCGCTTACAGATTTTCCCTGAAGAAGTTGATCGTCTCCTGCAACGCCTCCACTGTTTCTTTCGGCAGCGTCGGAACATTCCAGGGATGCCTTCCTCCGAATGTATGATTCGCATCTTCGATCAAAACCAATTTGGAAAATAAATTCCATGAATGAAGATGTTCTGCTTCTTTGAAGGAAACGGTTTCATCTTTCTTTCCGTGAACGATCAGTTGCGGAATAGAAAGTTTTTCCACCGCATTCCTGATGTTGTAACGTTCAGCATTCGCGAGAAAATCATTCCGGATATCGAGATACACCGGCATGTTCTGCTGCGTGCGTGAATTGAACTGAAAATGCACGCCGTTCTTTTTCCATTCTTCCAGGTCGGGCGGATTCATTCTCGATTCAAATTCACAAACGCTCGCCCATGTTGCGACAGCTTTTATGCGTGGTTCATCAACCGTCGAAAGCAATGCAATCCCTCCTCCCCTGCTGTGCCCGAGAATTCCGATGCGTTCCGGATCAAGAGAAAGATCGCCGCTCTTCCACCAGATATTTTCCAGCACCTGCTTCACATCCGCGAGTTCATGCGCATACGTATTGTACCCATACGCTTCGAGATCGACAAATTCGGCGGGATGTTCGGGAGAAGTTCCATTCATGGAAAAATTGACGCGCACCACCCCGAACCCTGAGCGTGAAAGATGCTGCGCGATAAGCGGGAATTGTCCCCAGTCCTTGAATCCTTTCAAGCCGTGAAGGATCACGATGACAGGAACCGGGGCACTTCCTTTCGCCGGAAAATGATAATCGGCGACAACAGGATGTGTTGTGCCATTCTCAATTACCTCTGTTATTATATTGCTCAATTTATTCTGTGACGGATCAAAGTGAAGGTGAAAGTAAAAAAGAAAGTGAACAAAGATGTAAATGCGGAGTCAACTGATCAATCCCCCCTTTCACATTCACTTTCACATTCACCCGCTATTTGGTATTGATGAATCCTTTCGGATCGACAACGTATTCAATTCTCCGCAGATAATCATCCACGAATTTGTAGCGCGCGGTAACAGCGGAATAAACATATCGTTTGTATTCGGTTGCATCTTTCTTTTGCGGTTGATACTCGAGGCAAACCGTATCCCCGATCACGGTGCGTTTCAATTTCTGATCGGTGTAAACGGTCATCACATAATCGGTCGACATGCCGATGTAAATTCCATGCCCGGTGATGATATGATGATTCGACTCCACCAGGCTCTTGACATTTTTCTTGAATAACTCGTCGTGATATTTGCGGATGTCGATCGCGTACGGGATCACATTGTTCTGATCATCTTTCACCATCCAGATCTGAACCCGTTCTGCTCCACCGTTTGTAGTGTACAGGCAATACCATGTGCTGTCATTCTCTTTGTTCAATTCTGCTCCCTGCGCTTTCCAGAATTCGCGGAAACTGGAAATGCTTCCGATCAACAGTTCATTGTACATCGTATCGGGTTTGTAGGGATAAATATCTCCGTGGCCTTTCATCACAATGCTGTCCTTCTTCACAGAATCGGTCTTTTGCGCTGTTGTTTCACCGGGCTTGGCCGTGTCATCACAAGAACAGAATGCAAACAGCATTAGTGCGATCAGGCTGAAATGTTGAAAATAATTGCGCATCCCCGAAATTACTTAGTCTTTCTGAATACAGCAGCGATGAAAAGATAGATAACTTTGCCAAACACATTCTTCCTGTGCCTGAACTTCAGAAACACGATCCCTGGGCCGCACTCCGCATCCGCGATTTCAGCTTTTATATCTCGGCGCGGTTCTTTCTCACGCTTGCAGTCCAGATCCAGAGTGTAGTAGTTGGAATCCAGATCTACCGGCTTACTCCCGGTGAACCGACCGACAAAGCTTTCGCGATGGGAATGATCGGGCTTGCCGAAGCAATTCCATTCATAACACTCGCCATTTTCGCCGGACATGTCGCCGATGTGATCAAACGGAGAAGGATCATCATCAACAGTATTTTTTTCCTGCTCATCTGCACGTGGCTGCTCTTCTACATTTCATTCAATAAAACGCTGCTCATCTCGCTCGGAACTTTTCCGGTGTATGGAATAATTTTCTGCACGGGTATTGCACGCGGATTTCTCGGCCCCGTCTTTCCCGCATTTCAATCCCAACTTGTTCCGCGCGCACTCTACGCGAACGCCAGCACATGGAACAGCAATTTATGGATGACCGCTGCTGTCATCGGCCCGGCGACAGGAACGCTGTTGATCAGCAACGCAGATTTTCATATTCCGTATGGGCTTTCTGCTGTACTCGTAACACTTTCACTTGTGTTAATGTTCTTTGTGAAAGATCATCCGCTTCCTCCACGTGAGCAGAAAGAAAAACTTTCAAAGAGTCTCACTGCAGGATTCCGTTTTGTCTTTTCCAACCAGGTGATGTTGTCGGCGTTATCGCTCGACCTCTTCGCTGTACTTTTTGGCGGAGCGGTGGCCATGCTCCCGGTTTTCACGCACGACGTTCTTCATCTCGGTGATTTTGCTGACAAAGCGGTGGGGATCATGCGTGCCGCCGTTGCTGCGGGATCCATTCTGATGGGATTATTCCTCGCTTATTTTCCGCCGACGAGAAAAGCGGGTCGAAATCTTTTTCTTGCTGTCATCGGTTACGGATTATGCATCATCGTTTTCGCGATCTCGAAGAATTTTTATCTCTCCGTATTGATGCTGATGCTTTCCGGTTCGTTCGACATGGTAAGCGTTGTGGTCCGTCAAACGATCATGCAACTGATCATTCCGGATAATATGCGGGGAAGAGTCTCGGCGGTGAACGGAATTTTCATCGGATCTTCCAATGAGATCGGTGAAATGGAATCCGGCATTGCGGCAAAACTGATGGGAACTATTCCGTCTGTGATCTTCGGCGGATGCATGACGATAGTCGTTGTCTGCGTTGTATTTGTTTCTGCCCCGAAATTGCGGAAGTTGAATCTCAATAAACTGGTGTGAATTGATCATCGATCACACTGCTCCTTCATTGCCAGAAATGAGGATTTTCCTTGTAAAATTCGATCAGCATTGTTAACGCGATCAAACCGATGGTAATTCCGATCGCCGCGATCATCCTGCATTTTTTGAAATTGATCTTGTCCGTTTTCGTCACACCGAACACAACAAGACCTGCAATGAACGAAGCGCCGACAGTAATGGGAGCTATCGCGAAAAGTATCACACCGATATAGATCCAGATACCGGGACTTGAAAGGATCATGAATCCGCACATCACGCCAAGCAGTGCAAGCAATCCGAATCCCAATGAAGCTCTTGAGGCATCTTCAACATTTTCAGGATTTATGACGGAACGAACCGCGCCTTTTGTCATGACCGGTACCTGTTCAAGCGCCGTACGATTCTCCGGCCCGAATGGAGCAACAGTTTTCGCGAACTGAACCAATTTGTCGATATGGATATTTTCCGTTTTCGATGAATCCATTCTGTTGATCCGCACAACAGAATCCTGGGGTGCGATCACCATCGAAATCCATTCTTCTTTCCGGATCTTTCGGGAAGACTCCACCTGTTCGCGGGGAAAATTCATTTTTTTCACTAATGCGCAGGAAGACAGAAAAACGATCATCATGATCAGAAAGAAAACGGAATGGAGAAAATATTTTTTCATGTATTGTTTTTTTTGTGAATCAAATCTATCATACAATGCCGCGAATGGAAAATCATTTATTCCTTTAACAAATGCGGATTAAGCGGGAATCAATTTTTACCGGCTTATTATTAGGTTAACACCTTCTTTTTTGCGATTATTGCAATCAGCTTCTACGCAATTGCGAATTCTGCAATATATCACTCCCAATCAGCACTCCCCATGGCCAAACAGGAATTCACGGTTCAATCTCAATTCATCCAGAAATTAAAAGAGAGTATTCCCGCCAACACATCACTCGTTGATGAAATGGCTGACCTGCTCAGCATCAGCACCGACAGCGCATACCGCAGGATACGCGGAGAAACGGCGCTCACCATTGATGAAGTGACGAAGCTGTGCAATCATTACAAAATGGGTTTTGATTTTACCGGCAAACCGGAAGGCGGATTCGGAAGTTCCGTCACATTCAACTATCATCATCTTTCCGATGAACTCGATCACTTCCGTTCCTATCTCATCAACATCAGGAACGATATGAAGAGGATCAAATCTTCTGTGATGAAGGAGATCCTGTTCGCCGCCGAAGACATTCTTATTTTCCATCATTTCTGTTTTCCGCATCTCGCCGCTTTCAAACTTTTTTATTGGACAAAATCCATTCTGAATATCCGCGAATTCGAAGGAAAGAAATTCGACATCAGTGCTATTCCTGCTGAATTCACGGATCTGACCGCTGAGATCTATAATCTTTATGTTGATATTCCTTCTCTCGAGATCTGGTCGCTTGACACGATAAACAGT
>DATJEX010000260.1:0-5219 GCA_035496135.1 Bacteroidia bacterium
GACCATCTCTTTTCCTTTCGTTTCGTAACACTTCTTGAGATTCGCGATGCACTGCAGCGTTTTTATTCCATCACCGATCGGCGTGACGATGTTCTCATATTTCGCTCCCTGGTTCTCGTACACGTCTTTGATCACCGGGAACATTTTCGTCGCGAGCGTATTTGATTTTTCGCGGTAATAATTCTGTACCTGCTCAAACGTCTGTTCAGCGATCTGCGCCGGATTTCCTTTCGTGAAATCTTCCTGCGAAACAGGAGCCTCCATTCCGAAGATGCGGATGAAATCCATTTCGAACTGCGCGTAATTCTGCGCCTCATGATTGTTGTGCACGATATTTTCATTCGTGTCGTGGATCATGTTCAGAATGTCGAGCTGCAAACGTTCGCCGAACAACGCGTGGCGACGGCGTTTGTAAATGACCTCGCGCTGTGCGTTCATCACGTCATCATACTCGATCAAACGCTTACGTGTGCCGAAGTGATTCTCCTCGACTTTCCGCTGCGCACGCTCGATCGATTTGCTGATCATCGAGTGCTGAATGACTTCTCCTTCTTCCAATCCCATTCGGTCCATCAATCGCGCGATGCGATCGCTTCCGAACAACCGCATGAGGTCGTCTTCGAGCGAAACAAAGAATTGTGAAGAACCGGGATCACCCTGTCTTCCCGCACGACCGCGCAACTGCCTGTCCACGCGACGCGACTCGTGGCGTTCTGTACCAATGATCGCAAGACCGCCCGCTTCTTTCACGCCCGGTCCGAGTTTGATATCCGTACCACGACCAGCCATGTTGGTAGCGATCGTAACGGTTCCGGCTTTTCCGGCTTCCTGAACGATGTCGGCTTCTTTCTGGTGGAGTTTCGCGTTGAGGACGTTGTGTTTGATGTTGCGCAGCTTGAGCATTCTCGAAAGCAATTCGGAAATTTCCACCGAAGTTGTACCAACGAGAACCGGCCTTCCTGCATTCACACACTTCACGATCTCCTCGATGACGGCGTTATATTTTTCACGTTTCGTTTTGTAAACGAGATCGTGTTCATCTTTTCTCGTGATCGCGCGATTCGTCGGAATGGTGACGACGTCGAGTTTGTAGATCGTCCAGAATTCCTGCGCTTCTGTTTCCGCTGTTCCGGTCATACCGGCGAGTTTGTGATACATGCGGAAATAATTCTGGAGCGTGATCGTCGCGTACGTTTGAGTCGCCGCTTCGATCTTCACATTCTCTTTCGCTTCGATCGCCTGGTGCAATCCGTCGGAATATCTTCTTCCTTCAAGGACACGCCCGGTCTGCTCATCCACGATCTTCACTTTTCCGTCGGCAACGATGTATTCATCATCACGTTCGAAGAGGCAATACGCTTTCAGCAATTGCTGCATCGAGTGAACACGTTCCGATTTCACGTTGTAATCGCGAATGACTTCTTCTTTTTTCAGCAGGCGTTCTTTCTCATCGGGAAATTGTTTTTCCAGTTCGGAAAGAACAAGAGCAAGGTCAGGAAGAATGAAGAAGTTGTGGTCTTCCGCGCTGGTGGAAAGAAGATCGATCCCTTTTTCCGACAACTCGATGGAATTATTTTTTTCATCAATGACGAAGAATAATTCCGCGTCCACTTTGTGCATGTCGCGCTGGTTGTCCTGGAGGTATGTTCCTTCTGTTTTCTGCAGCAATGCACGCACGCCGGGTTCACTCAGGAATTTGATGAGCGCTTTGTTCTTCGGAAGTCCGCGATGACAACGGAGAATGAGCATTCCCGCCTGTTTTTCTTTTTCCTTGTCCTTCAATCCTTCGTTGTGCAAACGTTTCGCGTCGGCAAGGATGGTATTGATGAACGTCCGCTGTGCGTTCACGAGTTTTTCCACTTTTGGTTTCAGCTCGTTGAACATGTGATTATCACCTTTCGGAGTCGGGCCGGCAATGATGAGTGGCGTACGTGCATCATCAATAAGCACGGAATCCACCTCATCCACGATCGCGTAGTGATGTTTGCGCTGTACCAGTTCCGATGGTTCTCGCGTCATGTTATCACGCAGGTAATCGAAACCGAATTCGTTGTTGGTTCCGTACGTGATGTCGGCGAGATAAGCTTTGCGCCGTTCAGCAGAATTCGGCTCGTGCAGATCGATACAATCCACGGTGAGTCCGAGAAATTCGAACAAAGGTGCGTTCCATTCCGCATCACGGCGAGCGAGATAATTATTTACTGTTACGAGGTGAACACCACGGCCCGGAAGTGCATTGAGATACATTGGCAAAGTCGCCACGAGTGTTTTTCCTTCACCGGTCGCCATCTCCGCGATTTTTCCCTGGTGGAGAACCGTTCCGCCGATGAGCTGCACATCGTAGTGCACCATATTCCACAACACTTCATTTCCTGCAGCGATCCAGGCATTCTTCCAGATGGCGCGATCGCCATTGATGACCACGTTCGGTTTTTTCACAGAGAGATTACGATCATGATCGGTTGCGGTGACTTCGATCTCGCCGTTCTCGGTGAAACGTCTTGCCGCTTCTTTGATGACAGCGAACGCTTCCGGAAGAATTTCGAGCAACACTTTCTCGATCTTTTTCAGAACATCTTTTTCGATCTCGTCCACTTTATTGAAGAGCGCTTCCTTCTCGTTGAGATCGATGTCTTCTGTTTCCGCTTCCGCTTTGAGTTTGGCGATCTCTTCCTGTTCTTCTGCTATCGCTTCGTTGATGCGGTTTCGGAACTCCTGTGTTTTACCGCGGAGGTCATCGTTGCTTAATGATTTGATATTCTCGAAGTGTTCTTTCACTTCGTTGATGTAGGGCATGATCTCTTTTACGTCGCGTTCCGATTTGGATCCGCCGAAGAGTTTCGTTATGCTTTTGCTTATGGAATCGAACATGATGGTAGTGTATTAATGGATTATATTTCCCACGGGGGAAATGTGAAAGTGAAAGTAAAAGTGAAAGGGGGATTCGCACGACGTGATGTCGTGAGTTCAAGAGATCATTCCCTCCTCAGCCATGAGCTGAGTTCTTCTTTGAGCGAAGATTTGATGAAATGCGGGAAGATGAAATGATAATCGGAATGGAGTTTTCCGAATTGATGTACGTTGAACGTGTGCTGATCTTCAGCGGTAATGCTGAATCCTTTGAGGATGAGTTTGAAATTCTGGCGCGAAGCTTTTACCTGCGCCACTTCCGATTTGCGGAGCTGCGAAATGACAAAACCTTTGGAAGTAAGCTGGCGGGAAACTTCATTCGCTTTTACCGGATCTACCCACGCGAGCATGAGCACGCATCCGGCCAGTGTGACCAGGAAGGGAAGGTGCGAATGTTTAGGGCGGTTTTTCATTGCCTGAAAGGGAAGTCGAAATTACGTATCAATTTCCGTTCCCCAAGGGGGAATGCTGCCAAAAAAGGCAATTGACAGGACCATCTGTCAGTGGTAGGGACGCAAAGCTTTGCGTCCCTACCAAAATAAACAAGGGGACCGAAGTCCCCCTGAGTTAGATTATTGCAAGATGTGTGGTAGGGACACGATGCATTGTGTCCAAAAATTAGTATTCGTCCTCGTTGAAGAAGAAGTCTTCCTTGGTCGGATAGTCAGGCCAGATCTCTTCAATGGATTCATAGGCTTCGCCTTCGTCTTCGATCTCCTGGAGATTTTCTATTACCTCCATAGGAGCGCCGGAACGAATGGCATAGTCGATGAGCTCTTCCTTGGTTGCAGGCCAGGGCGCGTCTTCAAGATACGATGCGAGTTCCAGGGTCCAGTACATGATAATTCGTATTTAGTGATTGATATTTAAAACGCTGGTCTTTCAGAAATGTTACCCTTCCGGATCATGTTCCTTCGAACCAATTTTCGTGCAAAAATAGAAAAATAGGGATGCGGGTAACGGATAATGGAAAAATATACAGAGGAATAGTATGTTGATTTTCACCTGATTAACAAAGTATCAACAGAAACACACTTTGGCATAGGGTGGAACACGAAAGTTGGAGGATGGAAAAGGGACCTTTTGGGAAGATCGGGAGAAAAAGTTCACTCCTCTAATTTGCTTTTCAGATCCATTTCAGCGTGAATTATCCTTGTTATCTCGATCATCGATTTGCTGAGGATGCGGTAAAAAATAATGTGCTTTGATATCAACATACCGTAAAGGTCAGGATAGACTTCAAAGTATGTTTTTCCCAACTGTGGATTTTTGGCAAGTTCGGAGCAGGCGTCGGTGAGAAGGGAATAATATTTATCTGCCTGTTTTTCCGACCACGTTTCTACGGTGTATTCCCAGATACGTGAAATGTCCTCAACGGCTTTCCGGGTGAATTTATATTTCGCCATCTATTTGCGCTTCGATTTCATCCGCTTAAGGTGAGTTTGTGGATCGAAATCTTCCGCGATTCCGCTTTTAACGCCGGCTTCAATGGCTTTCCGGAGAAGAGCGATTTTTTTCTCTTCCTGTTCAAGCAAACGGAGTCCGGCGCGTATCGCTTCACTGGCATTCTTATAACGGCCTGTTTTCAGTGTACTCAGGATGAAATGATCGAAGTGAGCACCCAGGCTGATAGACGTGTTCTTGCTCATGTTTTGATGTTTCTATAAAAGTACCAATTATTGGTATAATTCCAAAATGGAACATAGCGCCTGGAAGATGGAGTTTAAGGTCGTTTTATTCCTTCGAAAATCCATCTTCCTTCCTCATTTCTCCGTACCGATCGGATCGATCGTATCCGCTTCCACCATCAGCATCACGGTTTTTTGCGGAGCGCGCGTGCGATGCATTACATTTCTGGAGATCGTCGCGCCTTCGTTCGGATTCAGCTCAATTATTTTGCTTGCTCCTTCGGAGTCTTCGAGATCAATGAAGAGTTTTCCGCTGATCACGAAAAAGAATTCATCTTCATGCTCGTGTTTGTGCCAGTGATATTCTCCTTCAATGATACCGATGCGCACCACGCTTCCGTTCACTTTCGTCAACGTCTGGTTGAACCATTTGTCCGTGCATTCGGCAATTACCTTCGGAATATCGATCAGCTCCTGGTGGCCGAATTTGATATCCATGCGCTGGTTGTAGGAATATTTTTTCGTTGTCATGGTTAGCGGGTTTTATTCTTGGGTCACATTTTGCCTTACTCCTGAAAGTGGTTTTGATTCATATTCTTCTGTCCAGCTCTTTCCTATTCCACATTCCCCGAACAACAGCAACCAGATCCGTAGGCAATGAATTCAACTTTTTTGTTTGCC
>DATJEX010000261.1:0-2498 GCA_035496135.1 Bacteroidia bacterium
TGAATAAACATCTCCCGTCATGAAAAAGATAAAATCCATCTTAGTCCTCATGACCCTGGTCGGAGGACTCTATGCGCAGACGGCCGTTACACCACCTGCCATTGTCAAAACCAAATTCGATTCCATGTTTCCAACCGCGACAGCAGTGAAGTGGGTGAAGAGCGGAGTGGATTACGAGGCCGATTTTACGAACGGCACCAAGACGATGAAGGTGAAGTATGCCAAGACCGGCGTTTATATGGAAAGGCAAATGATGATCGATCAGTCGGCTCTTCCGGAGAATGCAAAAAATTACATCCTCACGCACTATGCCGGAAAGAATGTGCTGAATGTTTACAAGGTGACCAAGTCAAATGGAAATGTGACGTATACCGCCAGTGTTGGAGGAAAAGCGTTGAAGTTTGACAGCAGCGGCAATTATGTTGCGGCATCGGGAACGGCGACAAAAGCCAAACCCAAGTGATCGTGGCCGGATAAATATTTTCCGGTGCGCCTCTCCAACTTTCTCCCGACCGTTACCTTTGGGTAATGAATCTTGTCCCCGGTATTGTTACAAAATCCACAGGAAGCTGGTATGCCGTGCGTACTGCTGAAGGGAAAATTGTGGAGTGCCGGCTCATGGGACAATTCCGCATCAAGGGATTGAATACAAAGAACACAAATCCGATAGCAGTTGGCGATCATGTGAAAGTGGAAGTGGCGGACGACGGAACCGGTTGCATTGTCGATCTCGAAGAAAGAAAGAATTACATCATCCGCCGTTCAGCGAATCTTTCGAAGCAAACGCATATTCTCGCCGCGAATCTCGATCACGCGTACGTGCTCGCAACGCTGCATTCACCAAGAACTTCATTGGGATTCATCGACCGTTTTCTTGTGACAGCCGAAGCGTATGGAATTCCTGCGTCCGTCATTTTCAACAAGCGTGACCTGATGGATGAAGATGAAATGGATTATCTCGGGCAACTGATGATCCTTTATGCTTCACTCGGTTATATGTGTTCCGTTATTTCTGCCAATGAAAGAACCGATGTCGAAATTCTGAAAATGCAGCTGAAAGGGAAAGTGAATCTCATCTGCGGACATTCCGGTTCGGGGAAAAGTACATTGATCAATGCGCTCGATGAAAAATTGCATTTAAGAACGGGCGAAATTTCCAAAACGCACAGCAAGGGAATGCACACGACAACGTTCGCCGAGATGATGGACATTGGCGAAAATACTTTTGTCATCGACACGCCGGGAATAAAAGAGTTGGGGATCGTGGATATCGAGAAGAATGAACTCTCGCATTTTTTTCCTGAGATGCGCACGCGCCTGGGCGAATGCAAGTACAACGGATGCCTGCACGACAAAGAACCTGGATGCGCGGTGAGAGCAGCAGTGGAAAATTCACAGATCGCGTTGACGCGTTATGAATGTTACCTGCAGATCCTGAATGGAGAAGAACTTCAGAAGGAATATGACTAAAACGGTAGTAAGTAGCAGGTATCAGGATTCAGGAAGCTGAATTGAAAAATCTTAATACCTGATACTTGCTACCTGATACCATTGAATAGTTACAATCCATAAAAATGAGAGTACTCATTCAAAGAGTAGGCCGCGCTTCTGTCACCATCGAAGGAAAAACAAGATCCTCTATCGGTAATGGAATGCTCGTGTTGTTGGGAATTGAAGACGCAGATAATTCCGAAGACATTCAATGGCTTTCGCAGAAGATCGTCAACCTGCGGATTTTTCCGGATACAGAAGGTGTGATGAATCTTTCGGTGAAAGATGTGTATGGAGAGATCATTGTTGTTTCTCAATTTACGCTGCATGCTTCGACCAAAAAAGGAAATCGTCCGTCTTACATAAAAGCTGCCAAACCTGATGTGGCTATTCCACTCTATGAAAGTTTTGTGAAGCAACTGGAAGCAGATCTCGGAAAAAGTATCGGAACAGGAGAATTCGGCGCTGACATGAAAGTGGAATTGGTGAATGACGGGCCGGTGACGATCTGGATGGATTCGAAGAACAAGGAATAAAGACGAAGGAAGAAGGCCATACGGGAATCCTGTTCGGGCATTGATACGTAAATAGATCACCAGATTGTAAATTGTAAATCGTAAATTGTAAATCGTTGAAAAGTCTCGCTATCATAGGAACAGGTATCGCCGGAATGGGTTGTGGACATTTTCTGCAGAAAGATTACGATATCACTTTTTACGAGAAGAATGATTACGTGGGCGGACACACCAATACTATTTCAGTCGACGAAGAAGGAAAGCAGGTTCATTTTGACACCGGCTTCATGGTTTTCAATCATGTCACCTATCCTTATCTCACGAAACTGTTTGAAGAATTGAAAGTGGAGACGAAAAAAACGAGCATGTCTTTTTCCGTTCAGCATGTTCCTTCCGGACTCGAATATTGCGGAAGCGGATTAAATGGATTGTTCGCACAACGGAAAAATATTTTCTCGCCAAAGTACATTCGCCTGCTGAAACAGATCTCTA
>DATJEX010000262.1:0-8786 GCA_035496135.1 Bacteroidia bacterium
GCGAATCCGACCAAATGGTCATTTCCATCCGGAACGGTTGCTGCGAATTCATGGGTGAAGGTTGTGTGCTCCGGACTCAATACTGTTAACGCTGGCGAATTTCACACGAACTTCAAGCTCACACAATGCAAACCGGAAATGATCGTGTTGTCCAATCCGGGCGGAACCATTATCGATTCACTCACCATCCGCAGAAATCAGCTCGAACATTCATGGGGAAGAACAACGGACGGCGCAAATACATGGAGTGTTTTTCTTTCACCGACTTACGGTACATCCAATAATGCAGGAACACCTTATTCCGCTTATGCTACAAAACCTGTTTTCAGTTTAGCACCCGGTTATTATCCCGGAACGCAGTCATTGTCCATCACCACACCTGATCCCAATATCACGATCCATTACACCACGAACGGATACGATCCGACAACGAGTGATCCCGTTTATTCCACGCCATTGACCATTTCCGCCACGCAGGTGGTACGCGCGCGCTGTTTCAGCAGTACACCAACCATCGCGACAAGTTTCTGCGAAACGAATTCTTATTTCATCGGTGTCGCGGTTCATACAGTAGCAACAGTTTCCATTTGCGGAGATCAGATCCTGAACCTGATGAACGGAACTCAATTCTTCCCGACAACGGAACTTGAATATTTCGATAAATCAGGAACATTCCGTACCGAAGTCGGCGGAACGTCGAACGAACACGGAAACGATTCGTGGGCTTACAACCAGCGGGGAATTGATTTCGTTTCGGAAGATGAACAGGGTTATGGCTATTGCCTCAAGTGGAAATTATTCCACATGACGAACCGGAATAAATTCCAGCGCGTGATTCTGAAAGCGGCCGCGAATGATAATTATCCGTTCGAGCCGGGAAGCGCGCATATCCGTGACGCGTATTGCCACCAGCTTTCACAGCAGGGAAATCTTCACCTCGATGAACGTTCGTATGAACCATGCGTGATGTATGTGAACGGACAATACTGGGGTGTGTACGAGATCCGCGAGAAAGTGGACGACAATGATTTCACCAACTATTATTACAACCAGGATAATCCGAATCTGCAGATGCTGCAGACGTGGGGTGGAACCTGGTCAGCTTACGGTGGTGCACAGGCGCAAACCGATTGGAATACACTGCAGAGTTTCATTGTTTCAAACAACATGGCGTTGCCGGCGAATTGGGCACACGTGGATACCTTGTACAACTGGAAAAGCCTTTGCGATTACGTGATCCTGAATTCCATTTGCGTGACTTCCGATTGGCTCAACTGGAACACGGAATGGTGGCGCGGACTCGATCCTGCCGGTGGAGCGAATCGCTGGAGATATTGTTTGTGGGATAATGACGCGACGTTCGGCCACTACATCAACTACACCGGAATTCCAACGACAGCACCAACTGCTGATCCATGTAATCCGGAAGGATTGGGAGATCCGGGCGGACAAGGACATATTCCTGTATTGATGGCCCTGATGGCAAATCCGACTTTCAAACAATACTACATCAGTCGTTACGCCGATCTGCTCAATACATCGATGAGTTGCGACACGATGATCAATACGCTCGACACGATGATCGCACATATTGCGCCCGAGATGCCAGCGCATATCGCGCGTTGGGGTGGAAGCGTAGCAACATGGCAGGGCAATGTAACAACGATGCGGACGTACATCCAGACGCGTTGTACAGCTATTCAGCAGGGAATGGTGAACTGTTACAATCTCACCGGTCCATACAACGTAACGTTCGATGTTTCTCCTGCAGGCGCCGGAACGATCGATGTGAATTCCATTCACCTGGATAATTTGCCCTGGAATGGATTGTATTACGGAGGAATCGACATCATTCTCAAAACAGCACCAACAGGAACGCAATACACTTTTGATCATTGGGAGATCACCACAGCTGTACCTACGCCATCCACGACGAGCGACAGTGTGCGGATCCAGATCACCGGGCCTGAAACAGTGGTCGCTGTTTACAAAACGAACGAAGTATTGCTCAACGCTTTCATCCCTACAGCGTTCTCACCGAATGGGGACGGACAGAATGATTTTTACAATCTCCACGGACTCGACGGACAGAATTTCGATTTCATGGTTTTCAATCGCTGGGGACAACTCGTGTTTGAAACCACTTCCGCATCTACTCCATGGGATGGAAGAACAGGCGGCAAGGAAGACGAGAGTGGTGTGTACGCTTATGTGTTGAAAGTAACACACGGCGACGGAACCATTGAAGAGAAAACAGGTAACATCACATTGATGCGTTGACGCAGGAAGGGAACAAGATCATGAAGCGCATTTTACTCTTATCCATTTTTTCTTTTTCGATCGCAGCGATCTCAATTACGAACGCATCCGGACAGGACATTCATTTCTCGCAGTTCAATGAAACGCCGATGCATCTGAATCCTGCCTACACGGGAATGTTCGATGGTGTATTCCGCGTTACATGCAATTACCGCAACCAATGGGCGAGCATGGGACATCCATACACCACAGCAGCTGCTGCGTTCGATATGCCGATCCTTCCGGCTTCCAATCGCGCTTATCTCGGTGCAGGAGCATTCCTGTATCACGACCAGGCCGGCGATTCGAAATTCGGAACGTTCCAGGCATTGCTTGCTGCAAGTGCGATCGTTCCAATGAATGATTACAACAAGATCTCTGCAGGATTCATGGGAGGATTCTCGCAGCGTTCCGCCACTACGACTTCACTCACGTGGGAAAATCAATATGTGAACGGCGCGTTTGATCCGAATGCTTCTTCCAATGAAGCGAATCTGCTGACCTCATTTCCGTACGCCGATCTTTCAGCAGGAATGGCGTATCAATACCGGAACGTTGGTGGAAATATTGCCGGCAAAGATGTGATCGAAGTGGATGCCGGTGGAGCTGTTTTTCATTTCAATCGCCCCGAACAGAAATTCCACGGAGGTGGTGAAGAAAAACTCGACATGCGTTATGTGGCGCATGTGCAGATGCGATTCGATATTCCGGATTCCAAATTCTCTGTTCGCCCTTCTGCTTATTACATGACTCAGGGACCTGCACATGAATTCGTTTTCGGCGGACTTCTTCGTTACCGCATCAAGAACGGAACCAAGATCACGAATTTCTTCAGTGAATCAGGTATCGGTTTCGGTGTGCATTACCGCTGGAACGATGCCATCCTTCCGCAATTGTATTACGATCTCGGTGACTTCTTCATCGGGACATCGTATGACTTCAATATTTCAAAATATTCCGCCGTGTCGCATCATAACGGCGGATTTGAAGTAACGCTGCGTTACGCGAATCTCAATGGTGCGTTGTACAAGAACAGAAAATGATTTGATCATGAAAGCAATGTGGCAGAAATTCTACCAGAAATACCTCAAACACTTCCCGGACTTTTTTCAATATATCCTGCTGATCGTGCTGTCCATCCTCGCGTGGGTGTTCTTTCTTCCGTCAGCGCCACACCGGTGAACGGAATTACCGAACACAATATGCCCCTACGTATTTCTCCCGCTTCACTTGAAGATGTCCCGTTGATCGCCCGGATGGCGGAACGGATCTGGAAAGTGCATTACGTTCCCATCATTGGTGAAGAGCAGGTGAATTACATGTTGCAGAAAGGCTATTCAGCGGAAGGGCTTGCTGCATCGATGGAGCAGGGAGAAAAATATTTTCTCTGTTATGCCGATGATAAAGCGATCGGCTATATTTCGGTCACATCGAAATCAGCAACGGAATATTTTCTCAATAAATTCTATCTCGAGATCAATGAGCAGGGAAAAGGTTACGGAACAGAATTCTTTGAACTTTTACTGAAAGAAATCCCTGCGCTGCAGATCCTGCGTCTACAGGTGAATCGTTTGAATTATAAAACGATCAATTTTTATTTCCGGCTCGGCTTCACGATCGAATACGCGAAGGATTTTGATATCGGTGGCGGCTATTCGATGGATGATTATGTGATGGCCTTCCGGCGCTGAACTTCCTACTGTGTGTTTTTACGCGCCCGGCTCGCGATCGAATTGTAATCGAGATAATAGAGGAAGCGAACGGATAATTGATTCAGCTGCGGCCCGCGTATCGTTTGCCCGAGATTGTTGAAGTAATCAAAGTCGATCGTCTGATCTTCCTTCAACACGTTCTGCTTGTAAGAAACACTAAGTGTGCTTCCCGGAGCGAAGATCCAGCTGTAAACAACATCCACGTTCACCGAATTGAAACTGAAATCATGATCGCCGGTGTAATTCACGTAATCGGTGAGATAGCCGTTGTCTTCCAATACAAAGTATTTGTAATAATGGCCGGTTTCCCAATAATGTCTTCCGACAAAAGAGATCGTCATGTCTTTCATGAAAACAAAATTCGCAGAAACTGAATTCTCCCAATTACGAAGTGTGCGCTGACCGAACACGATCGTTCCGTCATTCTCCTGTTCCACCCAACCGCGATCACCGAAATCGCCGTGGAAACTTGCGTTGGTGGAAAGTGAAAAACGGTCACCGACTCTCCAGAACACATTTAATCCGGCTCCTCCCCAAGGATTCGCAGGTGTAGTAGGGCTGATACGCGCAGTGGTTCCGCCATGTCCGGAAATTCCAAAACTCACTTTTTTATTTTCATTCGTATTCAGTCCGCCGAAGAATGAGTAATAACGTGTGCGCATATAGTAACGCCCGTCCACCCGGGGTTCGTAATTATCCCGCGAATCAACCGGTGTGATCTCCGTTCCCAAATAGCAGTTCCAGAAATTCCGGAATGTCGCCATGTTGAAACTGCTGACCGTGATACTGTTCCTGTCGTGAGTGATCAGGTTCTCATTGTAGGTAAGATCAACATTGAAGAATGCATTGTTGAAGATCTTCCACGGATCGAAAATATTGTAAGCGAGATTCAGATCGTTGTTCGAATAATTTGTTTCCAGGTTAATGCCCATATCGTTGCAGTCCCAGCGTTTATTCACCGCCTGCCGTGAAACACCATACTGGAATTTTCCGCTGGTCCTGAAAACTCCTGCATTGTAATAATAACCAACGGAAGAAGTGAATTCGCCTGTATTTCCCGTAGGGGTGAAAACATTACTCACGCCGCCCACAGCATTCACATTCCAGGTATTTTTCTTGTTGTTCAGAGAGAAGCCTGAACAACTCACATCCGCGCTTCTCGCTGAATGGGAACGAATCACATTCGTGTTGGTGAAATAAACATGTGAGGAATATTTCAATTGCTTATCGAAAACGAAGATGTTGTAATTGGCGGAAGGTTCGGTCAGAATTCTCCTTGTTTCGCCCGTGATCGTATCCTGTGCGACCGCGTAGGTGTTATCCACGAATGCATTCAGCACGCCGATCCCCATTCCCGAATTGGTACGGCCCGAAAGTTTGGTCGCGTTCAACAATCGTGATTGATTCGGATTTTTGATGATCACTTCATTCGGATTCGTGAGGTATGGCGCGTCGTAAAAACTCGTTGGTGTCCTGCCGATACGCCTCGAATAAAAAACATCACCGAGCGAGAACAGGTCGGTTCCTTCCGTGAAGAAAGGACGCTGTTCCTGGTATTGAATTTCGAACGGACTCAGATTTTTCACCACATCATCACTCTTCACCTGGCTGAAATCGGGGAGAAGGGTCATGTCGAGCGTAAAACTTTCGTTGATCCCGTATTTCAGATTCAATCCGCCTGAAAAATCCATGGAAGGTTTTGTCTCGCCGAAACGATTGTCTTTTTCCCAGATGGTGGTGAGATATGGCGTGAGTGATAAACGCACCGGCGTTTCAACGTTGTCAATTCCTTCGAGCAGTCCCCATCGCTTCATGCTGTTCGAATATTTTTTCGGAGTGTAAGCCCATTGATCGTATTCGAATTTCCGCTTGATGTTCCGTGCAAACTGCACGCCCCATTCCTGGATCTTTGAAGTCGGGAAACGGAGGGCGGACCATGGAATAGCTATTTCAACCGACCATCCGTTCGAAAGAATTTTGACTGCGCTGTTCCAGACTGCATTGAAATTAGGATCCGAAACGAGAAAATCTCTTTGAACTCCAGATGCCGAAACAGCAAATGTGAAAGCGTCCTGCTGCGTGTTATAGGTATCGAACCTCACCATAAAATCATCTACATTCAAATAGTCGTCACGTTTTCCCAATTGCTGCTTGATACTGTCGGGATGTTCATCGTAACACATTGCGGCGAGATAGATCGCGGTGTTATCATAGAGCACACGGACTTCTGTTGGATAACTTACCGGCGTGTTTTCTGCCGGATCGTATTGAATGAAATTGCCTGCTACTTCGGCATCATTCCAAACCGCATCATCGAGGACACCATCAATTTTTGGAGCGGTGGAAACGCGTAACGCATGGATGAGTGGACGGACAAAAGTGGTATCGTCATTATTGCCGCCCCTCAGGGAAATGGCGGGCAATACCAATAGTAGGAGCAGGGCGGTTAAAGATCTCATACACGTAGCGTTTCGTGACAAAGATGTAAGGATAAAACGTGCAAAAAAGTAAATTCTGATGAATGGGGGTTAAAAGATGTGAAGGGTTAGGGCAATGTACGATTTACAATTTTTAATTTACGATTCAGGAGCCGCCTCATACCTGGTAAAACACGGTCCGGTAACAGCTGTATAGGCAGAATTGTTGATTATACCCTAAAAACAAATCGCAATTTGTAAATCGTAAATCGTAAATCCCGATATATTTGTCTCTCTAAAAACCACCACTATGAATCTGCATGAATACCAGGGAAAATCGATCCTCAAAAAATTCGGAGTACCTATCCAGGAAGGAATTGTAGCTGATACACCCGAGAGCGCGGTGGCGGCAGCACAGGAACTGACCAAACAGACCGGAACAAGCTGGTGGGTGGTGAAATCGCAGATCCATGCAGGCGGACGCGGAAAAGGAACGATCAAAGGAACAGATCAGCGCGGGGTGGTTCTGGCAAAATCGCTGGATGATGTAAAGACATTTTCCAAAAATATTCTCGGCAATAATCTCGTGACGAAACAAACGAGCGAGAACGGAAAGAAAGTGAACAAAGTGCTTATCGCGCAGGATGTGTATTATCCCGGCGCCGAAAAGCCGATGGAATTCTATATGAGCGTTCTGCTCAATCGCGGCAAAGGAAGGAACATCATCATGTATTCGCCACAAGGCGGAATGGACATCGAAGGTGTGGCGGAAGAAACACCAGAACTCATTTTTACTGAGGAGATCGATCCACGAGTAGGCTTGCAGGATTTTCAATGCCGCCGTATCGCTTTCAATCTTGGTTTGAGCGGAGAAGCATTCAAGAACATGATCAAGTTCATCAAGGCCATCTACAAAACGTACGATGCGATCGATGCAAGCATGTTCGAGATCAATCCTGTTCTCAAAACTTCTGACTCGAAGATCATCGCTGTTGATTCCAAAGTGACTGTGGATGGAAACGGATTGTTTCGTCATCCTGAAATCGCCGAGATGCGCGATACTTCAGAAGAAGATCCAACGGAAGTGGAAGCCGGAGCGCACGGACTGAATTACGTGAAACTCGATGGAAACGTAGGTTGCATGGTGAATGGAGCCGGACTCGCAATGGCGACGATGGACATCATCAAACTTTCCGGCGGAGATCCTGCGAATTTTCTTGATGTCGGTGGAACAGCGAACGCGGCTCGTGTTGAAGAGGCGTTCCGCATCATTCTTCGTGATAAAAATGTGAAAGCGATCCTGGTAAATATTTTCGGTGGTATCGTGCGTTGCGATCGCGTGGCACAGGGAATCGTGGATGCGTACAAGAATATTGGTAACATCCAGGTTCCGATCATCGTTCGTCTCCAGGGAACAAACGCAGAAGAAGCGAAAGAGATCATCACCAAGTCAGGACTCAAAGTTTTCTCTGCGATCCAGTTGCAGGAAGCTGCCGACCTGGTGAAGGAAGTCCTCAAGTAATTGAGAATGGAGAATTGAGAGTTGAGAATTGAGAATGACTTACGGTGTTGAGCCGAATTGTACACACTCTCAATTCTCCATTCTCAATTCTCCATTATTTAGTCACCATCTTTCGGATCAGACACTGGCAATGCATTCCACATCTCGAGCGCGATCTTCCAGTTTCCGTTTTCTTTTTTCCAGATCACGAGATATTTGTTCGAGCCTCTGAATTCCTGGTCACCGTCTTTTGCTGTTCCGCTTGCGGCTTCAATTCCTGTTTCATAGAGAACCTCGTTGTCACCATCCAGTTTGATCATCGTCCTCACGTGTGAGAGATAGGGATTTTCTTTTTTCCAGAAATCGATCACGCCCTGTTTTCCATTGTAAAAAGTAAGTCCGTTCTGAATGATCTGCGGATCTTCTGAATACATATCCAGCAATGAATCACCTTTACCTTCAATGATCAGTCTTGAATGAAGATTTTCAAGCCTTCCGATCATGAATTGATATGCGCCGGGATTGAATGGAGGAGGATGTGGAATACTGTCGGTGGTGGAATCTTTTTTAGCGGGAGAGGTATTGTCCGAACAGGAATAAATAAAGATCAGGGAGAGGGCGATCAACAAGTGTTTCATCCAATAAAAGTAGCAATTGAAGCCGAATACCTAATTTCACAGCGTAATTCATCATTTATCATTCAACATTCATCATTTTCAAAATGGTAGATATTCTTGCTTTCGGTGTTCATCCTGATGATGTGGAACTTTCCTGTGCGGGAACGATCCTCAAACATATCGCCGCGGGTTATTCCGTTGGCATCATCGATCTGACAAGAGGAGAACTCGGAACGCGTGG
>DATJEX010000263.1:0-10811 GCA_035496135.1 Bacteroidia bacterium
GAAAAGTCGGGCGGTATTTGAAAAAGAGACCAGGTTCGTTGAACTCGTCATCGCGGAAAAGCCCGATGAAGAGCCAGGAGAGGATGAGGAAAAATATTCCCAGTAAAAAGTAAATGTTGAATTTCATCTGCATTCGAATTACAAATCCAGTTTTCCTTCACCAGGCCATTTCACTTTTTCCGGATCACGGTGATCGAAGAAACTGCTGGCCGAGTGTATCAATCTGTAATGATCAGCTTGCTTGTCGCTATTGTTTTATTATCCCGTGTCAGGCGGACCAAATAAATTCCGGGAGGCAAATTGTCCCTGTGCAATTCAATGTCCGGTCCTGAAAGGTTTTTCATATTCTTCATTTCCTGTCCCATCGCATCATAAATTGTCAGCGAAATATTCTGAAAACCACCACTCACCCTTAGCGTTGTTACTGTTGCAAACGGGTTTGGAAAAACAGAAACCGGGAAATCAATTTTGTTTTCGCTGATAGAAGTTAATGTGTCTGGCGCATATTCCCAAAAATCGTTCGTGCCACCGAATACATCATATCCTAATCCGATATATCCTTTGTTTCCAATACTGAAACTGCCTGCAGTTCCCCTGGCCGATCCGCCAAAATATGCTTTCTGCACCCACATGTCGGAAGTCGGAATATACTCCCAGAAATCATTGAAGGGTCCGCCTTCTCCTCCTGTCCCTGCATAGCCCAATGTTCCGATTGAAAAACCAGTTGCCTCATCTCTTATTGCGGCTGGTAAGCTTGCTTTTTGAATCCAGCTGTCGGTACCAGGATCATATTCCCAAAAGTCAGAAAGCAAACCAGAGGAGCCACCTTCTCCGAATCCGACATAACCTTTGCTGCCGATAGAAAATCCTGTAGCATCCACACGTCCCGGTCCGGGAAGACTGTCTTTTTCTGTCCACAGATCAAGCAAAGGATCGTATTCCCATAAATCATTTTGATTGATGAAATTTGTATCCACTCCTGTTGCGATATAACCTTTATTCCCGATCGCAAAAGCAACCGGATCTTCTCTCGGTATTCCTGGAAAGTTTGCTCTTTGTGTCCACGTGTCATTGACAGGATCATATTCCCATAAGTCGGAATAAAAATAACTTACGGTATCGGAGCCGGAAGTGGCGTATCCTTTGTTGCCGATCACAAAGCCAACAGGGTAAACGCGGTTTCCTCCTCCGAAATCAGCTTTTTGTGTCCAGGTATCTGTTACCGGATCATATTCCCAGAAATCTTTTTTGGGTTGATAAAGACTATCCCAGCCACATCCCATATATCCCTTACCGGCGATCGAGAAACTTAGCGGCGCAATTCTTTTTCCACCGGGAAAGTCGGCTTTACGTGTCCAGGTTCCCTGTGCGTAGGTTTTTCCAACGAGGGAAAGAAATAAGCAGGTGACAATTATGATTTTATTTATCATCGTCGTTCCTTTCAGAAATGTTGCTGACTGGTTAATGATCTCAGCAAACTCCGTTGTTACCAAATATAACAAATCACGATCCCGCTTTCACTTTTTTCTCCACAAAAACCGGTACGGCAACTTCGCATCTTCTCCTGCATAATCAACCCCGATCCTCGGTCCAACCACAATTTCTTTTTCCGGAACAACGATCTTCGTTTCTTCCAGCCAGATCTGATCTCCGAGCAATGAAATGCCGGAATGTTTCGTGTGAATCCCCAAAGCTTGTGAAGCAGTTCCGGGACCAGCCGAGAAATTCTTTTTCATTGCTTTCTGTTTTCTTCTCTTCATCATCGTTTCAATTCCTGTTTCCGGAAAAACTCCGCGAATGAGGATCGCATGCGGAACATCTTTGTTATGCGTAACAATATTGAAAAGATGATGAACGCCGTAACAGAGATAAACGTAAGCTGTTCCGCCTTCCGCGTACATGATCTCCGTGCGTGGCGTGCGTCTGCCTCCGTACGCATGCGACGCGCGATCGATCTCACCCGCGTACGCTTCGGTCTCGGAAATGATCCCGCAGGTTAATTTCCCGTTGAAATTTGTGCAGAGTCGTTTTCCGAGTAATTCCTTAGCGATCGCCACCACATCATCGCGCTGGTAGAATTTCTTTGAGAGTTTTTTCATTCCGCTTTGAAATATTTTCTTGATCTGATCGGAAGCTATCTCAAAATTACCATAAGGCTTAGCGTACTTTGCGCCTTTGCGGTGAAATGAAATGAAAAAAAAAATTTTGAGATAGCTTCCAGCTAAATAATCAGATCGTCAATTGTCTCTTGGTATTGAATTTTATTTTTCCGGAATCCAGCAATTGACGCAATACGAACTGAACTTCCGGTTCTGCCGTTTCGGGAAAGAGTACGGGGATCTGTTTGATCCCTTTGGGTGATTCTTTCAGTGAATGCAGAATGGTCTGCGCAATTTCTTCACGATTCAGTTTCTTCGCTGCGCCGGAATTCTTTTTGCAGACATCGCATTGACCGCAATCCTTCATACCTTTCTCGCCGAAATATTCCAGCAGCATTTTCTGCCGGCAAGTCCTTTCATCACGAACGTATTTGATCATCGCGTCAATTCTTTCCTTAGCGAGAGCCTTTCGTTCGGCGAGATTGACAGGGGAGATGTAGAGTTTCTTCGCGTCGGCTCTGGGAAGAATGAACGTAAGAATAGGTTTGTCTGATTGCGGAATGTAGGAAACGAGATCACACTTCTCGAGGTATTCCAGTTTCTTCACCACGTTCTCCACTGATTCTTTCGTGCGGAACGCGATATCTTTTTCACGGATGCGTGAATATTCCTCGAATAGGCCGCCATACATGCGCAGAACAGTTTTGATGAACAGTTCGAATTTCGGATTGGAAACCTGGAAATGATAGAGCACTTCGTTGTTCGCCAGGAATTTCAATCGCGACGGAGTGAACACTGCATCATTCACGGCGATATATCCTTCACGCTCGAGGAATTTCACCGAATGAAAAAAGGTGCTCGCATCAATTTTATATTTCGCCGCGATGGTTTCCTGGTCGAAGACGATCGTCAATCCGTTTCCCGCACCAACAGCGATCTCGTGATAATTCGCGATGGCCTGGTAAACTCTGCGGATGTCGTCGAGCGAAGGAAAGGATTGTTCGTGATTGCGTTTGAGATCCTCAATGTCTTTGTCCTGCCACAAGAGAAGCGCGACAGAATTTTTTCCATCGCGTCCGGCACGGCCTGCTTCCTGGAAATACGATTCAGGATTATCGGGAAGATCGAAGTGTGTGACGATACGAACATCCGGTTTGTCAATTCCCATTCCGAAAGCATTCGTCGCGACCATCACCTGGATCTCACCGCGCAGCCATTGTTGCTGACGGGTCTCCCGTTCTTTCGCTGTCAAACCCGCGTGATAAAAAGTCGCCGGAATATTTTTCAGATTGAGAATGGAAGCAAATTCCGCTGTGCGTTTCCGGCTGCGAACGTATATGATCGAACTTCCGGGATTCCGCTGGTACAATTGCAGGAACGGATCAATTTTATTTTCCGATTTCTTCACCGCGTAAACAAGATTGGGCCGTGCGAAGCCGGAACGGAAAACATTTTTCTTTTTGAATTCCAGTTTTTCCTGGATGTCGTCCACGACTTTCATGGTCGCAGTTGCCGTCAAAGCGAGGAACGGAACTTTCGGATGCAATTCACGCAATTGCGCGACGAGGAGGTAAGGCGGACGGAAATCGTATCCCCATTGTGAAATGCAGTGCGCTTCATCGATCGCGAAAAGATTCACATCCATTTTTGATATGCGGATGCGCGCGATCTCCGTTTGCAAACGTTCCGGCGAGATGTAAAGAAATTTCACATGGCCATACACGCACGTATCGAATGCCGCATCCACTTCCTGTTTGCGCATGGCGGAAGTGATCGCGATCGCTTTGATGCCACGCACTTTCAGATTCTCCACCTGGTCCTGCATGAGCGCAATGAGCGGAGAGATGACGACACAGATTCCTTCCATGCACAGCGCCGGAACCTGGAAACAAATGGATTTTCCTCCGCCGGTAGGAAGAAGTGCGAGTGTATCTTTTCCTGCAAGAACAGAATTGATGATCTCCTCCTGGTTGGGACGGAACTGGTCGTAACCCCAGTATTGTTTCAGGATGGAATGAGGAGATTGCATTGCAGATCAAAAATACGATGGAATGATCAGTGAATCTCCTTTAACGGAATAAGAAAAGTATCTGTTTGCTTTATCTCGTTTGAAATGATGTCTTTATCAAGTTTCCCTCCGGCATAGATTTTTTTACTTCGGATACTCCGGATTTCCCACACATGATCACCATCGGGATCTACCAGGCTATCGTGAATATCCTCACCAATGGAGTCTCCTTTTTTAAGCCAGGAAACATTGTCGTCAAATCCGCAACCAATGTAGGAATAGGCGTCGCTTTGATACAGGAAATTTCTTTTTCCGTTTTTGAAGTTGAAAATTTCGTAGCGATCATGACATTCTCCCATATGCAGAATAGAACACGTGCTGATTATTTCAGGCACACCATCGTTATCAAGATCCCTGATATCCGACTCGGTAAAGGATCCGGAAATATCAGACAGAATCAATCTGGCCATCGAATCACATGAAAACAGACTGATATAATTGCTGCATCCGCCGCTTGAACTCGCACCGTATGCTTCAATGAATACCAGTGTTTGTGTTTTTCCATTTCCCAGGAAATCGCGCTGAATGGTAAAGTGTTCACTTGATTCCGAAAAGGAGAGAGAGGAGTATTCAGGATCCTCCTTGAGTATGTTCTGGAGAGTTCCCCAATCATTAAGGTCCTCGCAGGTCAGGTTGTCAAGAAATTCATAGCCGTCGTCCTCGTTCGGATCATCCGGCGGAATGGAATCAACAGAAGAAACTTTTTTCTGTGAATCAGCTGATACGGGAGGCTTTTCAACAGGATTGCCGCATGACAATACGAAAAACGGAAGAAGAACAACGAAAGCTTTTTTCGACATCGCTTTCATTCACTGAAATCGACCCAAACGGTGAAGCGCCACACTTCTCCTTCGCCGCGGCAAACCGGAGGAAGCCACACAGGCATTTCGCTGATCATGGTGATCATGCGCTGGCTCAATTCGACGGGTGTGTTCGCATCAACAACAATACTCGCAGCGATCGGTTTGTACGTTGTGCTGTCGACCACGAATGAAACAGAATAACGCTGGTCTTTGTATTTAGCTCTTTCATCCGCGGTGAAATCCGTGATCACGCGATGATGCAGATAATCTTTCTGCGCCATATTTCCGCCGAAGAATCGCGGTCCGCAGATGAGGGAGTGAACACGGAGTGGATCAACGAATAATTCCTTGTGCGCATCGAAATCAAGTTTCTCAACAAGTGTTCCGACCGTATCGCTGGTGTAATATTCCCAGGTACCTGTCGGGACTCCATTGTTGTATTGGCCCTTCGTGTAAACTTTCCCGTATTTCGTCTGCTTGAGATAAGCGCCGTCTTTTTCACCATTCTTATTCAGCACATAATTTTCATTCACAACACCATTCCTGTAATGCGTGGTGATGTGCGTCGTGTCCTTCTGTGAAAAAAGAAGTGTCGGTAAAATGAAAGAGGCGAGTAGAAGTATTTTTTTCATCGGGTGAATAAAGTTAATGGACTTCCGGTGATATTAGCAAGAACCATTCCTAAAAGGGAAGATTACGGATTTTCTACGGAGAATACAGATTACAGATTTAAACGGAACTACAGATTGGGTCAAAGTTCCTCCGTAAATCTGTCTTGATCCGTAATCTGTATTCTCCGTAGAAAATCCGTAATCCACCCACTGATACAATTCTCGTTTACAATAAAACTAGTCTACGTCGCCGCAGTTATCTTCCATGAACGAATTCGTTTGTTCGTGCCAGTCGAAAACAGGAGCGTATTTGTTCGCTTCCCACCAGAACTTCGCGCGCTTCTTGTCGTAATTGCCGACTTCATTCATCGTTGCGCAATCGTAGATCCTTCCGTTGATCATCGTGTAATCCACGTACTGCGAATTGTGAATGTCTTCTAATGGATTCTTGTCGATCACGATGAGGTCAGCGAGTTTTCCGACTTCAAGCGAACCGATCTGGCTGTCCATTCCGATGTAAGAAGCACCGTTCATCGTCGCACAACGGATGGCCTGTAATGGAGACATTCCTCCCTGCGCGAGCATCCACAGTTCCCAGTGCGCGCCGAGTCCCTGCAATTGTCCGTGCGCGCCGAGATTCACTTTCACGCCGGCATCCGCAAGTTTTTTCACCGATTGTGAAACGAGAATATATCCGTTGGTGAAATCCTCTTCCGGCACCATCGTGCGGTGACGCGAGCGGGAATCAATTTCTCCGCGCGGATAATATTCGAGCAGGCGCTGATTTTCCCAAACATTGGTATGCTGGTACCAGTAATTCTCACCCATCATTGCACCGTAGCAAACGATCAACGTTGGTGTATAACCGGTTCCACTCGCGCTCCACAATTTGATCACGTCGTCATACACCGGTGCAACAGGAATGTTGTGTTCGATGCCCGTGTGTCCGTCGAGAATTTCCGTCATGTTGTGATAGAAGAATGATCCGCCTTCAGGGACAACTTCCATATTCAGATTTCGTGCAGCAGTAATGACCTGCTGCCGTTGTTCACGACGCGGTTGATTGTAACTCTTCACGGAAAATGCGCCACAAGCCTTTGTACGATAAACAGCAGAACGTGCATCATCATAATTATTGATGACCGCTTTGAAATCTCCTTCGGCACCGTAAAGGATCCAGCCGGTGGAGAAAATTCTCGGGCCGACCATTGTTCCTGCACGAACGGCTTCCGCTTGAGAGAAAACCATTTCGGTATTGGAAGATGGATCGTGTGTTGTTGTTACGCCGAAAGCAAGATTCGCATAATAGCTCCATTGTTTCTGTGGCGACAATCCCTGTCTGAATGTTCCGAGGTGCGCGTGAACGTCAACGATCCCGGGCATGATGGTTTTTCCAGCGCAGTCGATCACCTTCGCACCAGCGGGGATCTGCACGTCTCCTGTTTTTCCAACAGCAACAATTTTATTTTCGGTCACCACAACAGTTCCATTCTCGATCACTTCATCTTTTGCGTTCACCGTGATGATGCGCGCGTTGGTCAATGCGACGGTTCCTTTCGGTTTATCGGATGTCAGTGTCAAACCGATCGGGGTGCCGACGGTATCCATTGCCGGAAGAGAATCGGGAGCGTTCGGAAGAAAATCAAAAGTCTGGCTGATCTCTCTCGAGAAATAATTTTCGCCCATCGTCCACCAGATCTTTTTGCTGTCGCCGCTCCAGCAAATGGATTGTCCCGCGTCGCGCGTGATGCACTGCATCGGAACCTGGCTCATGTCTCTCGAAAGATCGAGTGATTTTCCTGTAGCCGGGAAAGCTGCAACATACACTTTGAACAATTCACGGAATGCGATCCATTTGTTATCGGGACTTGGTGTGATCTCCCATGCATAAGGAGAAGTGGCCACCTGCATGGAGGTTTTCTTGTTCAGGTCGTATGAATCCAGTTCTTTGCTGTCACCATTGTCGACGTAATAGAAAATATTTTTTCCGTCGCTGGAGAACGTTGGTTTCTGTGCGCCGTTGTCGAAAAGGAAAGTGGCATCGCCGCCTGAAGCAGGAACAGTATAAATTCCAGGCTTCACGCAGAACGCATAACCCTGGTGATCGTTTCCGCCTTCTTTCCAGAATGCGATGGTTTTTCCATCCGGAGAAAATGAAGGCTGACGGAAAATTCCTTTTTCCTTCGTGATCTTCACCGGTGCAGTTGCTGATGCGATCGTTGTGGTTATGATCGCTCCGGTGTTCTCGTCATTCCATGTCACGAATGCGATCTTGCTTCCATCTGAAGAGAAGGCCGGTTCGAATTCGAAATCTGTTCCTTTGGTCAAACGCACAGGCGTTCCGTTCGGCATTGATTTTTTGTAGAGATAGCCGGCTGCGTTGAACACCATCCATTTTCCATCAGGAGAAACGACCGTGTTGCGTACCATCTTCGCGTCGAATTTATCGGGAGCAGCATCATTCTTGAAATGAAGTGCGTTGTAAATTCTGTGATTGCAGGTAACGGAGAATGGAATTTCGACTCCTTTGTTCGTCGCCACATCCACGTTCATGATCTTTCCTTTGGACCAGATGATGATGTGTTTGTTGTCCGGCATCCAGTTGAACCCGGTGTACACACCGAAGATGCACCACGCTTCCTGCTGGTCTTTGCTCAGGTCATCATACACCGGCCATTCCAAACCTGTTGCAAGATCGCGGAT
This sequence comes from Bacteroidia bacterium, assembly GCA_035496135.1. Taxonomy (GTDB): domain Bacteria; phylum Bacteroidota; class Bacteroidia; order Palsa-965; family Palsa-965. The sequence goes on from DATJEX010000263.1 coordinate 8,285, forward strand.
GTATAAGACTGTTTTCTCCTGCACACGGCGAATGAACGCGAGTTGTTTTCCGTCGTGAGAGATCTGCGGACGACAAGCGCCGCCTGGTCCGCCCGTGACAAATTCTGTTTCTCCTGTTTTGGTGTTGTAACGATTCACGACATAGATCTGGTTGTTCGGATCCTTGTTATACTGGAAAGCTCCGCCGGGATACATGTCTTCGCTGTAATAGAGATATTGTCCATCGGGAGAGAGCGAAGGTTCGTTCACATCCTGCTGCGCGTTCTTCTTTTTTGTCAATTGAACGCCATCGCCGCCTGAAGTGTGATACATCCACATTTCTCCTGATCCGAGTGAGCGGGTAGAGGAGAAGTGTTTTCTCGCGATGATGTATTGTCCGTCGGAAGACCAGATCGCATTATTCAACAACCGGAAATTTTCCTTGGTGATCTGTTTCGCATTCTTTCCATCCGCGTCCATCATCCAGATGTTATCGCCGCCACCTGCATCACTCGTAAAACAAATACTTTTTCCATCGGGGCTGAAGCGCGGCTGACATTGCCACGCATGTCCATCCTGCAGAACAGTCGCCGTCCCACCTGTGACCGGCATGGAATAAATATCACCGAGCAGATCGAACGCGATCGTTTTTCCATCGGGACTCACATCGAGATTCATCCAGGTTCCTTCTGTTACGGTGAAGGAAACGTCCTTGTAATCGCCCGGCGGATTGCTTACATCCCATTTTTTCTTTTTGCCGTCATCAGCGGAAAGGAGAAGGAGGCACAATGCGGTGAGCGCTGCTAATTTGATCTTCATTGGAAAATGGATTAATGTGTGTGTTGAAAAAAGGAAATCAAAGGAAATGAAAAAGCCCCGTCGAACATTGTTCCGACGGGGCTTTTTTCAGAAAAAAAATGATGGATGGTTAGAATCCTACTTTTGGTGTCACTTTCTGTTCGATGAGAATACCGAGGCAAGCGGCATCAGCAGTTTTTCCTTTGGAAGGGCCAGAGCCCGGGATAGTAACCGTGATATACATGTTGCGTGTCGATTCGCAGGAGAATTCCATGTGAGTTGATTTGCTGTCTGTCGCGTTATCGTACAACACTTCTCCTGTAGAAGCATCAGTGAGCGTCATTCCGATCCCTGTTCCAAGTGCAGGATCGGCGCAGAGTGAAATGGAATAATCGAAGCCTGCGTAGAAGATCGCTTTGAGTTTGGAAGTCGTTCCTTTCGCGAACAATCCGCTTTTCGATTGTGAATTGTAGATGAATCCTTCTTCAGAAGCCTGGCTGCATCCCGGTTGACGGTGATACATCACACACGGAGCCTGCGAGTGGATCGGAATATTGATGCCGATCATCGTTGCGAGCATCAGGTAGGTTGACAGCTTTTTCATATGGTTTGGTGTTTGGATCTTGATTAGTTAAGGGTGATCATCATGTTTCTGATATCGGCGATCTTTTTCGTGATCGCGTCGAACTGGTCTTTTGAAAGATCCATTTTCGGGCCGCCGCCGATATGAAGTTTGCCGTCTTTCTTTGTCGGGCCGGATGTTCCGCCAGAACTGGTAACAGCATCCATCAGAGACTTGAGGTCTTTCAATTGATCTTCTACAGATTTTACATCAGCATCTTTATCATAGGTTGCCATGAAATCGATAAGGTTGCTGATGGCAATTCTTTGCTCCACCAGATTCATCGCGATGGATTTGTCTTTTTCGAAATCCTTCACCAGTGTTGAGTTGAGGTAAAGTCCTTCGATCCAGCCACCGCTCAGCATCAGGCTGAGGTCAGCACCACGATCCGTATTTTCCAGGTTCTCGAATGAAGAAAGATACATGTCATTCGAGATCGCGATCAGCGAATCACCGTTGCCGGCATTCTTGTTGATCCTGTCTTTGTCCTTGTCGGAAAGATTGGTAGCCACCTTCAGTTTATCACCCATGCGCATGCAGGCACCGAAGTAAGACACCACTTTATCCGAGATACTGAAAGTGGAACAATACAGCAGGTCTGCAGAATATATGCCAAGATTTATAGCCATGGCTTTTTTGCTTTCATATTTCTTCTCATTATCCACCGGGTTGAGGAAATTCGCATTCACATCTTTCACTCCCGAAACTTTGAGGTAAGCGAACAGATCGCTAGGGGAAGGAACGCGCGCATCGTTGTGATTCATGCTCGTGTCCGTTGTGTTTGCCGTGGAGTCTCCGCCAAGTGAATCCGTAGGTGGATTGTTATCACTATTGTTTCCGCAGGAATTCAACAAAAGGAAAAGAAACGTTGCCGGGATCAGCAATGTCGCAATGAAATGTTTTTTCATAGGTGAGATTTCGAGAGGTGTAGTTTCAGCAAAAATAGTTCTTTTTTGCTACCAATTACCACCCCGAAAAGACCGCCCGTAAAGAGGCATCCCTTCAACCGAAAGTTCGTCTTACCTTTAGGGTATGAGATCCATTCTTACCCGGCTCACTTTATTCATCCTTTTCGTGACGGATACGGGATTTGCACAGACGGTTACAGGCATTGTTCCGAAGAAGGAC
>DATJEX010000264.1:0-31657 GCA_035496135.1 Bacteroidia bacterium
GGGATTTCTGGATCAAGGAAAGTTTCGCGCCTTCTGATAATAACAACGCACGATTTTATGTGATGGCCGACGTGGCGAATCTCCAGGGGCCGGTGAATGGATATTACATCCGTCTCGGCGAGAATGGTTCGTTCGACAGTGTGGATCTGTGGGAACAGAGCGGAACAACTTCCACGAAGATCATTGACGGAGTGAATTCACATTGCGCTGCTACCACGAATACACTCCGCATCAAACTCACGCGCGATGCAACAGGGACGTTCACCCTTTATTCGGATACAACCGGCGGGACAAATTTCCAGATCGAAGGAACAGTGTTCGACAACACGCACACCACTTCCAATTATTTCGGGCCGTACTGCAAATACACGATCTCCAACATCAACAAATTCTATTTCGATGATATTTACGCCGGACCGATCATCGTGGATGTGACACCGCCAACCGTTGTTTCCGCAACGGCAACTTCTGCAACCTCGCTCGACGTGCTCTTCGACGAGAATGTTGACGCGGTAACTTCACAAGTTGCCGCGAATTATTCCGTGGATAATTCCATTGGTAATCCGACAACAGCAGTACGTGATGCAGCAAATCATTCGCTCGTTCATCTCACCTTCGCTTCTTCTTTCATTAGTGCGACGAATTATACTGTCACCGTGAACAACGTGCAGGATCTTTCTTCGAATGCCATCGTCAATGGAACGGCTTCGTTCACTTATTTCCCGCTGAGCAATCCTGTTTTCCATGATGTGATCATCAACGAGATCATGGCCGATCCTTCGCCGGTTGTAGCATTGCCGAATACAGAATTCGTTGAACTCTTCAACCGAAGCGCGAATAATTTCGATCTCACCGGGTGGGCATTCACCGACGGAACTTCTACCGGTGCGTTGAATGCAGCGGTCATTCCCGCTGGCGGATACGTGATCATCTGCGCGAATGCGGACACATCACTTTTCTCTTCTTACGGCCCGACGGTCGGCGTTTCCTCCTGGCCCTCGCTGAATAATTCAGGTGATGCTTTGAAACTGATGGACGCTTCAAGCAACATCATTGATTCTGTTGATTATGATATTTCCTGGTACCAGGATGCGGTGAAACAGAATGGCGGATGGACACTGGAACTGATCAATCCGAATTTCGGAACAGGTTGTTCTGTTGCCGGGAACTGGATCGCGTCAAACAATATCGCTGGCGGAACACCTGATCAACTGAATTCTGTTTTCAGTAATTCGCCTGACATTACTCCGCCGCTTCCTGTTTCTGTAACGGTGATCGATAATCTTCATGTGGAAGTTTGTTTTGATGAAGCGATCGATCCGACACAGATCAACGTGCTCAATCATTACAACATTACTCCAACCATCGGAAATCCTGTTTCACTTTATTATGATACGGCAACGCTTCGTTGTGTTTATCTCACACTCGGATCGCCATTGTTGAACAACTCGACTTACACGATGAGTTTCCCGGGCATTGCGGATTGCGCAGGGAATCCGGAGACACAACCATTCCAGTTTTCCTATCACATCGTTCAGCCCTACGACATCGTGATCAACGAGATCATGGCCGATCCGGATCCGGTAGTGCAATTGCCCGCTGAAGAATATGTGGAATTGTACAACAGAACTCCATACGCGATCCCGCTCGATAACTGGACGATCTCCGTCGGAACAACGACACGCACACTTCCTTCCATGACATTGCCTGCTGATAGTTTTGTCGTGCTTACTTCGACAACAGCAGCGCCGCTCTTCACCGGAATAAATGTGGTGGGTGTAACAAGTTTTCCGACATTGACGAATACAGGAGGAACGATCACACTTCGCACCACATCGGGAATGGTCGTTCACACTGTTTCTTATCTCGACACGTGGTATCAGAATCCCGCGAAAGCAAATGGCGGATGGTCGCTCGAACAAATTGATCCGTCAAACCCATGTGGCGGAATTACCAACTGGAGAGCTTCCAATTCCGTTTTGGGCGGAACACCCGGAATGATCAACAGCATCAATGGATCGAATCCGGATGCAACTACTCCGACGCTTATTCGTGTTTCTGTTCTTGCGCCCGACAGTATACGTCTGTTCTTCTCCGAATCGCTCGACAGTACGAGCCTGGTAAATCTCAGCAGTTATACATTCGATCTGCTCGCAGGGTTTCCGCTTGCCGCACGTCCTATCGCTCCCGATTTCACAAAATGCGATCTGAAACTTCCCGGCTCCATTGTAGTGGGAATAACTTATCATGTGGCGGTATCAACGAACATCAGGGATTGTGTTGGAAATCCGCTGGCGCTCTACAGTGCGGCTCCGTTCGCTCTTGCAGAAGGCGCTTTGAAAAATGATATCGTGATCAATGAAGTGTTGTTCGATCCGAATGATGGCGGAACAGATTTCGTGGAGATCTACAACCGTTCTTCAAAAGTCCTTGAATTGAAAAACATTGTGTTGTGCACAGCGGATACGATCAATCACTCGCTCACCGATTTCAACGTGATCGCGCCGGAAGGATATTTATTGTTCCCGCAGAGTTATCTCGTGCTGAGTGAAAACAGCACGACGGTGCAGCAGCAATATCCCGCAGCGACCGACATCACACGTTGTCTCGACATGGCGAACATTCCTTCGCTGAATGTGGATGGAGATATCGTGGTGCTCGCTGATACAGGATTTCACATCATCGACAGCCTGGTTTATTTTTCCAGCTGGCATTTTCCGCTGCTGCAAACCACCAAAGGTGTTTCACTCGAGCGCATCGATTTTGAAAGAGAGACGAATGATCCAACCAACTGGCACAGCGCCGCAGAGACCGCAGGATTCGCCACACCGACTCAGCAGAATTCAGAATACAGCGCATCGGGAACTGTTGATGATGGCTCCGTTAGCGTTTCAGCAGAATCATCACAACAGATCTTCTCTCCCGACGGAGACGGTTACAATGACGTGATCAACATCAATTATCTTTTTGCTGTTCCGGGATATGTAGCGAACGTGACGATCTACGATTCACGCGGGCGACTCGTGCGCACGCTTGTGCGGAGTGAAATGCTCGGAACCGAGAAAGGAAGTTTTTCCTGGGACGGAACGATGGACGATCGCACCAAAGCGAGAACCGGGGCTTACATCATTTACTTCGAGGCGTTCACTCCGACCGGTGTGGTGAAGTCCTACAAACTTGCCTGCGTGCTGGCCTCGAAATTCTGAGCGAATGAAGAAGTTGTTCGTCTTTACCGTATTCCTTTTTTTTGCAAGTCGGGCTGGTGCCCAGTTCTGGTACGATTCCGGAAAAATTGTAAAAGGAAAGGTGAGGGTGATACACAATTCCATTTTCATACCCGGATCCAATGGGGGCTTCAATATCAATTATCGTACATTCTCCGTCGATTCCGTATTTCCCGAAGCGACATTCGGCAATCATTACAAAAACCTGAAAGCGTATGTGAAACAGGATCCGGAAGCAAGTATATACCTGATCAACGCGACGCATTGGGAAACAAGTCAGCGTTATTGTATCGGCGGAATGTTCCTATGGACGATCGGATTGTTTATTGTTCCGACAAATGATCCGCAGGTGTTCAACGATTACATGTATGTGGGTTGTGGGATCGGCGCTGGATTACTTGCCACTTACTTTATCAAACGGCACTGGGCAAATAAATCCATTCACACATGGAACACACATCTTGACGAGGGAAAATATGTTTATCTCCCTTCCTGAATATCAGTGTTGACGAATCTTTTATCTCCGCAATGAACAGAACAAGAATTATTCCCGTTATCATTCCGCTATTGATCCTTTTTTCCTGCAGAGTGGACGAAGCGGCAAAACGAAAAGCGGATTCACTTCACGCCGATTCGCTGCGGAAAGATTCCATCGCATTGAATTACGCCGACATCTGCTCTTCCGGCATGTGCGTGATGGTTCCGCGCCATTTTGTTCCCGTGAACAATATCAATCCCGATGCGACGCTGCAATTCGCCGACGCGGAAAATGAAGAATATCTCATCATCATCGAAGAAGACAAAGCGGCGTTCCTCGATTCGGTGAAATACATGGATTATTACAGTGCAACTGCGACTGCCGCGATGAATTACCGCGAGTACTGGAACGTGAACATGGTGGAGAGTCTCGATTCGATGTACAACGTGACGCGATCGCGCCAGGGAAAATCGACAGAAGTGCAATTGCTCAAATTCACAGGGAATCTTCCAACCGTTCCGGAACCCGTCGTTTACACTATGGGGTTCGTCGAAGGAAAAACCAAAATGTATGTGATCACCGCGTGGACATTGCTCAGCTATAATGAAAAGAACGATGCGGAACTCACAATGACGGTGTCTTCCTTCCGGGAGCAATGAGTATAACTTTTTCAAAACTTCGGTCGAAATCCGCACATTTTCACCTGGTGGACATCTATTTTTAGCGCCAATTTAATACCCGGTGTATGTCATCAACTCTTGTAGCGGAAGCTGAATCAAAAAAAATCATCATGACTTTTCCGACCCTCATTACCACTCTTGAAAATGGTATCTATACCATTACACTCAATCGTCCTGACAAGCTGAATGCGCTCAACAAAGCGACACTCGAGGATCTGAAAAAAGCGATGCATTATGCCGTGACGGAGAATGCCGTGAAAGGCATCATCATCACCGGCGCTGGCCCCAAAGCGTTCGTCGCCGGTGCCGATATTTCCGAATTCGCAGGACTCGACTCGAATGGCGGAATTGAATTCGCGAAAAAAGGACAGGAGATTTTCAAATCGATCGAACTCTGTCCGAAACCTGTGATCGCGGCCGTGAACGGATTCGCACTCGGTGGCGGATGCGAACTCGCGATGGCGTGTCATATGCGCATCGCAGCAGAAAGCGCGAAATTCGGTCAGCCTGAAGTGAGTCTCGGGCTTATTCCCGGTTACGGCGGCACACAACGACTGACCATGCACATCGGCCGCGGACGTGCAACAGAATTGCTGATGACGGGTGATATCGTAGATGCGAAAGACGCTTATCGTGTAGGGCTTTGCAATTATCTCGTACCGAATGATCAGCTCATTCCGAAATGCGAAGAGATCCTGAAGAAAATTTTCAATAAAGCTCCGTTCGCTGTTTCTGAAATTGTGAAATGTGTCGACGCGCATTACACGGACGGTGTGGACGGATACGAATACGAAGTACAGTCATTCGGCCGTTGCTGCGGTACTACTGATTTCGCTGAAGGAACAACCGCGTTCATGGAAAAACGCAAAGCGAACTTCAAAGGGAAATAAGGAAAATTACCTATTGTACAGATATACGGATTACAAATCGTACTGAACAGACAATTCAGATCATAGAAATAAGAATCGCGGATGGACTTTTGATTGTCATCCGCGATTCGTTTTATTCGAACTGTCTGTAATCCGTATATCTGTACAATTTGTAATCTCCCCCCGAATTTACTCCCGGTTGAACAATTTACTTCTCATTATCCCTGTCGTGCGCCACACGTTCAACCGTTTTGCCCATCACTTTCTGATCATCCTTATTGTAGAAGAAGGAAAGTCCCATGTTCGTTTTGATGTAGGCTTTAAGCGCAGCTGAAGTGGTGAAAGTTTCCGTGATATTGTCGGTCACCGCACGCAGCTTCACCAGGTCATTCACCTTTTCCACTTTGTAGATGTAGTACTGCACATCGGTGGTGTAATCACTCACTTCGTAGATATTGAGGAAGGTCGATCCGCTCACGTCCGACAACCAGCCTTTGTAATTAGTGGGAGTCGATGTCGCATCCTTCACATTTTTCTTTTCGATGTGATAGGTGCTTCCATCCAGCGTGACCTTGTACTGGTACGTATCATCCGTGGTATCTCTCCACACGCCGACAAGTGCCGGATCTGATTTGGAAACAGAAAGAGCGTCTACCGGTACTGACGATTCATAAGGGCAACCCATAAAAAGGAGACTCAGGCAGGCGAAGGCAGATATTAGTTTAAGTGCTTTCATGATACTTTTTTTGATCGTTCAAAGTTAGTGTTTATTCGTGCCGTTCATTGGTGAAAAGGCGGATTCTGTGATGCAAAAACAGCGCCAGAATTTCCGCCTTCGGCCGAGTGAAATGGAGGGTGAAAGTGAAAAGGGCACTGATCCCATTCACCTTCCCTTTCACTCTTTTCAACGTTTGGGGGTGTATAAATAGGCTTTTTTGGCTCCCTTTCAGCCTCGATTTCAGGGAACTTCGTACGAGGTAAAATTCGTCCCTTTTGAATCCACTACGCCGGCTTGTCGGGCAGACTGCAACTTACGGACTCACTACCATTTTCGGTAGGATGCTCAACTATGCGCTGGTGCCATTCTTCACGTACATTTTCGGGAAGCCGGCCGACTTCGGATTGAACGTTGAATTCTACGCTTACATTTCCTTCCTCAATATTCTTTTCACCTACGGAATGGAAACCGCGCTTTTCAATTTTTCTGTGACGGAAATAAACAAAGAGCGCGTTTATTCCACCGCACTTATCTCCGTTATCATTACCACCGTTCTGCTCAGCATTCCGTTTCTTGCCGCCTCTTCGCCGATCGCAAATGTGTTGCGTTATCCCGGACATACTGAATATATTCTATGGGCCATTCTCATCGTCGGCAGCGATGCGATCGCCAATATTTCTTTTGCAAAACTGAGAGAGGAAAATCGTGCGAAAAGATTTGTCAAGATCAAAATGACGAACATTGCCGTGCAGGTCTTTCTCAATCTTTTCTTCGTGGGCCTTTGCAAATATTTCGGCGAAAAACATCCGGGCTCATTCCTCGGGAATCTTTATGATCCGAAGATCGGGATCGGTTATGCGTTCATCGCGAATCTTGCCGCGAATATTCTTTCGCTCGTGATGCTTTCGACCGATCTCGCACGCATCCGCGCAGGATTCGATCTTGCTTTGTGGAAACGCATGCTCGGTTATTCATTGCCGTTGCTCATCGTTGGATTCGGCGGAATGATCAATGAAACAATGGACCGCATTCTCATCAAAAATCTTTTGCCGGAAGGGATCGCCGAGAGTAAAGTGGGAATTTACGGTGCGTGTTACAAGATCTCCATCCTGATGACACTCTTCATCATGGCATTCCGTTATGCGGCTGAACCGTTTTTCTTTTCGCAGAAGAATGAAAAAAACGCTCCTGAACTTTATGCGAAAGTGATGCTGTGGTTCGTGATCCTCTGTTCGCTCATTTTCCTCGGCACCACGCTCAATCTTTCCTGGATCCAGTATTTCGTGGGGAAATCATATCGCGTCGGACTCCCGGTTGTTCCGATCCTGTTGCTGGCGAATTTATTCCTCGGCATGTATTTCAATCTTTCCATCTGGTACAAACTCACCGGCAGAACACGATTCGGAATGTGGATCACCGTCTTCGGCGCGGCGGTCACGCTCATTCTGAATTTTGCGTGGATCCCGTCATCGAACCAATATGTCGGCGGATATATGGGAAGCGCGTGGGCGACACTCATCTGTTACGGAAGCATGATGATCATTTCTTATTTCATCGGCCAGATCTATTATCCCGTGAAATACAACGTCGGAAAAATACTCGGCTATCTCGGGCTCGCCATCGGAATGTATTTCATCGCGGGTATGATCCAGCTTGATTCCAAAATACTTTCGATCGTCGAGAATAATCTTTTCGTCGCCGCCTTCATCATCGTCGTTCTGCTCATCGAGAAACCAAAACTAAAAACGTAAATTCGTGTCAATGCTCCTCATACCGGTCATCAACCGATCGAAACATCCTTTACCTGAATATTCCACGCCGCATTCAGCCGGGCTCGATCTCCGCGCAAATCTTGAATCGCCTGTTGTTCTTGCACCGCTCGAACGCGCACTCATTCCCACCGGGCTCTTCATTGAACTTCCCGTCGGGTTCGAAGCGCAGGTAAGACCAAGAAGCGGACTCGCTGCAAAAAACGGGATCTCTGTTCTGAATTCACCGGGAACGATCGATGCCGATTACCGCGGTGAAATAAAAGTCATTCTCGTCAATTTATCCAATGAGAAATTCACGGTGAATGACGGGGAACGCGTGGCGCAGCTTGTTGTGGCAAAACATGAACAGATCGAATGGAAACCAACGGATGCGCTCGCAAGCACAGAACGCGGAGCCGGCGGATTCGGTCACACAGGAACTAAATGATTTACGATTTGGGATTTACAATTTGCACAGTTCGTAAATCCCAAATCGTAAATCGTAAATTTTTGAAAAATAAACTGCCGTAAATAATAGCAACTACTCATCGTATCACATCATATGAAAATAATAATTCCAATGGCGGGCATGGGAAAACGAATGCGGCCGCATACACTTACAGTTCCGAAACCACTCATTCCTGTCGCAGGTAAACCGATCGTGCAGCGGCTGGTGGAAGATATCGCAACGGTTTGTGACGAGCCGGTGGATGAGATCGCTTTCATCATCGGCCCCACCTTCGGAAAAGAAGTGGAGAAAATGCTGGTGGATGTAGCAACGCGCGTTGGTGCGAAAGGATTGATCCGTTACCAGGAAGAAGCACTCGGCACGGCGCACGCGATCATGTGTGCAAAAGATGAACTCGTTGGGAAAGTTGTGGTAGCATTCGCCGATACACTTTTCAAAGCCGATTTCAAACTCGATTCAGCACAGGAAGGCATCATCTGGGTGCAGCAGATCGAAGATCCGAGAATGTTCGGTGTAGTGAAAGTGAACAATGAGAATGTGATCACCGATTTCGTGGAGAAGCCGCAAACATTCGTGAGCGATCTCGCGATCATCGGAATTTATTATTTCAAAGACGGCGCGAATCTCCGGAAGGAATTGCAATACCTGCTCGACAACGACATCCGTGATAAAGGCGAATATCAATTGACGAACGCGCTGGAAAATATGAAAAACAAAGGCGTGAAATTCTCGCCGGGAAAAGTGACCGAATGGCTTGATTGCGGAAACAAGGATGCGACCGTTTACACGAATCAGCGTGTGCTGGAATTCAAGCGTGCTTCGGAAAAACTCATTTCTGCGAATGTGAAAATGGATAACGCCGAGATCATTGAGCCCTGTTACATCGGGGAGAATGTGGTGCTGAAGGATTGTGTGATCGGCCCGCATGTTTCCATCGGCGACAATACGACCATCGGGAATTCCGTTGTAAAGAACAGCATCATTCAGAATAACACGAAGATCACCGACAGTGAAATTCAGAATTCCATGATCGGGAATTTCGCCGAGCTCGATAACGTGGAAGGCGATCTGAGCATTGGTGATTACAACGTGCTGAAATTAGGATAACATGAAACGCTTCGCATTCTATTCCGTCATCCTCGTGCTTGCCTGTTCATCGTGCAAGTCGCTCGGTCATGGAGGGAATGGAAAGCATGCCAACGACAATACTGTTTCGCGCAATGATGCGATGTCGGTGCAGCAGGCGAAGGAGGAATATCTTTTTGTGCAGGGATGTATCGAACGTTCACTGGGAAATATTCCGGAAGCGGAAGCGCAGTTCCAGCAGATCCTTGCTTCTGATCCGACGAATGCGGCGGCGAATTACGAGATGGCCGGGCTTTATCGCTCACAGAACGATCTTCCGAATGCACTCCGATTCGCGCAGGAAGCCGTGAAAAACAACGCGACGAATGAATGGTATTTCATACGCGAGGCAGAGATCCTCGAACTGCTCGGAAGAAGGGATGAGTCGATCGCAGCCTACAACTCCGCTTGTTCACTCGACAAACAGAATACTGACCTGCTTTTCCGGCTGGCGAATGAACAGGTGACGGCGAAGAAATATCCCGATGCGCTTTCTACTTTTTCGAAGATCGAGTCGATCGAGGGATTGTCGGACACGCTTTGTAATTCGCGACTGAACGTTTATTCACAAACAGGTGATATCACCATGCAGGGAAAAACGTATCGTGATCTGATCGCTGCTTTTCCCGATGAAAAAGAAAATTATTACCGCTACGCAGAATTCTCCCGCGAATCGGGAATGATCGATTCCGCCATGAAAACTTATTCAACCATTTCCATCAAATATCCGGATGATCCCCGTGCGTGGCTGGGAATCGCGAACGTTGAGCAAACGAAAGATCATGTGGATGCATTCAAAACGGCCAGGATCGCTTTCAATTATCACGGTGAAGTTCCTGAAAAGGTCATACTTCTGAAAACATGGTACCCGGTTTCGGATTCTTCTGCTGCGCTTTCTTCCGCACAGCAAACCGAAGCAGACACGCTTTGTGCGATACTCCGAAGAGTGGACCCGGAAGATGCTTTGAGTTATTCCGTGTCGGGAGATTATCTCTACAGGCAGAAAAAATTCAAAGACGCACGCGCGATGTATGCGCAAGCCGTTGTGCTCGACGGAAATTCCTATGACACGTGGAAAAAGATCCTTGCACTCAATCAATTGTTGAATGATGACGCACAGCAGGAAAAAGACTGCAATTCCCTCATTGATCTTTATCCCGCTCAACCGGATGCGTACTATTATCTCGGTATTCTGCAACTGAAGAAAAATGATTTCAGCCACTCCGCCGCGAACCTGCAAATGGCTAAGGATAATTCCATTTCAAATGTTTCCTTCAGCAGCATGATCGATATGCAATTGGTTGCGGCCTACCGTGGAAAAGGTGATGATGCGAAAGCGGATGCCGTGTGTGAAGAGAGCATCGCCGGCGACAGCACCAATTATGCAATGATGATCACGTACGCATCTTCACTGGAAAAAAGAAAGATCAAACTGGAAGAAGCACAAGCGCTCACCACAAAATATCTTAAAATGTATCCCGATAATGCCGCGGCACTGGAATTGATGGGAGATATCCTGTTCCGGCTCGGAAATAAAAATGATGCATTGCTCTATTGGCAGAAAGCCAAAGCGGCTGGTGTGAGCGACCCAACTCTTGACAAAAAAATAGCAACCGGATCCATTGACTGAAAAAATGAATTGCCCCACAAGAAATAAATTATCTCTCCCGATCCTGTTGCTGATCTCCGTGATGGCATTCGGCGCCTCATCGTGCAGAAAGAAGAAAAAACAAACGACACAACAGACCGTGGACACTTCGGCGAACGACCGTTGTCACATGGAAAGACGTTTGCCCAAACCGATCATCGCGGATATGTGGAAGAATGAATTTCATTTCAACTGGATGTCGGCGAAAATGAATTGTGAAGCAAGCAACGACAGCGCGACCATGAGTTTCAATGTGATGTTGCGGATGCGAAAGGACAGCATCATCTGGATGAATGTGACCGATCCGGTCGTGGGGATCCCTGTTGCACGCGCACTCATCTCGAGAGACTCGGTGAAATTCGTGCAATTCCTTCCCGAAGAAAGATGTTTCGAAGGCGATTTTGCTTACCTGAGTTCTTTGCTTCAGACCGATATCGATTTTGACATGCTGCAGGCTTTGCTCGTGGGAAACAGCGCCACGTTCTACACCGATGATGAAAAACTCAAAGCGAGCATCAACCAGGACAGTTGTGAATATGTACTGAGTACGGTCCGAAAACGGAAACTGAAGAAAGTCCTCGATGGATCGATCACCAGTCCCGATCCGTTACAGACAATATCCATTGACCCTTCCACGTTTAAGATCATGAGGATACTCTTCCTCGACGCAGGCAACAGGTCGTTCACTGCGGATTATTCGGATTTTTCCAAAGAGGATACGCTTGTTTTTCCGCATCACGCGGTGTTTTTCGGTAAGAGCCCTGGTAAAACTGCCCGACTTGACGTAACTTACAATAAGGTAAAACTGAATCAGCCACTAGAATTTCCATTCTCGATACCTGATGACTGCAAACCGATCATTCTCCAGCAAGCGCCTCCGCAGGGCCATTAGTCTTCCGGCGGCCATTTTCATTGTCACTGCGTTCGTGGTGGCGGGATCTTCTTTTGTCTTCGCGAAGACCAAACAGAAAACAAAAACCGCCGCGACAAAACCTGACAAAGCCGCTTTGAAAAAAAAGAAAGCAAAACTGCAGGCCGATATCGACCTGACGGATTCGCTGCTCAAGCAAACGCGCCGCAACAAGACACTTTCGCTCGGACAACTCGTCGCGATCAACAACAAAATTGAAGCGCGTAATGCGATGATCACCGAGATCACCAACGAGGTGAGCGATCTGCAGGACCAGATCGATGAGAACAATGCGAATGTCGCGCGACTGGATACCGCGATCGCACAGGCGAAACGCGACTACGCACGCATGATCGTGTTCGCGTACAAGAACAGGAATCCGGAGCAACGGATGATGTTCATCTTTTCATCAGCCGACTTCAACCAGGCTTACCTGCGTATGCGTTATATGCAGCAGGTGGGTGAAGACCGGCGCAAATACGCGGAAGATATCGCCGCACAGGAACTGGTGTTGAATGAAAACCTGCGAACGCTCGAAGCACAGAAAGCAGACAAGGAAGAATTACTCGGAACGCAGCAAACCGAATTTCAGCAACTCGCCGATGAAAAGAATGACAAGGATAAAACGCTGCTCCAGCTGAAAGACAAAGAGGCGACACTGAAAGACGAACTGGCGAAAAAGAAAAAAGAAAAAGCAGATATTGACGCGGCCATCCAGAAACTCATCGCGGATGAAGCAGCACGTATTGCCGCCGCTAATACCACGACATCCACATCAGTACCAAAACCGAAATCCGGAACAACTACAACCACCACTACAACTTCCACCACAGTAAATACGTCGGTACTTACTCCCGATGCGCAATTGCTCTCTGATAATTTCGCCGGCAACCAGGGTGCGTTGCCGTGGCCGGTCTTGCAGGGAAGCATCACGGGCCACTTCGGTAAACAGGAACATCCTGTTCTGAAAGGTGTGTACGTGAACAATAATGGAATTGACATCGCGACCACAGCAGGTTCCAGCGCACGCGCGATCTTCGATGGTGAAGTGACCGGCGTGACCAACATCGAAGGTTCGGGCTGGCTCGTCATTGTCCGTCACGGAGAATACCTGACTGTTTACGCCCAACTCGAATCCGTGACCGTGAAACAGGGTGATAAAGTGAAAGCGAAACAGTCGATCGGAAAAGTGGGAACAGATGCTGACGACGGACAAACCGTTCTGCATTTCGAAGTATGGAAGACCGGCATCGGAAAAATGGATCCGGAAAAATGGCTGGCATCGGCGCACTAGCCATTGTGCAAGGATCAATTACAGATTCCGCGGAAATACGGATTACGGATCGTACGGATTACCATTAATGACCAGGAAACGATTTGTAGAGATTTGTAATCGGTATATCCGTACAATCAGCAATTGATCCCTAGTTCTTCATCTTCTCCAGCTTTCCGGCTTCGAGAATGGTGATGTTGCTTCCTTTCACATCCACGATACGTTCTTCCTTGAAGTCAGAAAGTGTGCGGATGACCGTTTCCTGCGCGGTGCCTGCGAGATTCGCAAGATCTTCACGCGAGATGGCCATGCTGAACGGATCTTTTTTCTCGCCCGCGAAACGTTCGCGCAGCAAGAGCAACGCTTCAGCTACACGCTTGCGAACGGAATTGTAAGCGAGTTTGATCAAACGCTCTTCTTTTTCCTTGATGTCGTTGGTGAGGAAACGAATGAATGCCGATGAAACTTCGCGGCTGCTGTACAACAGCGAAAAGAAATCTTCTTTCGGAATGATGCACACTTCCGATTCATCCATCGCTACGGCCGAGTCGGTGTACGCCTGTTCTTCGAGCAATGCGCTGTAACCGAAAAATTCTCCTTCGCTGATGAGTGCCGTGATGAATTCTTTTCCGTCATCGTTTATTTTACTCGTCTTGATCTTTCCTTTCACGAGGAAAAAGATAGCGGAGGGAAAAGCACCTTCCTGGTAAATGACTTCTTTCTTCTTGAACGTCCTGACCTTTTTCCGTTCAGAAAGTTTCATCAGGTCGCCCGGCTGTTTCACTTCATTGAGGAAATTGTCCAGGCCTTCCATGCTGCGCTCGTATTTGGTGCGGAGCTGTTCGCTTTTTTTCAAACGCACTTCCACTGCTCCGAGCAGTTCCATATCATCGAATGGTTTGGTCAGGTAATCATCGGCCCCCATTTCCATTCCGCGGCGCTGATCCGTTTTTTCCGCTTTTGCCGTGAGGAAAATGAACGGGATGGAAGCGGTCTGCTCAATTTTCGAAAGCATGTGCAGCACACCATAGCCGTCAAGTTCGGGCATCATGATATCGCAGATGATGAGGTCAGGCGACTCGGATTGTGCGAGACGAACGCCTTCTTTGCCGTTCGCAGCAGTGAGTACTCTGTATTTGGCCAACTCCAGGATCTCGGCGGTGTTCTCACGCATTTCCTGGTTGTCTTCGATGAGCAGGATCTTTTTCATTTCTTATTGTTTTTGAGTGCGGGTATTTCTATGGTAAATATCGTTCCTTTATTCTGTTCGCTGATGAACCCGATGGTTCCATCCATCAAGTCTATGTATTTTTTTACAATGTTCAACCCCAAACCGGTTCCCTGTATGTTGGCGGAATTCCCGGCGCGGTAAAAGCGTTCAAAGATATTCGCCTGGTCCTCCACTGGAATACCGATGCCGTAGTCCTTCACTTCAATGACGAGTTTTTTCGGGGAATTCTTCACGTTAACATTGATCTCCTTTTCTTCATCGGAATATTTAACAGCGTTTGAGATCAGGTTGATCAGCGAATTCTTCAGCAGCTGGCGGTCGAGATAGACCATTGCATCGCCTTCCATTGATTCGATGAGGCGCTGGCCTTTCTTCGCGGTCACTCTCATTTCATTCATCACTTCGGTGACGAGTTGCATCAGGTCAACATCCACCGGGTTGAAACGGACGATACCTTCCTCGAGTTTTTCAACGGAAAGAAAATCATTCAGGATCTCGGTGAGATTGGTGACGGATGTTTTCACACGCTCCACGTGTTTCTTCCTTTTCTCCGTGTGTTCCGGATCGGAATAGCGATCGATGAGTGAAATGGAAGACAGGATGGTAGCGAGCGGTGTGCGGAATTCGTGGCTCGCCGTAGTGACGAATCGCGATTTGAGTTCATTCAGTAATTTCTCTTTCTCGAGGGCGCGCATCACTTCACGCTTGGATTCCGCGAGGCGGCGTATAGCATCGGCGAGTTCTTCCGTACGGTCATGCACTTTTGATTCGAGTTCGGCATTCAATTGAGCGAGTGCGTCGGATGTTTGCTGCAGGCGGTCGTGCGCCAGGCGCAGTTCGATCTCGTTCTTTTTCCGTTCAGTCGAATCGACAATGAAACTCATCACATATTTTCCTTCCGCCGTTTCGAACGGACTCAGACTCACTTCCACCATGATCTCCGATCCGTCTTTGCGCATGCCGTAAAGATCCATTCCTTTTCCCATGGACCGCGGATGAGGATTCTGCATATACCCTTCGCGGTTGTGAACATGTTTGCTGTGATAACGGGAAGGAAGCAGCATCTCGATCCGGTTTCCTTCTAAAGCAGCGCGGCTGTAACCGAATATTTTTTCTGTCGCAGGATTGACCAGCACGATGACACCTTTATCATCGCAGATAATGATCCCTTCGGTTGCGAACTCGAAAAGTGATTGCAGCATTTCTATTTTCTGCTTCATGGAGATCCGTTGCGAATCAGTTGAAGCAAATATACCGGTGCGCACGCTATTATCCGAAGTTTTTTTCTTCATGGCTCACGCGGTTTGGCTGAATAACGGTTCATTCCCGGTAGACCGATGAAGCTTCTCGTCAAAACAGGCGCCTATATTCCTGAGGAATCTTCTTCCTGTTTTCGTTGCGCTGACTGAAAAATCAGTGAGGTTTACAAGTCCATCGTCGGCGAGAGGTTTTAAACGCCCGATGATCTTTTCCATTGAGGAAACCTGTTCCGATGGTTTCAACCAGCTTGACTCACCCGTGCACATGATATTCAGGATATGTTTCCGCAGGATGAGGTCAGACCTGTTCAACTGATGTCCGCGGAAGAATGGCAATTCCCCCAGGTGGACACGTTGAGCCCATTGCTCCACAGTTTTTTCATTCTGCACCAGCATCGTTCCGGTGTCACTGATCGCAGAAACACCAAGGCCGATGAGCAACGGAGAATTTCCGGTGGTATAGCCCATGAAATTGCGATGCAGTTTTCCCGTGTAAACAGCAGTGAGCAATTCATCACCCGCAAGTGCGAAATGGTCGAGACCGATCTCGGTATAACCGGCCGCTTCCAGCATCGCTCTTCCTGTTTCATACAATTCCCGTTTCGTTTCGCCAGTAGGAAGATCCTTTTCCGAATAGGCACGCTGGCCCGGTTTCACCCACGGCACGTGCGCATAGGAATAAAAAGCGATGCGGTCGGGACGAATGGCGATCACTTTGTTGATCGTCTCGGTTATCGATCCGATCGTTTGTGAAGGCAGTCCGTAAATGAGATCGAAATTGATGGAAGTGAATCCGATAATGCGCGCGAGATTCGTGATCGCTTTTACCTGTTCTTCTGATTGGCGGCGGTGAATGAGGCGTTGCACTTTCGGATCAAAATCCTGTATCCCGATGCTTATTCTCCTGAATCCATTCGCGTACAACATTTCGAGATGGCCCGATGTTGTATTCGCCGGATGCGCTTCAAAACTCAACACCGCATTTTTTGCCAGAACAGAACCCGATGCTATGCCACCGACAAGCGCAGCGAGATTCTCCGCCTTGAAAAATGTCGGTGTGCCTCCGCCGAGATGAAGTTCCGTGATGCGTGGGTCTTCACCGAAGATGTCAGTGTACATTGCCCATTCCTTCAGCACATCCTTGATGTATGGTTCTTCCACCGAATGATTTTTTGTGATGCGTGTGTTACAGGCGCAATACGTGCAAAGACTTTCACAGAACGGAAGATGAATGTACAGGTTGAGATCTTTCCCGCCTTTTGTCCATGCATCCATCACATTTTTTTTCCATATTTCTGCAGCAGGTGTTTCCCTGTCCCAATGCGGAACAGACGGATAACTCGTGTAACGGGGAACCGCTACATCATATCGGGCGATGAGGTCTTTCGAAACCATAAAAACAATCGAAGTTAGATGGGGACTGGTTCCCGGAAGATGAGTGGAATCAGGATGAAAACTGATAAAGGTCAGTTGCCGGCCTGTAAACAATGTGGACAAACGATCTTGCCGTGTTCCGGTTGCGGACTCAACAATGGAATTCCCAATTGCATTCCGCGCAGCACAAGCATGATCGCCATGACCGCGACGAACACCGGAACCATCCGGTTGATCTTCTCTTTCCATTGCACCGAGATCTTCATTCCCGCGAGCATGAGTGCCATAAGCGCTGGCGACGTTCCGATCCCGAACGTGAACATGAAAAACATTCCGTACAGCAGATTTCCTGTGGAAGCCGCGCCCGCAAGTCCGGCGTAAACGAGTCCGCAGGGAAGCAATCCGTTCAGGACCCCAATGAGAAAAACGGAGCCATTATTTTTCTTTCCGAAAAGCAAACCCATTTTCCCGCGCAGAAAATTCAGTTTATTGTGAATGAATTTTATCCGCATTCTTTTTCCTGTCAATCCGGCAATGAGAAAAAAAAGAATGAGCGATCCGCAGATGATCGAAAGCCATTGTTGTCCTCCTGCCCATTGAATAGCTGATCCGGCAAACCCGGAAATTCCTCCCATGAGTGCATAGGTGGATGCGCGTCCGCCACTGTAGATGAGCGAACGCGAAAAATAATTCATCCCGGTCTTTTCACGCACGGGAACAGCAAGCGCGATGGGCCCGCACATGCCTACACAATGCAGGCTGCCGATCAATCCAAGTAAAAAAGCGGGCAACAGGAATATCATGGAATGTAGATCGAGTATTCGTTGTAATACTTTTTTTCATTTATGGTCCAGTTCATCTTTACCTGGTACAATCCCTTGCTGAATTTTCCATTGGGAATTTCCATCAATGATGCGTTTGCTTTGATCGGAAATTCACGATCAAGGGAGGCGTCGGAAGGACGGAGAAAAAGAATTTTCCCGGAAACCGAATCGGATGGAATGGCAGATGGAAACTGGATCTCCACATTGTTCACACCCGGAATTACGGTTGGTTGCTCCAGCAATCTGGATGCAGCGTCGGAACGATCGATCTGTTGCTGGAAAGCGAGCTCCTGTTTGTAATAATCGTCGCTCACCAGTTCAACCTTCTGGCTGGATGCCATGTACACCATTGTCAGGATCATGACAACAAATACAACGTAAAGAATCGTAATGCGAATGCCCCAGTTCATGTTACCTGCTTATTGGCCCGAGAAAATTGGTCGAGACGGTTTGAATGAGTTTATTTCCCGAATACACACTTACTTTCACTTTTGTTTTGCGAGAGGTGAGCGTGCTCTTCGGTTTGATGATGAATAATTCTGATTCCGCTTTTCCTTCTTTCGGCACAACCACCGGTTTTCCCACCATCTGGATCGTGCCGTCGTTTGAATCAAGGCGGAATGAGAGTGGCATGTCCTTTCTGGTTTTGTTGATCACACTCACGGTGTACAGGTTACAAATGCTGTCGCCCGGGCGCTCTTCAAAAAGTTGCCCGCCAGCGCGGAGAACGGTCGCGTCAATATCAGAACGTGTGGCGAGAAGAAACACCAGAACGCCAACCAGTAAAGCAAGCACAAAAGAATAAGCCTTGATGCGGCGTGTGATCGTCAATGGTTGTTTGTTCTTTATTCCTTCTTCGGAAGCATAACGGATCAACCCTTTCGGACGATGGACTTTTTCCATCACTTCGTCACATGCATCAATGCACGCCGTGCAGTTCACACATTCCATCTGCGTACCATTGCGGATATCAATTCCCGTTGGACACACTTTCACGCAGAGCGAACAATCGACACAATCACCAAGTTGTTTTTCCTTTTCTTTTTTGCTGATGTGCCCGCGCGGTTCGCCACGCTGGTAATCATACGCCACCACAATGGAATTCCTGTCAAGCAGAACACCCTGCAATCTTCCGTACGGACAAACAATGAGACAAGCCTGTTCGCGGAACCACGAGAAGAGTCCGAAGAAAATCCCGGCGAAGATGATCACCGCGGTAAGTGAACCTGAA
Source organism: Bacteroidia bacterium (assembly GCA_035496135.1). Classification (GTDB taxonomy): domain Bacteria; phylum Bacteroidota; class Bacteroidia; order Palsa-965; family Palsa-965. Next base: position 19,065 of record DATJEX010000264.1, read on the forward strand.
GTTGAAGTTCCTGCCCGATAGATATCGAGAATTTCATTCATGCCGATGATGTAGGACAAAAAGAAATTCGCGAGGATGAATGAAATAATGGCGAAGACGAAAAGTTTCATTCCGCGTTTACGGATCTTCTCGGCGTTCCAGTTCATTTTCGCGAGACGGATCTGTTCATTCGAATCGCCTTCGAAAAAGTATTCGATCTTGCGGAAGACCATTTCCATCAGGATCGTTTGCGGACAGGCCCATCCGCAGAACACACGCCCGAAGACGACCGTGAATAAAACAATGAACACGATGAACGTGATCATGCCGATCCCGAAGATGATGAAATCCGTTGGCCAGAAGATCACGCCGAAGAGAATGAATTTCCGTTCGAGAATATTAAAAAGGAAAAGTGGTTCGCCATCATGTTTGATGAACGGAAGCAAAAGAAACACGACGAGATAAACCGTGCTCGTGATCGAGCGCAAACGATACAGGCGTCCTTTCGGTTTGAGCGGATGGATATAATTCCGCTTGCCATCGTTCCTTATCGTGGCGATGTGATCACGAAAAGAATCTTTGTTCTCCCCGGCATTCTCCTTCACTGTTAGCGGTTCCATTGAAATTTATTTTGCAGAATCTGTTTTTGGTATCGCAGCTGAATCCATTTTCGGCGCGGCGGCTGAATCCTTCAGCGGTGCAACATCCGGATCGACATAATAGTCGCCCTGCTTCTCTTTCGGATTCGGCGGATTTGTTCCGCGCAATGATTTCACAAAACTCGCCACGAGCTGTATCTCGGATGGTTTAAGATCCTGTTGCCACGATTTCATTCCTTTGTCGGTCCACCCGTATTTGATGCTTTTGAAAACACTATTGATACTTCCTCCGTGCAACCAGTAATCGTCGCAGAAATTCGGGCCGAGCCCTTCTTTTCCTTCTCCGTTATCACCATGACATGCCACGCAGTTCTCCTGGAAAATTGCTTTCCCTTCTGCAAGCGAAGCGGCATCCATGAGGCGTGTCACCGTCGTTTCATCAATAAGATTGAGCGCGCTCTTCTTGTATTCGGCCACCTGCTGTTCTCCCTCTTTCAGTTCTGATTGATATTCTTCCAGGCTGCTCGGTCCGGTGTGAAGCACTTCGAAGTGGACGAGATAAATGACAGCAAATACAACCGTCGCATAGAATCCATATTTCCACCAGGGCGGAAGATCATTATCCAATTCACGGATGCCATCGTAATCATGATCGAGCATGATCGCCTGTTCGTCGGCCACCGCAACGGATGCGTTGAGTTTTTCCATGAAAGATGGAACGTGCACTTTCTCCGCCGCGAGCTTCTTCATTTTTTTCTCCTGCACATTCAGCAGCATGTTTCCGCTCCAGAACAACATATAAATAATGATGCATTCGAAGATGATCACCGATAGCATGATGTAAAAGAGCATAGCGCCCATTCCCCAATAACCAACTCCAGGTGAAACGGAAGCGGCGGTTTGCGCATACGATGCAAGGGGCAACAGCATCACGAGCAGAAGTACACCAAGTGTTTTCCCGCTGTCATTCTTCCCTTTCTCCTGTTTGTTGAGTTGAAATCGCGCAGCACCTTTCACCAATTCAGCAAACCCGACGATGATCAGGAAGAGCAGCACGATCACCGAAAGCATCACATCGAAAGCGGTATTGGAGAAAATGGAATCGTTCGATGATGTTGACCCGGCCTGCTGTGCTAAAAGAGATCCCGGCAGCAGCAGCACTGCGCCTGCGATCATATTGCGGAATGATTTTGAAGTGGACATACGTCTTGATTTATTTTTGATCGTTGCTCTTTTTATCCTTTTTCACGGGTTCGTCCACCGGAATGGCGGCGAGCTCTTTCATTCTTTCCTTATCGGTCCGCAGGATGTAGATCGTGAGCACGACGAAGAACAGGAAGAAAACAAGCAGGGAGATGAGCGGATAAATGTCGACCCCGGAGATGGATGTGAGATAGTTGATGAATTTCATATTGTTTCGTTTTTACCGTGAAGGGATCAGCATGATCTCCTTCACGGTTATTTTGATGCGGTTTTTACATTGCCTTTGATATCTGTTCCCATGCGCTGGAGATAAGCGATGAGCGCTACGATCTCATCATCCGGTGCAAGTGCAGCTACTTCCTGAACTTTTGCTTTTTTCAATCCTGCAACGATCGTTTCACCCTGCTTGAGTGCTGAATCAGCAGCGATGTTCTCAAATCCTGCGGGATATGGAACTCCGAGTGTCTGCATCGCTTTGATCTTTTTCGGAGTGATCGTGAGATCGACTTTATTTTCAAAAAGCCATGGATAGGAAGGCATGATGGATCCCGGTGACATGGATTGCGGATCGTACATGTGATTGTAGTGCCACGCATCACCATATTTTCCACCGATACGTGCGAGATCCGGCCCGGTTCTCTTCGATCCCCACTGGAACGGATGATCGTAAACGAATTCTCCCGCTTTCGAATATTCACCGTAACGAACGGTTTCGGAACGGAACGGGCGGATCATTTGTGAGTGACAGGTGTAACATCCTTCACGCACATAAATATCACGCCCTTCCAATTCGAGTGGTGTGTACGGTTTCACACTCGCGATCGTCGGAATATTTGATTTCACGAGAAAAGTTGGAATGAATTCGATGATACCGCCGATCGCCACAACGATGAGGCTGATGAGCAGTAAACGAACAGGCCTTCTTTCAATCCTGCGATGCCAGTGTTCTGATCCGCGGATCGTATATGCTTTTGCAAGCGCCGGCGCTTCTGCTTCTTCGTTCGCCAGGAAATTTCCCTGCTTCACGGTTTTGATGATGTTGTACACCATTACGAGCGCACCAATGAGATAAAGTGTTCCGCCAACTGAACGCAATGCATACATCGGGGCGAGGTGCGTAACGGTATCAAGGAATTTATTCGCCAGCGTTCCATCCGGATTGAATTCTTTCCACATTAAACTTTGTGTGAATCCAGCCCAATACATCGGAACAACATAGAAGATGATGCCGAGTGTTCCCAGCCAGAAATGCACGTTCGCCAGTTTCTGCGAATACAATTCGGTGCGGAACAATCGCGGAATAAGCCAGTAAAGAATTCCGAACGTGAGGAATCCGTTCCATCCGAGTGCGCCCACGTGTACGTGCGCGATGATCCAATCGGTGTAGTGCGCGATCGCGTTCACATTTTTCAGTGAAAGCATCGGCCCTTCGAATGTTGCCATTCCATATGCGGTCACAGCGACCACCATGAATTTCAACACGGCACTTTCTCTCACTTTATCCCACACGCCACGCAACGTGAGCAATCCATTGATCATTCCTCCCCACGATGGAGCGATGAGCATCACCGAGAAAACAACACCGAGCGATTGCGCCCAATCAGGAAGTGCGGTGTAGAGTAAGTGGTGCGGTCCCGCCCAGATGTAAAGAAAAATGAGCGCCCAGAAGTGAATGATGGAAAGACGGTAAGAATATACAGGGCGATTCGCAGCTTTCGGAACGAAGTAATACATCAATCCGAGATAGGGAGTCGTGAGAAAGAATGCAACGGCGTTATGTCCGTACCACCATTGCACGAGCGCATCCTGCACGCCTGCGTACCAGGAATAACTTTTCATGAACGTGACGGGGATCTCGATAGAGTTCACAATGTGCAGCATCGCCACGGTGACGAACGTCGCGATGTAAAACCAGATCGCTACATATAAATGTCTTTCTCTTCTTTTGATGATCGTGCCGAACATGTTGATGCCGAACGTCACCCACACGAGCGCGATCATGATATCGATCGGCCATTCGAGTTCGGCGTATTCTTTCCCGGTGGTGTAACCGAGCGGAAGAGAGATCGCGGCGGCCACGATGATGAGCTGCCATCCCCAGAAATGGATCTTGCTGAGTTTATCGCTGAACATTCTTGTTTTGCACAAGCGTTGCAGCGAATAATACACACCCATGAAAATTCCGTTACCGACGAATGCGAAGATCACCGCGTTCGTGTGCAGCGGGCGCAGTCTTCCGAAACTGGTCATCGACATTCCGAGATTCATCTGCGGAAAAACAAGTTCGAGCGCGACATAAAGTCCGGCTAACATTCCAACGATCGCCCAGAGCATCGTGGCATAGGCGAACCATTTGACGATGGTGTTGTCGTAACTGAATTTTTCAATCGGTTGATCCGTAGTCATAATTACTTGCGAGTTTTGTTTTCTTTCTTTTGCACTGTTTCATTTTCAAAGAGGATCCTGACAGCTGGAGTAACGCTGTCGTCGAATTGCCCGGCCTTTGATGAACGAATGAACGCGACAAGAAATCCCGTCGCGATGGTGAGGCTTGCTCCTATTAGAATGAATATGGCACTCATCTGTTTTCTGCCTGTTTTGATTTCCGTCACAAAACTATTTGAGCAGTAAAAGAGCGTTGATGATGACACTCAAGGAAGAATATGATTTCGGTCAGGTGCGGAAGCTTTTATTTATCCTGCGGAATGCGGCGATGCGAACCGCGATTGTCGTCAGCAGGATCATACTGAATGAACTCGCCGGCATGAGAATAGCAGCGACGAGCGGCGACATTTGCCCCGTGACGGCGAAATAGATCCCGCAGATATTATAAAGGACAGAAACGATGAAACTTGCGGTGACGACTTTATTCGCTACGCTGGTAAAAGACAACAGTGTCGGCAGTTCGCGGAATTTTTCACCCGATAGAATGGCGTCGCACGCCGGAAAATAACTGTTCATGTTATCCGAAAGTGCGATGCCCGCATCCGCTTCCATCAGCGCGCCCGCGTCGTTCAGTCCATCGCCGATCATGATCACCTTTTTTCCGGATGAACGCAATCGTTTGATGTAATTCAGTTTTTGTTCAGGTGAATAATTGAAATGCATGCGTTCACCAAAATATTTTTCCAGTTGTTTGCGCTGCGAATCATTGTCGCCCGATAAAAGATGAATTTCTTTCTTTCCCGACATTTCGCGGATCACGTCGTGCAATCCGGGCCGTTGCTGGTGGCTGAAAATGAATCTTCCTTTTACTTTTCCATCGACCGCGATCCACGATTCACTTGCATCATGCAACGAACCGTTTTTCCCGGCGAACAACGCCGATCCGATGAGATACGTTTTCCCGTTCAACACCCCGGTGATCCCCTTCCCTTCCGTTTCTCTCACCTCCTTCATCGGTAGGCGATCCGCGTTTGCAAAATACCCTGCGATCTTCCTGCTGAACGGATGGCCTGACTGTGCAGCGAGCGAACGGAATCCGATCTGTTCTTCTTCGCTCAGTCTTTCACCAACATATTCCGCTTTGTTATCCGAGGTTGTGATCGTTCCGGTCTTGTCGAAAATGATCGTATCTGCTCCGGCAATGCGTTCAATGACACCGGGATTTTTGAGGTAGAATTTTTCTTTCCCCAGCCATCGGAGAATATTTCCATTGGTGAAGGTTGATGCCAGCAGAAGTGTACACGGACAAACTACAATCAGCACGGCCGTCATCACATTGAGCGCATTCGTGGGCTGAATGAACAACCATAATAATGCAGAAGAAAAAGCGACCAGGAAAACAGCGGACGAAAACCATTTGTTGATCCGGTCGATATATGCTCCCGAACTTTTTTCACGCTCGCGGGAGAACGCGTCATTGTTCCACAATTGGGTGAGATAACTCTGCGATGTTTCTTTTTCTACGGTGTACCGCGCGCTTCCTGCAGCCTGCCGTGCGCCTGCGAATATTTTTTCTCCTTTCCGCACTTTCACCGGCTCCGATTCACCGGAAACAAAACTGTAGTCGATCAATGTCGTGTCGGAAAGAAGCAACGCGTCTGTCGGAACCAATTCCCCGCCGCGAATAATGATCTCATCTCCTTTCCGCAAACTGGTGACAGGCGAAGCTTTTTCTTTTCCATTGACGATCACGTCCACCGCGATCGGAAAATAAGAACGGTAATCGCGGTCGAAAACAAGATCATCATGCTTGCGGTCCTGGAAGAATCTTCCGAGCAGCATGAAGAAAACAATTCCGCTCATCGAATCGAGATATCCGCTGCCGTGCGCGAAAGAAATCTCATAAACGCTACGGAGAAATGTGACCGCGATCGCCAGCGCGATAGGTGCATCGATGTTCAGCGTTCTGCTGCGAATGGCTTTCCACGCCGAAACAAAAAATCCGGATGCGGAATACAGCAGGACAGGAAGAGAAAGTAAAAGGGAAAGTAAAGCGAAGAAGGTGCGCAGTTGTGGTGTTGTGTTCAGTTCTCCGTGCGAAAGATATTCGGGAAAACTGAGCATCATGATATTCCCGAAACAGAATCCCGCGACACCGATCTTGATCACCCTGTTATCAAACCAGGATTTCTTCTTCCCCTTCTCGCTGTCGAGCAGATTGAGCGATGGCGGATAACCGATGGCGGAAAGATGACGCGCCACTTCGCCCAATGTGGTTTTTGCATTGTCAAAATCTATCGTGACTTCTTTCCGCAGGAAATTCACGCGGGAAGAAATGACAGGTGAATGAATACGGTGAAGATTTTCGAGCAGGTAAATGCACGAAGTGCAATGCATCACGGGTACGCGGAAGATCACGCGCGAAATATTTCCATTTTCAAACTGAATGAGTTTCTGCCTTATCGCAGGATCGTCGAGCGCTGAATAGATTCCATCGTGCTTCTCCTCTTCCTGTTTTATTCCGGGATTCTTTTCCAGTGAATAATATGTGCAGAGCCCGTTCTCACTCAGTAATTCATAAACGAGGCGGCAGCCATCACAACAGAAAGCGTGTCCTTCCGCAATTACGGGATGAGCAGAACATTTGTCGCCGCAATGGTAACAATGTGTTTCCTTTTCAACCTGCGATGACGTGTATCCCATTCAGGTGGAAAAAATTGTCGATCGAAAAACGATCGTGCTCCATCGGGAGCAAAAGCAGAATGATGAGCATGACCAGTCGCGGCCAGAAATGGCGCATGTCCCAGAGTGGTTGGCGCAGGCTCATTCCGAGTGCCACGATCGCGAGATCAAGTGCAAGAATGAACAATGCCGGTACCGTCCACAATCCGACAATCAGCAGAAGTCCTCCTGCAAATTCAAGTACGGAAGAAACAATGGTGATGATGTTGATGAATGGCGTTGGGAGATGTGTTTTCGACATCGCCTCATCCATTCCTCGTTCTGTTTCCTTCAATCCCATCCCGAAGATTTTGTCATATCCCTGGCCAAGAAACAAAATGCCGAGTATCACTCTCAGTAAAAGAGCGGCAAGATCGGTTCGGTATTCATTGAAAAATTCCATGGCTTTTCCGTTTTTTCACTCGTGTTCATGAATGTCTTCCGGCTCAGGCTGAGGAACGGAAGTATGCATTTCTTCTCCAAGCGCATTCTGCTGCTGCAGGGTCATTGCATCCGTTGTGGTAGTAAGCAACCAGGTATTTCCCGAACGGCGGAAGATCTGTATGTGTAATCCGAAAAGATCAAGGAATTTATTCTCCACTTCCCCGGTAATATCACTAGGAGAAATGCTGATCGCCCCCGAATTGTGTTTTTTCCTCAAACTCCCGATCTCTGCATCTTCATCCATTACACGCAGCGCACTATACGGAACATTTTCGGCAAGCGGACGGAAAAAATCGATGCGCAGGAATGGAAATTCGGCGGAGAATTTTTTCCTGACCTGGCTTATTGTTTCGTGATCAAAGATCGTGAGATACATGGCTGTTGATTTTAATAACCAACCGACGGGGCGAATGCCGGTTGGTCTGTTTCATGTTCCGACTACCCGCTCTGCGCAGAAGAACTGCACATTCGCCCCATCGGAACAATTTTTTTTTCGTTTACCAGTTCAAATTTGAAAACTCTGCGGCCGGATTTTTATGACGAAATCCTTTTTGAATACTGATCCTTGTCAGTTCATTTACGGATAGATGTATTGTGTTCCGGAAAAACCATCAATGGTAAATGGGTGGCGAATGAAAGTTCTTTCGTTGTACTCAGGTGAAAAATCTTTTTGTACCAGGGAAGCTGATGGTGAACCACGGCGATCAGATCGGCGTGAAGTTTTTCCGCTTCTTCTGAAACGGCTGTCACTACTTCACCGCTTTCAAAATGCCATTGATCAGCGCCGGCCGAAAGGACTTTTTCTATTCTTACACCGTCTTTCTTGTGATGCATAGCGGCAGACTCGAGGTCTTCGCTCACATAGATCAGGTGAACACTTGCTTTCAACGCCTGTCCCAATTCTTTCAGTGCGTTGAGTTCCTGCCAGCGGTGACTCGTGACCAGGTCTGTAGCGAGTAAGATCTTTTTGATCTTGTGATAATCTGCATCTTCCGGAATGATGAGTACAGGGAACTGTGTATGCCTGGTGAAAAGTGTTGTGGTGCTTCCGAAGAAATGTTCTCCTTTGCGATGGCCCATTCCCATGACCACCATGGCCGCATTTTCATCTTTGCAGAGCTGGTTCATTTCATCATTGAAAAATCCCAAACGCGCTACGGCTTTAACCGGCACGTTCCATTTTTCCCTGATGAATTTTGCTTCGGCGTTCACCCTTTTCATATTGCTTTCTTCCATTTCATCAATGGAATACGGGAAAGCGACCGTTTCGCCGGTCATGACCGGTAACGACCACACATGCGCGAGGATCAGTTCCGAAGAGAGATCCTTCGCGAGTTTCGCGGCATGCTCAGCAGCATTGCGTGCGGTCTTTGAAAAATCTGTTGCGATTACGATGGGTTTCATGTTAGCGGGTATTTGTTGTTTTAAACTGATTTGAATGTTCGTTTCAATTTTGGGAAGAGGTATTCTTCTTCAATGAAAAACAATCTTTTCATGTCCTGTTCAAGGTCACTCAGTTGTGCGTAGGCGAGTTTGTGAGAGGGAGATGAAGTAACTTCGCAGTGATATTCTGCGGAAAGATTGCGGATGTTGCTCATTTCGAAACGGAACCGAGCATGTTCCTTCAGGCTTTCCTGCAGCAACCGGCCCGCTTCCCTGTCGAGATGATGATCGTCCGTATAGAGGAAATGTTTTACCGGGAATAGTTTTGTGTCTTCAGTTTCTGCATGAACCCTGAATTCTTCCGCTAGCCGCTGCACGTGATGCAGTATATAATTCACTTCCTCTTCCGAAGGTTCAACAATGTGCGCCGAGCCAAGAAGCGTGATGATGGTGCTGAACGATTCCCGGATCGCAGGAACATATTCTTCACGGATCAGTTTCACGAGATCTTTCATTTTCAGATCAGGATAACTCCGCAACTCTTTGGCTATATTCACAGATGTCATGTAACAAATGTATTTCCGGGTCAAAAATTGCTGAATGACCCCACTCAAGAGGTGGCATGACAGATGTCAGGAAAATTGGTAATTGATTATTGACAAATGATGCGTTCGGAGAATGATGCCGAGATCTTTGAACTGCTGGAAAAAGCAGGGAAGGAAACATTGGTCTCCACTGCAGAACTCCTGCTTCCCTTTGAATTTGACGAATCCCTTTTCCTGCTTTTGTTCTGCCCGGGTAAAAATTTCAGGCAGACATTGCTTTTCCGGATCGAACTGAAAGACCTGCAGCGGGAAGTCCGGTCCGAACTGATTCCAGCCCTGATGGATCTGCCCGACCAGGCGGAATTTGCCAGCCTTAAAACCAGGGCCCTCGAGTGGGCAGAATCGATCATTTCGGGCCGGAAAATGGATGTTGGCTATTTCGACGCCCATTGATTCTGTCCCCCTTATAGTTGCCTCCGTCTTTTATTCTTTATTGTTTGTCCGCCCAGGGCAACTATTAACAGGTTATCAACGTATATAATCCCCTAATGGAGGAGTTCCGCATGAACAAAACTGCTACCAAACACCCTCTTCCGATCTATCAGTCAAATTCACTATCGTACGCTCCCTCTCTACCGGGGGAAATGTGCCGATAGGAATGTTCATTTATATACCAGCATCGAATTCACCTCACCGATTCCCCTATGAAAAAACGACTACTCCTTTTCCTGGCGTTTCTCTCACTCACAATCTCCGGTTGGTCAACCCATATTGTCGGTGGTACGCTCACGTATGTCTATAACGGCGGATCAAGCTATACGTTCACGCTCAAACTTTTCAGGGACTGCTCTTCGGGTACAGCTGCATTTCCGAATACTGTGACCATTGCCGTGAGGGGATACAATGGTGCCACATTTGCGCCGACGAAAGATTTCACAATGAATCTTGGCACAGTAACGGGGATCCCCTCGAACCTGGATAGCTGCGCGGCTCCACCAAACCCAATGCCTTGTGTTGAACAGGGAATTTATACCACAACCGTAAACAACCTGCCTGCTAATCCAGGCGGATACCATTGTTATTACCAGGTCTGCTGCCGGAATCTTTCCACGAGCAATGTTAACGCTTCCTGCAATTGTATCGGTGCCAGCGTTTCGACCGACATTGAAGGGTCTTCCATGATTTGGCTGGAGGATTTTACACTGGCCAACGGGACAACGGTGGATGCCGGTACAACCGCATGGACTCGTTCGCTCGGAACAACTCCTCCTAACTACGCTTCCGTTCAGAATAATCTTTTCGAATTTTCCGGAGCGAATAACGGCCAGGCAACATGGTTGTCACAACAGATCAATATTTCTTCTTTCGCAACCGGTGTGAACCTGAGTGCCGTTCTATCACGTGCAGGAAATCTTGATCTGAATGATTCGGTCAGAACGTATTACAGTATCAATTCAGGACCATTCGTGCAGTTCACTGTCAATGGTGCGCTGAATAACGCATTTACAAGTCCGTCAACAGCTACTGCAGGCCCGCTCGTCGGGAATACGGTGCAGATCATGGTGCGCGCTCACTTCGATGGATCTTCTCCCACTTCCGAATTGATACGCCTCGATAATGTTCAGGTTGCCGGGAACAACTTCCTGTCGAACAGTTCACCTACGTTCACCAATTTCCCTCCGCTCTTCCTCTGCCAGGGAAATTTCTTTTCATTCGATCATTCCGCGACGGATCCAGACGGAGATTCACTTGCATATTCGTTTTACACTCCGTTCACGGATGCAGCACCTACTTACACGAACAACGTGATCAATTTCACGCCTGTTACTTTCCTTGCCGGATTCACGACCACGCAGCCGATCGGTGCAGGTGGACTCGCGCTTAATTCATCAACCGGTATACTTACAGGAACGCCGCCGACGCTCGGGCAATTCTGCGTTGGTATCTGTGTAAAAGAATACCGCAACGGAAATTTATTGAGCACAACATATCGCGATTTTCAATTCAACGTGGTGTTTTGTCCGCCTCCTGCACAAGCGCTCATTACGCCTTCCGGAGTTGTGGACGCGTGTAATGGCGTGAATGTAACTTTCCCTGATAACAGTTCGGCAAGCGCGAACAACTGGTTCTGGAATTTCGGTGACGGCGCAACACTTGCTGACACTTCTCATGCACAATATCCCACATACACCTATTCAGCTGTTGGAACGTATACAGCGACCCTCATCACGAATAAAGGAACGCCTTGCGCGGATACATCCACCGCCGTCGTGCACGTAGGATATGCCACTGCGAATTTTTCCGATAACGCTCCGCAATGCGCCGGAACCGCTGTCAGTTTCACCAATCTTTCTTCCTGTTCTTCCAATACCACGATCTCCGGTTACCAATGGAATTTCGGTGATGCCGGAACTTCTACCGCTACCAATCCGACACACACCTATGCGACAGGCGGAACATACACCGTCACGCTCATCACGAGTACGGTACTTGGCTGTACGGATACGTTACAACTTCCTGTCACGATCAATCCAACGCCTGCGACTCCCGCTCCTTCGAGTAACAGCCCGATCTGTGCGGGAAGTGCGCTCAACTTAACTACGAGTGCAGTTGCAGGTGCAACATATTCATGGACTGGTCCGAATTCATTTTCATCTGCATTACAGAATCCAACGATCGGCGCCGCTACTGTTGCAGCGAGCGGAACTTATTCGCTCACCGTTACTGTTGCCGGTTGCACCAGTGCGGCAGGAACTACAGTCGTGACAGTAAATCCAATTCCTGCGCCGCCAACTGCAGCGAGCAATTCACCGATCTGCGCGGGATCGACACTGAATCTAACTGCGAGCAACGTTGCCGGTGCCACTTATTCCTGGACCGGGCCGAATAGTTTTTCTTCATCTACACAAAATCCTTCCATTGCGGCGGCGACCATTGCCGCCAGTGGAACGTATTCGGTGACAGTAACCGTTTCCGGATGCAGTAGTGCTGCTGCGACAACAGCAGTAACGGTAAGTCCGATACCGGCCACACCAACAGCTTCGAGCAACTCTCCAATCTGTGCTGGTTCAACACTGAATTTGACAGCAAGCAATATCGCAGGTGCGACCTACACATGGTCTGGACCGAATAGTTTCTCTTCTGCAACACAGAATCCAACTATTCCGGGAGCAACAACAGCTGCAAGCGGAACATATTCCGTAACAGCCACGGTCGGTGGTTGTACCGGAAGCGCTGGAACAACTGTTGTTACTGTGAGTCCTGCACCTGTTGCTCCAACAGCCTCGAGCAACTCACCGATCTGCGCGGGTTCTACCTTGAACCTGACTGCAAG